>URWC01000024.1 GCA_900551555.1 uncultured Collinsella sp. | reverse complement strand
CCCGCCGCGCCCTAGGCGCAGCGAGCCCGGGCGCTCTGCCCGCCAAGCTGCGTAAGCCGGCGAAACCCGAACCTCAACCTCTGCGCAACTGGCCCCAAGCCTGCGCCGATTCGCTCTCGGCGCCGCGCGGGGGCCCGTGACGCATGCCCAAAAAGGTATGAGGAGAAAGGAACGCGATGACGACAACCACGCCCTTCCGCCTTCATGGGGCCACGCAGGACCGGAAGCGACTGGGCCGTGCGGTGGGGCTGTGCTTGGATTGGCTACACTGATATGGACAGTTCCGTGAGGGGCGCGAAAGACGGGACTCTGGGGAGATCTTCGAGGAGGAGTGTCTCGACTGGAAGCGCGGGTTCAGTGGAGCAGGAACCTAATCTCTGTCTCTCCTGCTTTTTTGATTTGTTGAGAAGCCGGCATTTGGGGGCATTTTGGATAGCGAACAGTTCAAACAAGAAGCTGAGAAAATAGAACAAAGCCTGAGTGCCTTGAGAGTCGCCGAGCGCAATGCAGTGATTCCCTTCATGAACGGCGACTTTACCCAATGGGATCTATATCTGGCATCCTCCTCTGAGTATGCGATGAGACTGATAGACGGATTCATCTCCATGCTCGAGTCGAGGAATCTTGTTTGCGTCGCCCAGCTTCTCCGCGCACAGGTTGGAGTCTGCCTGCGGACATTCGCATTATTCGCCGCCGAAGACCAGGATGACTTTCTCAAGCAGGTGTTTCAAGGTGTGCCTGTGAACAAGCTGAAAGATTTCTCGGGTGAGAAGATGTCCGATGGAAGACTTCAAGACTTACTCGAGAAGTTCGATCCAAAGGTAAAAGATGTATACAAGGTGACGTCTGGATTCGTCCACTTCTCCATTGATATTCTGCCGAGCATGGGTGTGCCTGGGGAGGGCTATGAGGTCGAGTTTAATTTTGGAGCCGAGCCCAACGAGAGAAACAATGCGCCTCTCGTGGAATGCGGCAAGGCGTTCTGCCACTATGTCGACCTGCATCTCCAGATGCTCCATAAGGTGATTGCTTCGGATGAATGGTATGCCGATCGATTCCGTATCGATTCCGATGGTCCTGCAGACGAGGCCTCGAAAAGCGAGAAGGTGTAGGTCGAACGCATTGACGCTGCCTTGACAGCATCCCGATATGATAACGAATGGGAGGTTCCCTGCGAAATGTGCGCCTCTGTATATTCTCGCTAGGACGCCCTCGACCGATAAGGCATCGTTGAGTTCAATTTGAGTTCAGCTCGGGTGCCTGAAATCGCCCAACTCTGATAAAAGGGGAGACGACGGTACACCACGTAGACGAGAGGCTATGGAAGTGCACGATTTGATTATATTGGCGCGCTAAACCGCCCCGCTGCCCAACTTGAACTCCGCTCACGCGTGTATGGGGCTGCGAGAGGTAACGGCCTGCGGCCTCCTTTGTGTGCTCGATGATATCTTCGAGCATGCCGGGCATGGCGGAGACATTCGCTGCAATCCAGCCGTGTTCAAGCGCCGTTTCGGATAGGAGCGAGAGGGGGCTGTCTTGCCCGTTTCCCTTGCACCCGTAAAGATGGTTGACAGTTTGGGGTCTCCCGGGTCTTTAGCTTTTACCGTGCTAGATGCCTCATGGAAACTGTTGGACTTTAATCAGACAGACCCAGCATGTCGTTTTCCTCCATGAGGACATCGGCTAAAACCGCAACACCTATGCTTGTTTAAGCAAACTTCCTGATAGTCGTGGAGCTGCTGTAGCCCGACATGCAGGACATCGCTCGGCTTAAACACCGGATGCCGCATCCGCGAAACGAGTTGCGGTGCACCCTGTTCCAAAAGGTTGCCAAGTACCATGGCGTGAGCGTTGGGGTAGCCATCATTCAGCGTGGATACATCCGGATGCGCATAGATCCAGACGATTCCAACGTTCTCGTATTTCCCGTGCAGGTAATCGAAGAGGGCAAGCGACGCCATACAGTTGCCGCCGACGGTCACGACTCTGTCGGGGTTTTCTGCCGTAAGCTTCCTCTGCGCATCCTGAATTCCCGCCAGGACTTCGTCCTCGGCACAGATGCGAACTGCCTCCCATTTCTCATGTCCAAGTTTTGGGACGCGTTTCGCAATGCCGAGTGGGACCCCTGGACAGTCGGATCACGTGGTGGCCCCCTTTGAGAGGGTCACGAGCATGGTAGTCCCGTTCTCGGAACTTGTTTCGACCTCTACCGTGCCACCGTGAAGTGCTGCAATCTCCCAAACAAGCGCTAGCCCGAGTCCTGCGCCGCCGTATGCCCTGCTGCGGGATTTGTCTAGACGAAAGAACGGCTGGAAGATGCTCTCTCGGTACTGCTTGGGTATTCCCGGGCCCTGGTCCTCGACTCGCAGGAACACGTGGCTGTCGCTGCCGCTGATGGAGACGTTGACAGTCGAGCCGGAGCGGCTGTAACGGATGGCGTTTTCGACCAGATTGAACACCAGCCGATAGAGGAGCGTATCACTTCCGATTGTCAAAGCGTCTCCGGCGCAATCGAGGGTTACGTCCTTATTCTCGGCAAGTGGCGCAAGGTCGGTGAGGACCTCTTCGGACAAGGGACCAAGTTCAACATCGTCCTCGCAAGGAACGCTGCGGAGCTCACTCATCTCGAGTAATACCTTGGTCATTCGAGACATGCGCTCGGTTTGTTCTTGTAGCAGGCCGAGCAGCTCGGCTGTTTCGGGTTGCAAACCGGAGTGCTCGGAGATGAATAGTTCAATCTGTGCTTGCATAAGGGCGAGCGGGGTGCGCAGCTCGTGTGCGGCGTTGCCGGTAAACTGACGCTGTGCAGAGAACCCTTCGCCAAGACGGGCGATCATGTCGTTGAAAGAGGCACTGCATCGCTGTAGCTCGGTGGGCACATCTTCACTGAGCCTGATTTCGCTTAGGTTGTCAGGCTGCACACGCTCAACCTGGGCTGCAAAAGCCCGTAGCGGTTTGAGTGCACGGCCGCTCGCAAAGTATGCTAGCGCGCCGCCAAGAAGTGTGACTCCAGCCGTGATGTACCAGGTTGTCGTGCCAAAAGACTCCTGTGCGTCGTTTACGACGATCGTGACCTTGTCATCGGGGGTCGCTTTCGTTGGGTCGAATGCCTGGGGCGAATCTTCGCCGGTCGCGTTAAGGGCCGAGATGTCGCTGCCGATGGCATCCATGTAGCGCATGCCCGTATAGCCGACCAGGCAGTTCGTCAGCACGCATGCTGCACACGTGAGCAGTGCCGTCATAATCGTTATGCGCCATTGCAGCGAAAGCCCTTTCATTCGCCATCCTCCATAACGTAGCCCTCTCCAATCCGATTGCGAATCGGGTCGTATCCCAAAGCGCTGCGTAGCTTTTTGCGGAGTGACGAGATATGAACGCGGGTTGCGTTGCTAAAGCTGTTCACGGTGCTATCCCAAACGTGCTCTATAAGCTCCTCTTGGCTTACCGGTCGCCCCTGATTAAGCATCAGGTATTCCAAGATTCCCGTTTCCTTGCGCGTAAGAGATAAAGCCTCGCTGTCCACGGAAGCGATGCGCGCCTTGGTGTCAAAGCGGAGCTTTCCGCAGGCTAAAACTATGTCGCTTTGTGTAAAGCGTCTGAGGGTAAGGCTGCGAATCCTTGCCGCAAGCTCGTCCAGATGAAACGGCTTGGTGAGGTAATCGTTGGCGCCGGCATCGAGTCCGGCGACTTTATCGGATACTCCGCCACGTGCGGACAGAATCAGTACCTTAGTCTCGCAGTCAGTTTTCCT
The DNA here is from genome assembly GCA_900551555.1 of uncultured Collinsella sp. Classification (GTDB taxonomy): domain Bacteria; phylum Actinomycetota; class Coriobacteriia; order Coriobacteriales; family Coriobacteriaceae; genus Collinsella. The sequence goes on along the minus strand of URWC01000024.1, from coordinate 13,241 downwards.
AAGTTCCCTGAGTACGGTCATGCCGTCGATACGGGGAAGGTTGAGGTCGAGCACCACGAGGTCGAAGGCCTCAACGTCCAGTAGGTCGAGCGCCTCCTGTCCGTCGTGACAGCAGTCGACGCTGTACGCCAAGTTTCGCAAGCTGCGCGCGATTGCATCGCACAGTGCTCGCTCGTCTTCGACGATCAAAATACGCATAACAGTCTCCCTGCACATTCCAAATCGCGCTTAACACGGATTTTATAGTCGATATGGTCCAATGGTCGCGTAACGAAAGGAGTGGTCGAGTTGTTCAAAGCGGTAAAACCCGTGGTACAGGTCGCTTTGTTGATCGTCGGAATCACCATGGTGTGCTTTGGTGTTATGCGTGGCGAGGCGGATGCCGTGCTGGCCAAAGCGATTAGGCTGTGCTTGGAGTGTATCGGAATTGGATAAAAGAGAAAACACTGCGTCGCATGTTTTGGCCCGATTTCGCGGATTCATTCAGGCGGCGGCGACGCTGGTCACCAATATTCACCTGCCAAACTTTGCCAAAGGAAGCATCTATCAGGGCGCGGGAAAAACAGTCTGCGTACCTGGACTTAATTGCTATTCGTGTCCAGCGGCTTCGGGCGCGTGCCCCATCGGATCGTTCCAGTCGGTAGTAGGTTCATCCAAGTTCAACTTTTCTTACTATGTTACCGGTACGCTCATTTTGCTCGGCGTGCTGCTGGGACGCTTTGTATGCGGCTTTCTGTGCCCGTTTGGCTGGCTGCAGGAGCTGCTTCACAAGATTCCCGGCAAAAAGTTCTCCACGAAAAAGCTCAAGCCGCTCACGTACATCAAGTACGTCGTGCTGTTGTTTGCTGTGGTAGTGCTGCCTGTGCTGGTGGTCAACGATCTGGGGATGGGAGATCCGTTCTTTTGCAAATACATCTGTCCCCAGGGCGTGCTCGAGGGTGCCATTCCGCTGGCCATCGCCAACGCCGGCATTCGATCTGCGTTGGGACAGCTCTTTACTTGGAAACTTGCCGTTCTCATTGCCGTGGTAGTGCTGAGCGTTTTGTTCTATCGCCCCTTCTGCAAATGGATTTGCCCGCTCGGCGCATTCTATGCGCTCATGAATAAGGTGTCCTTGTTGGGGATTCAGGTCGACGCGTGCAAATGCGTCTCGTGCGGCAAGTGTTCAAGGGTTTGTCAGATGGACGTTGATGTGGTCCGCGCGCCCAATCATGCCGAATGTATCCGGTGCGGAAAGTGCATCGGGGCCTGTCCTGTCGATGCCATCAGCTATCGCTATGGCCTGGATGTGTCGGCGGAAAAGCTTCCCTTGACCGCCGATAAAAAGTAAACAAGCTTCGACAAAACGGAGGAATGACTATGAAGCTTTCTAAGATTGCGGCCCTGTTTATGGTGCCGGTATTGGCCTTGTGCCTTGTGGCATGTTCGGCGCCCGGTGGCAATGCGAGCGAATCTGCGAGCTCCGATCCTAAGATCGCAGAACTCACTGCGCAGAAGCCGGCCAATGCCGACGAGGCCGCCGAGTTGTATGCAAAACTCATGCAGAAGGAGAACGAGATCTTTTCGAGTGATAACGCGCTGTGGGAAAAGGTATTCAATGCGGCAAATAAAGACTCGGCAATGATTGAGGACGGCAGCAATTACGGCGATTTCCTGCTCAAGACCATCGACGGTGCCAAGGATGAGTTCACGGCGGATGAGCTCAAGACGCTCAAGGCCGGTGCACAGCAGATCAAGGAGATCGAGGACAAGCTCGAGAGCCTGGAGAAGGAGTTCCCCGGCTGTGGAAGCACGCCGAGTGCAGGCGAGAGCGTCGACGCTTCGACCGCTGGCATGACGGCTGGTGCCAATGCTTCGAGCGAGGCGACGAAGTTCCCCAGCTTTACGGGCAAGGACCTGGATGGCAACGACGTGAACAGCGACGAGCTGTTCTCTAAGAACAAGGTCACCGTCATGAACTTCTGGTTCACTACTTGCAAGCCGTGTGTGGGCGAGCTGGGCGATCTTGAGAAGCTGAATCAGGAGCTTGCCGAGAAGGGCGGCCAGGTCGTGGGCGTCAATTCCTTTACGCTCGATGGCAACAAGGGCGAGATCGCAGATGCCAAGGACGTGCTGAGCAAGAAGGGCGTGACATATAAGAACATCTGGTTCAAGTCGGATAGCGAGGCCGGTAAGTTCACGTCAAATTTGTTCTCGTTCCCGACGACGTATGTCATCGATCAGAACGGCAACATCGTAGGGGATCCAATCGTGGGAGCCATTAGCTCCGCCGAGCAGCGCGCAGCACTCGACAAGCTTATCGACCAGGCGATTGCGAATAGCGAGCAGTAAAAAACGCGTAAAGCATGGCGAGGATCGTGCGCCGCTGCGCGGAGTGGTCCGCTGCCTTTCAAGATAATCTCCACCATATAGAGGTCCCGCTCGGGGCCTCTTCTTTTAGGCGCCGTCCCGTTCGTTTTTTGGCGCGGTTCCCTACATTCCTCACTGGCGCCGGCAAAAAATGGGGATAGAGTAGGACAAACGCGTCGAATACGAACGGCGGGGGAGAGCGGGCAAGTGCGCCCGCGTGGGAGAGGTTGCCGTCCATGTTGGAGCTCAAGAGTATTTGCAAAAGGTACGTTACGCAGTCGTTTACGCAGGTGGCGCTCGATAGCGTAAGCCTGTCTTTTCGCGATAACGAGTTCGTGGCCATTCTGGGTCCCTCGGGCTCGGGCAAAACTACGATGCTCAACGTTATCGGTGGGCTCGATCATTTCGATTCTGGTGACTTGCTGATCGACGGCATATCGACCAAGGACTTTCACGATCGCGATTGGGATGCCTATCGCAACAACCGCATCGGCTTTGTGTTCCAGGGCTATAACCTCATTCCGCATCAGACCATTTTGGAAAACGTGGAGCTGGCGCTTACGCTCACGGGCGTGGGGCATGCCGAGCGTCGCCAGCGTGCGCGCGAGGCGTTGGAGAAAGTCGGCCTGGGCGAGCACGTTAACAAGCGCCCGAGCCAGCTTTCGGGCGGGCAGATGCAGCGTGTGGCCATCGCCCGCGCCCTGATTAACGATCCCGAGATTGTGCTGGCCGACGAGCCGACCGGCGCTTTGGATTCAACGACATCCGTACAGGTCATGGATTTGCTCAAGGATGTTGCACGCGACCGCCTGGTCATCATGGTCACGCACAATCCCGAGTTGGCATACCAATACGCCACGCGCATCGTTAACCTGGCGGATGGCAAGATTACCGACGATTCCGATCCTTTCGATGTCGCTGACGTCACGCGCCGCGAGGCCAAGCCTACGCGCAAAACCTCGATGAGCTTTGTGACGGCGCTGGGGCTTTCTGCCCGCAACCTTATGACCAAAAAGGGCCGTACGGCCATGACGGCCTTTGCGGGCTCGATTGGCATTATCGGTATTGCGGCGATTCTGGCGCTGTCCAATGGCGTAAACGGCTACATCAAAAAGGTCGAGGAGGATACGCTCTCGAGCTACCCACTCACCATTTCCAAGCAGGATTACGACCTGTCGTCCATGATGGGCGGACAGGGGGCTGCGGATGATGACTCGCCTGAAAACGTGGATTCGTCCGACGACAGTGCCGGCGGCAAGGCCAAGGGAACCGATAAGATTCCTGTGGTCACGGCCGTAAAGGATATGTTTGCGAGCGTTAAGTCCAACGATATGACGAGCTTTAAGGCATGGCTCGATGCCGGTGGCGACGGTATCGACAAAGAGGTCAACGCCATCCAGTACGGCTACGGCGTGACGCCGGTTGTCTATCGTGCGGGTAAGGGCGATGAGAAGCCCGTTCGGCTTGTTCCCAACGCTATGACCGAGGCAATGAGCGGAGGCGCGAGCTCGGCGGCAACGGTGAGCATGGAATCCATGGGAACCTCGGTCTTTAACGAGATGATTGACGACCAGAGTCTGCTCGACAGCCAGTACGATGTCGTCGCCGGTCATTGGCCCACGTCTGCTAACGAAGCCGTAATGGTGCTCTCGAGTCGTGGCACGGTGGGCGACTACACGCTCTACAGCATCGGCGCGCTGGATATCAATGAGCTCAACGATCTGGTAAACAGCGCTATGACGGCTGACGGTGGGGTCGAAACGCCCGAGACCGGCACCGAATTTACCTACGACGATGCGCTGTCCACGACGTTTAAGGTGCTGTCGCCGGCCGATGCGTATCGCAAAAACGAAGAGACCGGCATGTGGACCGACATGTCTGACGACGCCGACTTTATGGCTGCCAAGGTTGCCGACGGTATTGACGTGCACATTGTGGGCGTGGTGCGACCTAACGAGACGGCCAATGCGAGTGCGTTGTCTCCGGGCATTGCCTATACGCATGCGCTGACTCGCCAGCTTATGGAGCGCGCCGCCGATTCGCAGATTGTGCAGGAGCAACTCGACCACCCCGAGACGGATGTCTTTACGGGCAAAACCTTCGACGAACTACAAGGCGAGGCCAAACAAGGAGTGGATCTGGGCAGCATGTTCAGTGTGGACGAGGCAGCACTTAAGAGCGCGTTCTCGTTCGATACCTCCGTGCTCTCGGGTGTTGCCGGCGGTATGGACCCGTCGTGTCTTGACTTGTCCGAGCTGGACATTGACCTTTCGGGCGTAGGGAAGGATATCGACTTCAGCGACATCATGTCTAAGGCGCCAGCCCCCGATTTCTCGGGTGTCTTCGATGGGTTGGAGCTTACACCCGAGCAGATGCAGCAAGTGGGGGCGCTCGCCAACCAACTGTTCACGGGCTTTATGCAGTCGGAACAGTTTAAGGCGCTGACGCCCGAAGATCTTAAGGACGCGTCAAAGCTTGCCGCCGCGTTCTCGACGTATCTTGAGAGTGATACGGCAGCCCAGCAAATCCTGGCTCAGCTCAAGGCACTCGGCGGCGATGCCCTGGCCGAGCGCCTGCAGCAGGCGATGACCGACTATGTACAAAAGCAGCTGGCTCCGTATCTGCAGCAGGCTCTGGATCAGATGATGAAGTCGATCAGCGACCAGATTGCGACGACGGTGTCAACTCAGCTCAAGGCAGGCGCGGCAGGGCTCATGGGCCAGATGGCGACGCAGATGTCATCGAGTTTTGCCAACCTGGCGAGCGCTATGCGTGTGGATGCGAGCGCCTTTGCCCGCGCCATCCACTTCAACATGGACGCCGAGGACCTGAGTTCGCTTATGATGAGTTATGCCAAGGCATCGCAGCTTACCTATGACAACAACCTGACCACACTGGGTTATGCGGACGAGGCGGACCCCATCTCGGTCAAGATTTTCCCGCGTGACTTTGAGGCCAAGGAGCGCGTACTCGACCATATCGATGCGTACAACAAGCAGGTCAAAGCCGCCGGCCACGACGAGCGGGCAATCTCGTACACCGACTACATGGGTATCATCATGGGGTCGGTGACCGACATCGTGAACACCATCAGCTTGGTGCTCATCGCATTCGTGAGTATCAGTCTGGTGGTGAGCTCCATCATGATCGGCATCATCACGTATATCAGCGTGCTGGAGCGCAAGAAGGAGATTGGCATCCTGCGCGCGATCGGCGCGTCGAAGCGCAACGTGGCCAACGTATTCAATGCCGAGACCTTTATCGAGGGCCTCATCGCCGGCGTCTTTGCCATTGTCGTCGTGGTGGCCGTGAGCTTCCCGGTTAATACCTGGGCGCTTGCGGCCAAACAGGTCCCCAACCTGATGAGCCTGCCCGTGCAGGATGCGCTGGTGCTCATTGCAATTTCGGTGTTGCTGACGGTCGTTGCCGGTCTGCTGCCGGCCCGTAGCGCATCCAAAAAGGACCCCGTGGAGGCCCTTCGTTCCGAATAATGTGACAAAGGGACAACCCTTTTGTCACGGCTAAAAGCAAGGAAGTCGCAAGGGTTGGGGCGGGGTTGTCGGCGAGTGCCCTCGGATACAATCGAAGCCGTGCTAGAAAGAGGCTTCGATGATTAGAAAATCGTTCTTTAATCCGTTCTCGTCGCTGCTGCTTGCGCTTGCCGGGCTGGCTTTTTTGGTCGATGTCCTGCCGCAGGTGGAAGGCCAGACGGGCGTGTTCGCGCCAGCTGTGCTCTTTTTGATGTGGCTGGTGGGCGGCCTGGTGCGCCTGTTTTACGAAAATGAGGCCAAGCGCAGCTTTGATCGCCATATGTTTAAAGCGAACCACGCGGCCGTTTGGAAACGCGTCGATGCGTGTTGGATTCAAGTTGATGCCGACCGGCTTGTGCCCGGCGACGTCGTCCGCCTATATGCCGGCATGCTCTGCCCGGTCGACGTGACCCTTGCCAAGGGCGACCAGGTCCTTGTCTCGGAATCGTCGCTTACAGGCGAGAGCGGTCAGACCGCCAAGCGGGAAGGGGAGACCGTTCGCGCGGGAACGACCATTGTCGACGGCAAGGCGTCGGCAACCGTCCTCGCCCGCATTGCCGATGAGCAGCCCGTTTTGCGCCGTCGCGCTCGAATGGGCACACAGTTTGGTGCCGGCGCCAAGAGCATCTGCGCCGCCCTGGTAAGATGCATGCTCATCGTACTGCCGTTTGTCATTATGATTCGAGGCTTTGTGCTGGGCGACTGGGCGCAGGCACTGCTGTTTGCCCTGGGCACGGCCGTGGGCCTGGTTCCCGAAATGCTGCCGGTTGTCACGAGCGTTTGCCTTTCGGGCAGTGCCCATCGACTAAAAAACAAGCAGGTCATCGTTAAGAACGTTGACGCCATGGAGTCACTGGGCTCCATGGACGTGGTGTGCGTTGACAAGACAGGCACGCTCACCGAAGATGCCGCGGTGCTCGAGTACTACACCGATATCCTGGGCAACGAAAGCGAGCAGACGCTCAACCTGGCGTATCTGGAGAGCACGAGCCAGGGGGCCGCTGCCAATCAGCTCAATCGGGCCATTGCCGATGCGTGCGCGGCACCCGAGCTGCACCTTGCCGCGAAAGACCTTGGCCACGCCTTTGCACTGCATGCCTCTGACCCCTTCGACCACGTCACCAAGGCTTCGGGTGTCAAGCTCGATGCCACGCCCGGGGCGCTTGGTTGTTTGGGGCTACAGGTTCGCCCCGGCAATCATCTGACCATCGTAAAGGGCGAGGTTGAAAGCGTGTGCACACGCTGCGCCTGGGCAAACTTTAAGGGCGAGCTGGTGCCCATGGATGCCGATGGCCGTCAGAGCGCCTACGAGGTTGCCGAGGACATGCGCGCCGATGGCATCAAAGTGCTCGCCGTCGCCTATAGCACGACGTCGGCGGACTGGGATGACCTGGTGCTGTGCGGCTTTTTGGGCTTTTTCGATCGGCCCAAGGCGAGCGCTCGTGCCGCCGTGCAGGCGCTGTCTAACCTTTCCGTCGAGGTGCGCGTGCTCACGGGTGATTCGGCTTCGGTCGCTCGCTCAACATGCTCGCGCCTGGGCATTCCCGCCGATAGCGTTATCACCGGCAGCATGCTTCAGGCCATGGAGGAATCCGAAGCGCTGATCCGGGTGGGGAAGGCTCGCGTGTTTGCCGAGCTTACGCCCGCACAGAAGGCGCAGATCGTTAGCCTGATTCGCCTCTCCGGCCACATCGTCGGCTATATCGGAGACGGCGTGAACGACGTGCCGGCGCTCACATCGGCAGACGTCGGCATTGTCGTGGACTCGGCTGCGGCCGAATCCAAAAAGGTGGCCGACCTGGTGCTGCTCGAGCGCGACTTGGGTGTTGTCGCCGAGGGCGTCAGCGAGGGCAGGACTTCGTTCGCCAATGCCTCCAAGTACATCCGTATCGCATCGAGCTCCAACTTTGGCAATATCTGTTCGGTTGCCGCCTCGAGCATTTTCCTGCCCTTTGTGCCGGCAACCGCTACCCAGCTGCTCTTGCTCAATCTGTGCTACGACGCCACCTGCCTGGCGCTTTCGTGGGATAACGTTGACGATGCAGAGATTGCCCGCCCCAGGGCCTGGTCGGGTAAGGGGCTCGGCAGCTTTATGCTTCATTTTGGCTTTGCGAGCTCGGCCTTCGACATCATTACGTTTGCCATTCTGTTCTTGGGCGTATGCCCCGCCGTCTGCGGCGCGCCCTTTGCCGCGCTCGACGCGGCGGGTCGAGCGGCCTTTATCGCGACCTTCCAAGCCGGCTGGCTGCTGGAATGCGCATGGACCGAATCGCTCGTGCTCCTGGTGTTGCGAACGCGCAGTGTCCGCGACGGGGATCGTCCTTGCACACCGCTCGTGGTGATGGTTGCCGTCATGCTCGTTGTCACGGCGCTCCTTGCGCTCAGTCCGGTGGCGCAGCTGTTTGGGCTCGCCACGCTGCCTGTATGGTATCTGGGCATCGTTGCGCTGCTGAGCGTGTTGTATCTTGTTGTTGCTTCGACGATCAAGCGGGTCTATCTGGCCCGCTCGAGCAGCTTGTTCTAGGGCGGTTCTATGCGTACCAACAGAACCAACATCGCGATTACGCCGGCCGAGGCCGCCGAGCTCAGCAGCGCGCTGTTCTCGTCTGGCAGCGCTGCCGCCCTGGAGCTCGCGCCCGTGTTTGCCGATATCGCATCGGGCAAGCTGACTGCTATCGAGCTGGCGGTTGCCGGCTCGCAGGCAAGTGCCGCCACTGGACCCATCGTTATCGGCGAGCTTTCGATCGACCTGGCCTCGCGCACCGTCAAGGTGTCGGACGCGCCGGTCTCGCTCACGCCCAAGGAGTTCGACATCCTTGCCTTTTTGGCGAGCAACCGGGGTACGGTCTTTAGCAAAGAGGAAATCTACCGGGCGGTGTGGCAAAACGAGTATCTGCTCGATGACAGCAACATCATGGCCTTCGTCCGCAAAATTCGAAAGAAGATTGAGCCCGAACCAGACAACCCCCACTACCTGCTGACTGTATGGGGCGTGGGCTACAAAATGGCCGAGTAACGCTTCGGGTATTCGCTCCCATCGATCCAAATAGTCACTTTGACAATCCTTGCCAAATCGCAAGAAAGCCGCAAGAAACCAGCCATGTGCTCGGTCTTGCGGCTTTTCTATTCTGTAGACAGTCGCGGACGCGAAAGAGAGGTGAGGACCGTGAGCGGCAGTGACAGTACCAGTAACGCAGGACGAAGTTGCCGGCGCGGGTCCACTTTGATGGGGGCGCGCGGCTGATTCGCCCTGCGTCCGATCGATAGAACGGAGCGAGGCAATTGAAGAAGATGACTATGCGCCATACGCCGTCTGCGGTTCAGGCGCAAAACGAACTGATGAGGCATCGCGCGGAGGGTCGCATCCAGTATGCGGCGACCATTCCGCTGACGGAGGCCCTATCCTGGGTCGGCTCGAATCTCGGCGGCCTTAATCGCGACGAGGTCGCGCACAGCGAAGCCGACAACGGGCGTAACGTGGTCACGCGTGGCAAGAAGAAGTCGATTGCCCGCAAGCTTGCGGACGCGTTTGTCAATCCCTTCACGGCGATTCTGTTTTTCCTGGCCATCATTTCGGCAGCGACCGACATGGTGTTTCCAGCGTTGTCGATGATGGGCAGCACGCCCGAAGACTTTGACCCGCTGACGGTGATCATCATCACCACGATGGTCGTGCTCTCGGGCACGCTGCGCTATATCCAGGAAGCGCGCAGCGGCAACGCGGCCGAAAAGCTGCTCGATATGATTACGACCACCGTGACAGTCACCCGCGAGGATGCCCCTAGGACCGAGATTCCCATCGACGACGTGGTGGTTGGTGACATCGTGCACCTGTCCGCCGGTGACATGATTCCCGCCGATGTGAGAATCATTGAGGCTAAGGACCTCTTTGTGAGCCAGGCAAGCCTGACGGGCGAGAGCGAGCCGGTCGAGAAGGTTCCCGCGACGTGCACCGAGTCCGATTCGGCAACGTCGTTCGAGAACATCGCCCTCATGGGCAGCAGTGTGATCTCGGGCAGCGCGACGGCGCTCGCCTTTAGCGTGGGCGAGCAGACCTTGTTTGGCTCTATGGCATCGAGCCTGTCCGAGGATGCCGTAGAGACGAGCTTTTCCAAAGGCGTCAATAGCGTCTCGTGGGTGCTCATCCGCTTTATGATGGTGATGGTTCCGTTTGTCTTTATGATTAACGGCGTCACCAAGGGCGATTGGCTTAATGCTGGCCTGTTTGCCATCAGCATCGCCGTGGGCCTGACACCCGAGATGCTGCCCATGATCGTTACCACGTGCCTTGCCAAGGGCGCCGTGGCTATGAGCAAAAAGCAGACCATCGTTAAGAACCTCAACTCGATTCAAAACTTTGGCGCGATGGACGTGCTGTGCACGGACAAGACTGGCACGCTGACGCAGGACCAGGTGGTGCTGGAGTATCACTGGAACATCGATGGCCAGGAGGATTCGCGCGTTCTGCGCCATGCCTACCTCAACAGCTATTTCCAGACGGGCTACAAGAATCTGATGGATCTGGCGATCATCAAATGCACCGAGGAAGAGGAGCAAAACGACCCGAGTCTCACCGACCTTTCCGAGGCCTATGTGAAGGTCGACGAGGTGCCGTTTGACTTTACGCGCCGTCGCCTTACCACCGTGGTGCGCGATCGAAGCGGCAAAACCCAGATGGTCACCAAGGGTGCAGTCGAGGAGATGCTGTCGGTGTGCTCGCATGCCGAGATTGACGGCGGCGTTCACGTGCTGGACGACGAGGTGCGCGAGCGCATTTTGGCAACGGTCGCCGACCTTAACGACGACGGCTTCCGCGTGTTGGCAATCGCTCAAAAGTCCAACCCGTCGCCTGTCGGTGCCTTTAGCGCCGATGATGAGCGCGACATGGTGCTGATCGGCTACCTGGCGTTTTTGGATCCGCCCAAAGAGTCCACGGCCGATGCTATCGAGGCGCTGCGCAACCACGGTGTAGCCACCAAGATCTTGACCGGCGACAATGAGAAGGTCACGCGCACCATCTGCAAGCAGGTGGGACTCGAGGTCAACAACATGCTGCTCGGCAGCGATATCGCCGCAATGGACGACGCCGAGCTCGCTCGTCGCGCCGAGGACGTGCAGGTCTTTGCCAAGCTTACGCCCGATCAAAAAGCGCGCGTCGTGTCCGTGCTGCGTGCAAACGGTCGTGTGGTGGGCTACATGGGCGACGGCATCAACGACGCCTCGGCCATGAAGTCGTCCGACATCGGCATCTCGGTCGATACTGCGGTCGACGTGGCCAAGGAGTCGGCCGATATCATCTTGCTCGAGAAGGATTTGATGGTGCTCGAGGAGGGCATCATCGAGGGGCGCAAGACCTACGCCAACATGATCAAGTACATCAAGATGACCGCAAGCTCCAACTTCGGCAATATGTTCAGCGTGCTTGCCGCATCCGCCCTGCTGCCGTTTTTGCCGATGATGAGCATCCAGCTGATCCTGCTCAACCTGATCTATGACTGCAGCTGCCTGGCGATTCCCTGGGACAACGTGGACGAGGAGTTCCTGCGCGTGCCGCGTACCTGGGACGCTTCGAGTGTTGGCAGGTTCATGATCTGGATCGGGCCCACCAGCTCCATCTTCGACTTTATGACCTATATCTTTATGTACTTCGTTTTCTGCCCCCTGTTCGTGAGCCATGGCGTGCTGTTCAACGACCTGGCGAGCGTCTACTCGGGCGCCGCGCTGGAGCAGATGCAGCTGGCCTACATCGCGCTGTTCCAGGCTGGATGGTTCGTCGAGTCTATGTGGAGCCAGACGCTGGTCATCCACATGATCCGTACGCCTAAGTTGCCGTTTATCCAGAGCCGTGCCTCGGCTCCGGTGATGCTGCTCACGATGACGGGCATCGCGCTGCTCACGCTGATCCCGTTTAGCCCGCTTGGCCCCACGCTGGGTCTGGGCGCCCTGCCTGTCGAGTACTTCTTGTTCCTGATTCCGTGCATCTTGCTGTACATGGCGCTGGCGACAAGCCTTAAGAAGGCCTACGTCAAGCGCTACGGCGAGCTGCTGTAGTGGGGGATTGATGCAGAAAGGAGCGTTTGCATGAACTGGACGCAGATTTGGATGGACTTGTTTGGCACCACGGAGTGGCTCGGCCTTAACATGGGCTTTTGGGTGGCCAACGGCGTGGTGTTGGTGGTTGTCGTGATTATGAACGTTGTCTTTTGGAGCATGAAACCGCTGCCGAGGGATGAATAACAAGCGAGGGGGCCGCCTGCCGGGCGACCCCCTCGCTGTTTATAAGCACCAGTAAATCGAAGGTGAATACTTTTCCCGAGAAGTGAACGACCTATTTTGGACCCCGGAAGCGTCCGCATTTTTCGACGCTAAAACCGCAGGATTTGAGTGATAAAACCGCAGGAATTGGCCTTCCAAAAGTGTCGATGCATCGAGGGTCCGATTTCACTCGTTCACTTCGCGGAAAACCATTCACCTTCGTTGCATGAGGCGCCGGATAGAAGGGTGATTATCGTCAAGCTGCTGCCTCTGCCTTGTGAATCATCTGGAGCACAAGGCATAATGCATGTAACAAGGGGGCGGTTCCTTTGTCACATCCGTTGATATGAGAGAAGAGTAGATGATTCTTTCGCTTGCCCCTATGGAGGGGATTACCGGGCATGTGTTCCGTCGCGTGCATGCGGAGTGCTTCGGTGCGCTCGATTGTTATTACACGCCGTTCTTGCCGCCGCCACGGGTGGGAAACCGCTTTGGCGGCAAGGCGTTTAAGGAGATCGATCCTGCCAATAACCAGGGGCTCAACGTAGTGCCTCAGCTGATGTCTAAGAACGCGGACGAGTTTGTGTGGGCGGCGCAGGTGCTCGCCGACATGGGCTATCGGGAGGTCAATCTCAACCTGGGTTGCCCTTCGGGAACGGTTGTCGCTAAGGGCAAGGGCTCGGGTTTCCTGCGCAATCTCGATGAGCTCGAGGTGTTTCTAAGCGACGTGTGCGAACGCTCTCCGCTGCCGGTGTCGGTCAAGACTAGGTTGGGGCTCGAGGACGACGGCGAATACGAGCGCGTGCTCGACCTTTACTGCCGCATGCCGCTGGCCGAGCTAATCGTGCATCCGCGCGTGCAAAAGGATCGTTACACGGGCTCGCCGCGCAAAGCGTTTTACGGCGAGACGCTGGAGCGCGCGCCGTTCCCGGTGGCATACAACGGCGACATCTTTGATCTTGAGGACGTGGACGCGCTGGTGGAGGCCTATCCCGGTACACGCCATGTGATGCTGGGGCGTGGCTTGCTTGCGAACCCCGCGCTGGCTCGCATGGTCAAGGGCGGCCCTGCCGAAAAGGCAGGCCTGCAGGCCGGTGACCGCATCGT
>URWC01000023.1 GCA_900551555.1 uncultured Collinsella sp. | reverse complement strand
TAATGCCGATATCTTCAACCTCATACCCGGCAAGTTTAATCATATTGACCGCAAGATCTTTGATCTTAACAGGCTCGCCCATATCCAGCACGAATACTTCGCCGCCCTTGGCAAGGCCGGCGTGGTGCGCCTCATCGATAACGACAAAGCCGATGCGGCCCGAACGCGCGAAGCGGTCACGGTGGATAGATAGGAACTCGGGCGTCGTGAGCACGATACCGGTGCGGCCCGAAGCTAGGCCGGCGAACACGTCATCGCGTGCGGCCTCCACGGTCTCGCCGGTCAGCACGCCAACGCCAATGCCAAGCGCCGCCATCGTCGACGAGAGGTGATAGGCCTGGTCGGCAACGAGTGCACGCAGCGGATAGACAAAGATGCTCGCACGTCCGCGAAGCACCGCCTCACGCGCGGCATGCACATGGAAGATAAGAGACTTGCCGCGGCCCGTTCCCATAACCGCCAAGACACTCTGGTGATCGGCCAAGGCGTCGAGCGCCTCAACCTGCGCGCGGTGCGGCTGGTTCGATCCGATAAAGCTATGGATAAGCGAGCGCGTGAGCTCGGTATAGGAAAGCTGGGCGAGCGTCTCGCGCTTACGCGACTCCAGGCGCAGGCCAGAATCCGCCGGCTGCACGCCGCGACGAAGCTCGCACGCCGGATCGTCAAAGCCTCGCGCCGTGGTATCGCGCACCAAGACATCTTTGACCATGAGCTTGGGCTTCACACGCCCCTGCCAATGCTCGGCCACGGCCTCGAACACCACGTCGACGGCGCTATCGCAGTTGATGAGCTTATCGATTTGCGGCACGCGGAACATGATGGCCGGAACGCTCGCAGCGCCATCCGTAGCCACGAAGCGCATGTGCTCGCCCGTCTTGCCCACCACGGCGCGATCGCACATCGTCACGCCCTCGGCGGCCAGCAGCGGCACCTTATTGCCCTGGCCAAACGGCTCAAGACGGGAAATCTGCTCTATAGTCTCGATATTCAGCTCGGAGAGGTCAACGGTGGCGGCAACCTCGTCGGTGTCCTCAAAGTCCTCGGCGGGAAGCTCGGACAACACGGCGGAAAGGCGACGACGAAACTCATCGAGCTTGGACGCCTCGATGGTCACGCCCACCGCACCGGCGTGTCCGCCGCGACGAATCAGCAGGTCGGAACAGCGCTCGACGGCGTCGAACAGGTTGACCTTGCCCACCGAGCGACCCGAACCGCGAGCGATACCGTCTTCGATCGAGAACAGCAGCGCCGGCACGTGATAACGGTTGGTCAGGCGGCTCGCTACGATGCCCTTGACGCCCTCGTGCCAGCCCTCGCCACCCACGACGATTGCGCGACCGCCATCATAGGTCTCTTCGACCTTTGCCATGGCATCGCGCGTAAGCTCCGCCTCGATCTCACGGCGCTGGCGGTTAATCTCCTCGAGCTCGGCGGCCAGTGCGCTCGCCTCGATGGGATCGCGGGCAAGCAGCAAGTCGAGCGCCAGCTTGGGATCGGCCATGCGGCCGGCAGCGTTTAAGCGGGGAATGAGCGAGAATGACAGGCCGTCGGCCGTAATGGTAGAAAGGTCGGCCTTGGCAAGTGCGGCAAGCGCAATATAGCCGGGACGGGCCGTCACGCGCATCTGCTGGATGCCCTCGGCGACCAGTGCGCGATTCTCGGGCGTGAGCGGCATCATGTCGGACACGGTGCCCAGCGCCGCGACCTCTATCAGCGAACGCCAATACGACGGCTTGCCCAAACGCTCGCCCAGGACCTGCACCAGTTTGAGTGCCACGCCGGCACCGGCAAGCTCGCGCGAGGGACCCTCGTCCTCGAGCTTAGGGTCGGTCAGGGGCACGCCCTGCGGCACCTGGTCGGACGGCTCGTGATGGTCCGTGACCACCAAATCGATCCCCAGGCTCTCCAGATAGGAGACTTCTTCCTTGGCGGCAATGCCGTTATCGACGGTCACGATCAGCTGGGGGTGAGCGAGCTCGTTAACGCGGTCGAGCGCCGCGCGCGAAAGACCGTAGCCCTCGTCAAAGCGATGCGGAATAAACGGCGTGACATCGGCGCCAAACGTGCGCAGCGCCTCGGTCAACAGGCAGGTCGACGTAATACCGTCAACGTCAAAATCGCCAAAGACCGCGATGTGCTCGTGGTTGCGAATAGCGCGCTCGACGCGGTCGGCAACGACCGACATGCCCGGGATAATGAGTGGGTCGGCCCAGTCGCGATCGAGCGAAGGCGTCAAAAACAGCTGGCCTTCCTCGATGGATGTAATGCCGTGCGCAACCATAATGCGCGCCACCAGCCCGGGTATGCCCAGGCCAGCCGAAAGCTCCTTTTCGAGCTCGGGGTTTTGCCGAGCGACCGCCCAGCGATGCGTCGTCTTAAGCGATGACATAGGCGCCCACCCCCGATAGGGGCAGGTCGCCGCGATACCTCTCACGGTTCATAGCGATGAGTCCTCTGTGTATGCCCACTTCGGCAGGCAGATCTGTTGAACGGATTTATTATACCGTGCAGCACGGACGCAAATCGCCGCAGTACGCCGCGGTTTCGGTAAACGATGGTTGTAATGGCCTCGAAATAATCGAGCGTTTCAGCCGCACGGACACATACGAGCGTCTAGCATATCCATACAAACGAGCTCGCGGATAAAGGGAGTCACGGGACATATGAAGCAATGGGTTGGACTGGGAAAGTTCCTCGCGGGGCATATGCAGGTCATCGTTCCGATTTGTGTGGCGCTCGGCGTGCTCTTTCCTCAGCAGATAGGCGTGCTAAAGCCCATCGTTCCCACCTTGTTTGCCTTTATGACGTTTCAGGGTGCGCTCAGCAACACCTTTCACCAGGTGACTGAGGTGTTCCGCCGTCCCCTGCATCTGATTTTGGCGCTGTTGGTCTCGGCGGTGCTCATTCCCATAGCAGCCCATGCCATGGGATCGCTGTTCTTTGGCTCCAATCCCAACCTTGTCTGCGGAATCGTGCTCGAGTACAGCGTACCCGTGGCGGTCACTGCCTTTATGTGGATTAACATGTTCGGCGGCAACGGCCCGCTCGCGCTCACCATTATCCTGACGTCCTCGGTTATCTCGCCTGTGACGATTCCGCTCACGCTGAAGCTCTTGCTGGGTGCCACCGTCTCGATCGATGTGCCGAGCATGATGCAAGACATGGCCTTTATGATCGCCATCCCCGCCGTGCTCGGCATCGTGATCAACGAGCTCACGCGTGGATGGGGACACGAGAAGCTCTCCCCCGCGCTCTCGCCCGCCTGCAAATTCATGATGATGGGCGTTATCGCCTCCAACTCCACCGCCATGAGCGAGTACGTGCTGCACATGAACGCGGTGCGCCTGGAAGTCGCCCTCTTTATTTTGACCTTCGCCATCAGCGGCTTTGTCGTCGGTTTTCTGGTCGCCCGTGCGCTGCATCTGCCATATAGCGAGACGACTACCATGTGCTTTACCTGCGGCATGCGTAACATCTCTTCGGGCGCCGTCATCGCCACGCAATACTTTCCGGGCGAAGTCGTGTTTCCCGTCATGTGCGGAACGTTGTTTCAGCAGGTACTCGCCTCGTTTATCGGGCACTTCTTTGAGCGTCTGACCGGCGAGGAGCGCGCCGCCCAGCGCAAGCGGGTCGAGGCCGGCCGCGACGCCATGGGACGCTAGACTGTCCGCATTACGCGGGTGTTGGTCTTACTATACGAGCGTTTCCAGATGCGCACGCAGGCGCTCAGCATCGACATCGAGCGTGGTCTCAGCATTGACCTGGGCCAAACGATAGCCCACAAAGTAGGGCGAAACCACCCAACGCGGCAGCGCCTTGGCAATGGTCCGACCGCCCAGGTGATAGAAGAACAGGTTGTACGACTCTGCGCGACCACCGTGGTGCTCGTTCAGGATATAGCGCAGAGCCACCTGAATCGCATCGGCGAAGAGATCCGCCTCGGCTTGGTCTCTCGTGTCATCGCTGGCAGCGATTCCCTGCGGGGCTGAAACGTTGACCTCAAAGAACCCCATGATGGGTTCGGATGAGATGTTGACCGAGATCCTCCCCTGTTGCCAGACATTGATGCCTTCGAAATTGGCAGAAGTCAGCGAAGTGTAGCCGTCTTCCTGCTCCAAACCCACAATCTGCATGTGCGGATGAACGAGACTACCGCCCGAGAGCGGACCCTTGTTCTTGTACATGAGCACGCTTCGATACTGCTGTGAATCGATCATCTGCTGCCAGCAACCCAGGGCAAACCGCATCACATGGTGGAGTTCATCCGGCTCATAGGTCACCAGGTCGGCATCGTGATCGGCCGACTCGATCAGCACGGTTTGACGGGTGGCGCGCAGGGTCTTGAACTTATTCTCGAGCCAAATGCAATCGCCATCACGGCGAATGATGTCGGTGAGCCCTTCTGTATCGCAAAAGGGGCACGCGGTGCCGGGACGACGGTTGTCGTCGGGCTTACCGTTTGCCTGCTGAACGTCAAATACCAGCGCCACGGGTTATACCTCCAGCGGCACAATCTTGGTGCCATGGAGCTCGGAGACGCCCAGTGCCGCCGCCACGGCATCGCGGTTGACCGTGGAAATGCCGCCGCCGGGAAGGATGGTCAAGCGGTCGCCCGCATACTCGATCAGGCGGGCCAGGTTTTCGAAGTTGTACTCGATCGGCGTACCGGCAGCGCCACCATGCGTCAGGATGCGTGTGATGCCGCAATCGGCGAGTGTGTCGACGGCATCGAGTTGAGCCTCGGGCGAGAGCTGGTCAAACGCCATGTGGAAGGTGATGTCGATGGGCTCACGCTTGCATTCCTCGGTCGCGCAGCCCGCGGCCATCACGAGGGCGCCCAACGTAAGCTCGTCGAGCGCCCATCCGCCAGCGCAGGGCTTGCAGCAGCCAAAGACCAAGCCGTCAACGCCGGCGCTTACGGCAAGGCCCAGATCCATCTCCATCATGCGCAGCTCGTCTTGGTTGTAATGAAAGTCACCGCCACGCGGGCGAATCATGCACATCACTCGCGCGTCATGCTCGTGAGCATAGCTGACTGTAGCGCTGATAGCGCCGGCGGAAGGCGTGGTGCCACCGACGGCGAGGTTGTCGCACAGCTCAATGCGTCCCGCACTGGCCTCGATAGCCGCCGGCACCCGCTCAAAGTTCTCGGCACAAAACTCGTACAGCATAGATAGACCCCCAAAGGCAGCAAGTGTTTTCCGACGGGCATTGTCGCACGCCCCCATGAAGTTGCGGTGGAATAGGGACTGTTTTGGCTTCTTGAACCCCCAATTAGTCCCTATTTCACCGCAACTAAAAAGGGGCGCTGACCGGGATAGTCAGCGCCCCTTTGTTGAATGGATTAACCGCCCAAGTAAGCCTTGCGCACGTTGTCGTCGTGCAGGAGCTCTTGGCCGGTGCCGGTCATGGTGATCTTGCCGGTCTCGAGCACGTAGCCGCGCGTGGCGATGGAAAGCGCCATCTGCGCGTTCTGCTCGACCAGAAGCACCGTGGTGCCGGCCTTGTGCAGGTCCTCGACAATCTGGAAGATCTGCTCGATCAGAATCGGTGCCAGGCCCATGGAGGGCTCGTCGAGCATGAGCAGCTTGGGGTTGCTCATAAGGGCGCGGCCCATAACAAGCATCTGCTGCTCGCCGCCCGAAAGGGTGCCGGCGACCTGACGACGGCGTTCCTTAAGGCGCGGGAACTGCTCGTAGACGCGCTCAAGGCCCGGGGCAACCGTGGACTTGGGCTGCGTGTAGGCGCCCATCTCCAGGTTCTCTTCGACCGTCATCTGCAAAAAGGCGCGACGTCCCTCGGGAACCTGAGCCAGACCCTTGCCCACCAGCTTGTCGGCGGGCGTATGGGTAATGTCCTCGCCCATAAACTTGATGGAGCCGGTCTTGGAGCGCAGCAGGCCCGAGACGGTCTTAAGCGTCGTGGACTTGCCGGCACCGTTGGCGCCGATCAGGGCCACGATCTCACCATCGTTGACGTTAAAGGAGATGTCCTTGATGGCGTGGATGGCGCCGTACCAGACGTTGATGTTGTAGACGGAAAGCATCGGCTCTGCCATTTAGTTCTCCCCCTTATCCTGCTTGCCCAGATACGCCTCGATAACGGCATCGTTGTTCTGGATCTCCTCGGCCGTGCCCTTGGCGATGACCTTACCAAAGTTGAGCACGCAGATGCCCTCGCAGATGTTCATGACGAGCGACATGTCGTGCTCGATGAGCATGATGGCGATGCCGAAGGTGTCGCGGATCTTGACGATGTTCGCCATGAGCTCGGCGGTCTCGGACGGGTTCATGCCGGCGGCAGGCTCGTCGAGCAGCAGCAGCTTGGGGTTCGTGGCAAGCGCGCGGACAATCTCCAGACGACGCTGGGCACCGTAAGGCAGCGAGCCGGCCTGCTCGTTTGCCAGGTGCTCCATGTCAAAGATGGACAGCAGCTCCATGGCGCGCTCGTGGGCGGCCTTCTCGTGCTTCCAATACGTCGGCAGGCGCAGCACGCCCTCAAAGCCGGAGTAGCGCTCCTGGTTATGCAGGCCAACCTTAACGTTATCCTCCACCGTCATGGTGCGGAACAGGCGAATGTTCTGGAAGGTACGGGCGATGCCCATACGGTTGACCTGATAGACCGACTTGCCAGAGGTGTCCTCGCCGTCGAGCAGGATGGTGCCGTGCGTGGGCTGGTACACCTTGGTGAGCAGGTTGAAGACCGTGGTCTTGCCGGCACCGTTGGGGCCGATCAGACCGGCGATCTCGGTCTTGCCGATAGTCAGGCTAAAGTCGTCGACTGCCTTAAGGCCGCCGAATTCAATGCCCAGGTGGATGCACTCGAGTGCCGGGCGCTCGCCCAGGTCGCGGTCGGGAACGATGGCGCCAGAAGGATACGGGACCATCTTGCCCTTGTTGAACTCAAATTTACTGGGCATCGGCTGCCACCTCCTTCTTGGAAGCAAAGCGGTCCTTGACGCGACCGAAGAACGCCTTGAGCTGCGGGTTGTTGGTAAAGATCATGACCAGGATCAGCACGATGGCGTAGATGAGCATGCGGTAGTCCGAGAACTGACGGAGCAGCTCGGGAAGCACCGTGAGCAAGGCCGCCGCGATGACGGAGCCGCGCATATTGCCCAGACCGCCCAGGACCACGAACACCAGGATGAGGATGGACGTGTTGAAATCGAACTTGGTGGCGGAAAGCTGCGAGAAGTTGCCGCCGAAGAGGGCTCCGGCAGCACCGGCGAGGGCAGCGGAAACCACGAAGGCGATCATGCGGTACTCGGTGACGGAGATGCCTACGGACTCGGCTGCAATCTTGTTATCGCGCACGGCCATGATGGCACGGCCAGTACGGCTGCGAACCAGGTTGAGCACAATCACGAGTGCGACCATGACCAGGATGGCACCGGCGAGGAAGGTCGAGTACGTCGACACGCCCGAGGCGCCCTGGGCGCCCTTGATGATGGCGGTGCCGTCCTCGAGCAGGTGCAGGTCGTCGATCGTAGAGTTGCCCGTGATGTTAAAGATCACGTGCAGGCCGCGCGAGTCGACACCCACAATGAGGCAGGTGACGATCTCTTTGATGATCTCGCCAAAAGCCAGGGTCACGATGGCCAGATAGTCGCCGCTCAGGCGCAGGACCGGGATACCGATCAAGAAGCCCAAGATGGCAGCGGCGATAGCGCCGACCACGATGCTGATGATCAGGCGCACCGGATCGGAGGGAACGGCGCTCTCGAGGGCGACCGCGGTGACGATGCCCGTATAGGCGCCGACGCTCATAAAGCCCGCGTGGCCCAGCGACAGGTCGCCCGCGATGCCGACGACGAGGTTGAGGGAGATGGCCATGACGATATAGGCCGTGATGGGAACCAGCTGACCGGCGATCATGCGTGGAATCATATGGTTGGACTGCATAAAGAACACGACGGCGAAGGCCACGATGCACATGGCGTACGTGACAAAGTCGTGACGCGTCTGCTTGTCTTTAAGGAACTTCATAACGCTCACCTACACCTTCTCGGGGACGTACTTGCCCAAGAGGCCGGCGGGCTTGACGAGCAGGACGATGATCAGAACACCAAAGACGATGGAGTTGGCAAGGCTCGTGGAAATGTAAGCCTGTGCCATCGCCTCGATGATGCCGATGAGAATGCCGCCGACAAAGGCGCCGGGGATGGAGCCGATGCCACCGAAGACGGCGGCGTCGAAGGCCTTGATGCCAGGCATGGCGCCTGTCGTAGGCTGCAGCACCGGCGAGTAGGAGCACAGCAGCACGCCGGCGATGGCGGCAAGGGCAGAGCCGATGGCAAACGTCATCGAGATGGTGCGGTTGACGTTGATGCCCATGAGCTGAGCGGCGGCCTTGTCCTCGGACACGGCGCGCATGGCTTTGCCCATCTTGGTCTTACCTGTAAAGAACATCAGGCCGGCCATGATAACCAGGCAGGCGACGATGGTGACGAGCGAGACGGCGCTTACGTTGAACTTGGCCAAGAACTCCGGCACCTGAAAGGTGACGAGCGAAGTGAAGTTCTTGGGCGTGGCGCCCCACAGAAGCTGCGCGGCGTTCTGCAGGAAGTAAGACACGCCGATAGCCGTGATCAGAACGGCCAGCGGGCCTGCTTGACGCAGCGGCTTATAGGCCAGGCCCTCGATGAGAACACCGAGAACGGTACAGACCACACAAGAGAGAACTACAGATGCCCAGCCCGGGAGGCCGAGATACGACGTGGCGCAGAACGAGACATAGGCACCGACCATGATGACATCGCCGTGAGCGAAGTTCAGCATCTTGGCGATACCGTAGACCATGGTGTAGCCCAACGCGATGATGGCGTAGACGCTGCCCATGGACAAGCCGTTGACCAGGTATTGGATAAAGACTGTCATGTTCCACATCCCCCTTTCGAATAGGTTTCCAATTGATGTATGAAACAGGGACGTTACATCGTCCCTAGATACCAAGCAAGCAGGGAAGGCCAAAACCTCCCCTGCTTGGGATCAAAACCGCTCTATGTAAGGCGGCCTATTAGGCCTGTACGTACTTGCCGTCGGTGATGACATACGCCGTGGGGTCCTTCTGGACCTGGCCCTTGTCGTTCCAGGAAAGCTTGCCGGTCAGACCGTCAACGGTGATCTTGAGCATGGCCTCGGGCAGCTTCTCGGCGACCTCGGTCGGGTCGGCGTCGACACCCAGGCCGGCCTCCTTGAGAGCCTCGACCACAGCGTGCACGCCGTCGTAGGCGTCGGCTGCGAACTGGTCGGGGGTATCGCCGTACTTATCCTTGTAAGCGTTGACGAAGTCGGCGTTCTTCTCGTCGTCGGCAGAGAACGGGGTCATGAGCAGCAGGCCCTCGGCAAGGGAGGTGTCGAAGCCCTCCACACCCAGGATGCCGTCCATGCCGTCGCAGCCCATCATCTTGACGTCGTAGCCCATGTCCTTGGCATTCTTGAGCAGGACGGACGCCGGCGTGTAGTAGATCGGCGCAAAGATCATGGTGGCGCCGGCCTGCTTGGCCTTGGTGAGCTGGTTGGTGAAGCTCGTGGAAGAGTCGTCCTTAAAGGTTTCCTCGTCAACGATCTCGAGCTTGGACTCAGCGGCCTGGGCCTTAAAGGCATCGGCAATGCCCGAAGAATAGGCGTCGCCGGAGTTATAGAAGAGCACGAACTTCTCGTCCGCATACTTCTCGGCCAGGAACTTGGCAGCGTTGACGCCCTGGTTGGGGTCGGTAAAGCAAACCTGGAAGACGCAATCCTTGCCCTTGGTGACGTCCTCGGAAGACGCGGACGGGGTGATCATGAACGTCTCGGGGTCCTTGCCGCACTCGGCGGCAACGGCAACCGATGCGCCCGTGGTGGTCGGGCCGACGAGGGCCTGCATACCCCAGTCCAGAAGATTATTAAAGGCGTTGACGGCCTTCTCGCCGTCGGCCTGGTCGTCCTCGGCCTTGCTGGCAAGCGGAAGTTCCTTGGTGGAGAAATCTTTGCAGCCAAGCTCGACGGCCTGAGTAACGGACTTGCCATAGGAGGCATTTGCACCGGTCAGCGGGCCGATGGTACCGATCTTAAACGAAGCGTCGCTCGAAGCGGAACCGCTATCGCCGCCGTTGGAGGAGCAGCCAGCTAGAATGGACATCGCCCCCAGACCTGCTGCGCTCGCGATAACGCTCCTGCGATTCATAACAGGGTTCAATGACTTACCGGTGAGGCTCGACATGCGGCTCTCCTCTCAAATCTCGTCGGGTTTCGGTTACCCGACAGGCCATCCTTCGCCGTGTTCGGCGTTCGCAAAATAGTAGACGCTTTAGTTAAGAAAAGTGGCGATTATTTCAACTTTTCTTTGGACTCAGATATTTATCCATATTTCTGCGTATTTTTACCACTTTATGCAGGTCTTCCACTTTATTGTGTAAAAGTAATGTTTCCATTCTGTTACAAGCGTCCTCGCCCTGAATAAAAGAGCCTCACCAGTTCCGTTTTATACGCTCTTAGGCGGCGATGTACTTGCCGTCCTGAATCACATAGGCCGTAGCGGGCTTCTCGACCTGGCCCTCATCGTTCCAGGTGAGCTCGCCGGTCAGGCCATCGATCTTGATCTTGCGCATGGCCTTGGCAAGGTCGGCGGCAATGTCGGCACCGTCGGCCGTCGTGTCGATGCCAGCCTTGTCGATAGCCTCAGCGATCGCGTGGACACAGTCGTAGGCGTCGGCGGCAAACTGGTTGGGGGTCTCGTCGTACTCCTCCTTGTATGACTTGACGAAGTCGGCGTTCTTCTCGTCATCGGCGGAGAACGGCGTCATGAGCAGCACGCCCTCGGCAAGCGAGGTGTCGAAGCCCTCGACGGAGAGCAGACCGTCCATGCCGTCGGTGCCCATGAGCGTCATGTCATAGCCCATGTCTTTGGCGTTCTTGAGCAGGACGGACGCCGGCGTGTAGTAGATCGGCGCAAAGATGAGCGTGGCGCCGGCCTCCTTGGCCTTGGTCAGCTGGTTGGTAAAGCTCGTGGAAGAATCGTCCTTAAAGGTCTCGGTATCGACGATATCGAGCTTGGACTCCTTGGCCTGCTCGGCGAATGCATCGGCGACGCCCGAGCTGTACGTATCGCCGGAGTTGTAGAACAGGGCGATCTTGGCGTCCGCGTACTTCTCGGCCAAGAACTTCGCGGCGCTCGTGCCCATGGTGGGATCGGTGAAGCAGACCTGGAAGACCGTGGTCTTGTCCTTGGTGACGTCGAGCGACGAGGCAGAAGGCGTGACCATGAGCATGTCGTCGGCAATCTCGCCCGAGACGGCGACGGCGGCACCGGTGGTGACGGGGCCGACGAGTGCCTGCATGCCCCAGTCGCACAGGGTATTGAAGGCGTTGATGGCCTTCTCGCCGTCGGCGACGTCGTCCTCGGACTTAAGCGAGAGCTTGAGGTCCTTGGTCGAGAAATCCTTGGCAGCGAGCTTGGCGCCCTTCTCGGCCGAGACGCCATAGGTTGCCGCGGCACCGGTCAGAGGGCCGATGACACCGATCTTGAAAGTCTTGCCGTCATCGGCGGAGCCGCCATCCGAGCCACCCGAGGAGCAGCCGGCAAGCGCGACGGTGCTACCGAGCGCTGCGGCGCCGGCGAGGAAGTTCCTACGGCTGAGCGTACTGTTGATGTTGAACATGGTGTCCCCCTTTTCGCTGGCCGCGGTGCGGCCGTCTTGCGGTACAGGGCAAACCTTATGGTTCAAACGTTGACAGTTTGTTACGGAACTTCGTTTGTAGCGAGCGTGTTTCCAATGTTTCCGCAGCGTTTCGGGGGTAGCGTTTTGTGCGGCTCCTGTTGCCTGGCAAGCACGCGCCCTCGGTTCACGCTAGAATGCACTCAACCTTAACTGGTCAATCATCCATACAGATGCACGAAGGAGCTATCTATGAGCGAACCCCTGCGCACCGTGAACGTCGGCCTGATCGGCCTGGGAACCGTCGGCGGCGGCGTGGCCCGTCTGATCAAGAGCCACCACGATGAGTACCTGGCCGCCTACGGCATCGACCTTAAGCTGACCCGCGCCTGCGCACTTGCCTGGGAGCAGGCCGAAGCCGCCGGTATTGAGCGCGAGGCCTTTACGAGCGACTGGCACGATGTCGTCACCGACCCCGCCGTCGATATCGTCGTCGAGCTAATTGGCGGCGAGCACCCCGCAACCGAGATCTTCACCACCGCCTTCGAGAACGGCAAGCACGTCGTCTCCGCTAACAAGGCCCTGCTCGGCCGTCACGTCGAGACGCTCGCCGAGAAGGCGCGTGAGTGCGGCGTGCAGATCAAGTGCGAGGCCAGCTGCGGCGGCGGTATCCCCATCGTCAGCACGCTCGAGCACGACCTGGTGGGCAACAAGATCCTGACCATCGCCGGCATCCTCAACGGCACCACCAACTACATCCTGTCGCGCATGGACGCCGAGGGCGCCGATTACGCCGACGTGCTCGCCGACGCGCAGGCCAAGGGCTACGCCGAGGCCGACCCGTCCGCCGACGTCGACGGCTTCGATGCCGCCAGCAAGACGGCCATCCTCGCCTCCATCGGCTTTGGCACCCGCGTGACCACCGACGACGTCTACCAGCAGGGCATCCGTACCATCGGCGCCGAGGACATCGCCCAGGCCCGCGAGCTCGGCTACACCATTAAGCTGCTGGGCATCGCCCGCAACACCGATGCCGGCGTCGACGTCCGCGTGCACCCCACGCTAATCCCTGCCGACCACATGCTCGCCAAGGTCAACGGCGCCATGAACGCCGTCTACGTGGTGGGCGACGCTGTGGGCGAGACCATGTTCTACGGTGCCGGCGCAGGCTCCTTCCCCACCGCGAGCGCCGTCGTAGGCGATATCCTGTCGCTGTCCGAGCAGATCAGCCGCGGCGTGGCACCGCTGCCCGAGATCGAGCCCTACGGCCACAACCTCGCCTTTAAGCCCATGGACGAGCTCCAGACCAAGTACTATGTGCGCCTGAAGGTTGCCGACCGCGTGGGCGCCCTGTCCGAGACGGTCGATATCTTTGCCAAGCACAACATCTCGATCTCGCTCATCAACCAGGTCGAGGATGGCAAATCGGGCGTCACCGACACCTGCTCCGTCATCTTCCTGACGCACCGCGCGCTCGAGAAGGACATCCAGGCCGCTGCTGCCGAGCTTGCAGGCGTCGACTGCGTGGCCGAGGTCGCCAACGTCCTGCGTATCGAGGACGTCGAGGCCTGGACCGAAGGCGTTATGGCCAACTAATTCCGGTCTTCGGTATACGACATATATGTTGAGGGGCTCCCGTCCGATCTTGGACGGGAGCCTTTTTGTTTTCGCGCTGGGAGCGCATTGGCGTGGCTTATGTTTGAACAACTTGACCGTTCATTGACAACCGGGGGTACCGTTCGCCGATAAGCGAACGTGCTCGTTTTGGGCCGCCACTATGCTGTGCTGCGTATGTCCACACCCCCGAAGAATGGAGGCACCATGTTGCTCGAGGGTAAGAAAGCAATCATCACCGGAGGCACGCGCGGTATCGGCTACGCCATCGCCTGCCGTTTTATTGAGGAAGGCGCTGCCGTCACCGTCTTTGGCTCTCGCCAGGAGACCGCCGACGCCGCCGTCGAGAAGCTGACCGCAGCCTATCCCGAGGCCAAGGTCTGGGGCCGTTCCTGCGACCTCACCTCGCTCGAGGCCGTAACCGAGGCCTTTACCCAGGCAGCCGCCGACATGGGCGGCCTAGACACGGTCGTCAACAACGCCGGCATCTCCCAGCGCTCGCCACTTCTGGAGTACACGGCCGAAGAATTCGCCAAGGTCATGGACCTCAACGTCGTCGCCGTCTTTAACGGCCACCAGGCCGCTGCCAAGATTATGACCGAGGCGGGCCACGGCGGCACCATCACCACCACGAGCTCGATGGTCGCCAAGTACGGCCAGCCCTCCGGCGTCGGCTACCCCACGTCCAAGTTCGCCGTCAACGGCATGGTCCAGTCGCTCTCGCGCGAACTCGCTCCCAAGGGCATTCGCGTCAACGCCGTCGCTCCCGGCGTGACCAAGACCGATATGGTCGCCAACCTGCCCGAAGAGGTCATCAAGCCCATCATCGCCACCATTCCGCTCGGCCGCATGGGCGAGCCCGAGGACGTCGCCAACGCCTTCGTCTTCCTGGCAAGCAACATGTCCTCTTATGTCACGGGCGCCGTACTCCCCGTCGACGGAGCCGCCCGCTCCTAAAGGGCGGTGGGCTTCGGCCCCAACCTTCTTCAGAGCTCTACGCAAACGGCGCGCTACCTGCGATCGATGCAGGCGGCGCGCCTTCTTTTATTTGGGCGGAAACCGTATCCCGGTATTCCTTGCTACTTGCCGTCGTCGTCCTCGGCTTCTTCTCTTGCGTAGAGTTCCAGCATGCGGCGGCGGTATTCGTGCACGGCGAGCTTAGCGCGCTCCAGGCGACGGCGCTCGCGCGGAGTGAGCTTGGACGGGTCAATCTCGTCGCCATAGGTCTTCTCGGCCAGCAAATGAGCGGCGTCGACAATACGGGCATCGATGCGCCCGCTTGCCGCTTCGGTCGAAAGATGATCGGCAATAGAATCAATCGTAGGCACGCCGTCGAGCGCACGACCGTGACCATGCGAGGTCAAAAGCTCATGCTCGCGCGCGAGCAGGCTCGCCAGGTCGTGATGGGCGCGCAGAATATCGAACGCGTCGGAAGGATGCTCGGCAACTTCTGCCACGGCGGCAACCGGCGCGGCGTCGACCACGCGGTAGAAGAGCTGGGCGAGCAGCGGCATCAAGAATACCGTGATGGCACCGGCGGCAACCATGACCGAGGCGATATCCTGCGAAAGCGCTCCCGCGTTGACGGCCACACTCGTCACGGCAACGATGATCGGCAGCGCCGTGGTGCAGTACAGGGCCACGGTAATGCGGCCATACGCCGAGACATCGCGCGTCTCGGGACAGATGCTCATGGAGACAAGAATGGGCACGGCGCGAATGATGAGCAGCGCCACGATAAAGCCCACGAGCAGGCCGGGGCGCGATGCGACGGCCGTCAGGTCGATCTTCGCGCCCGACACGGTAAAGAACACGGGGATCAGAAAGCCATAGGCCAGGCCATCGAGCTTGGTCTCGAGCGTATGGTTACCCTCGGGGATGATGTAGCGCAGGACAAAGCCGGCGGCAAAAGAACCCAACACGATGTCGAGATCAAAGACAGCTGAGAACGCCACGAGCGTGACCAGGATGAGCACCGTCAGACGCACGAACGTCTGCGATGTGGTATCGGCGCGCTCCTCGACAAACGCAAAGAAACGGCTGCCGACGCGCTTGGAGCGGCTCGGAACCACGGCCAGCAACACGCAGACCACCGCAAACAGGCCCAGAATCACGAGCGTTTGGATGCCGGTGCGCGCAGAGAGCAGCACTGACATGGCAAGCACGGGGCCAAGTTCGCCCCAGGTGCCGTATGCGAGAATCGAATCGCCCACGCGCGTGCCGGTAAGCGAGCGCTCGCGCATGATGGGCACGAGCGTGCCGAGCGCCGTCGAAGTTAGCGCGAGCGTCACGGCGATACCGTCAAAATGGCTGACCGAGAACCACGGCGTGAAGCGCACGGCAAGCCAGGCGATGCCAAACGTGACGACCCACGTCGCCATGCCGTAGCGCCCCTCGACGCCCGTGATGTTCTTGGGGTCGATCTCAAAGCCGGCGAGCAGGAACAAAAATGCCAAGCCGAGCTCGGACACGAGCGAGACCTCGGCATCCACATGGATGATGCCGAGCATATGAGGGCCCAACACCGCGCCGAACACGAGCAAAAAGACCGTCTCGGGAACGGGCTTTCCGGGAATCGCCGAGGCGATAAAGGGACTCGCAAAGGCCACGAGCGCGATGATGGCGAGCGAAACGAATGCCATGTGATGCCTTTCTCTTGTTTGCGCTTCACTGTAGCACCCTCGCCGTCCTCCACGCGCCGCGAGCTGTCGTATCATAGTGAGGTTTACAAACATGTGGCTCAAGGCGACCGCGAGGCTTGCCCCGCAAACCGACCGCTGCCACATACCGTACCGTACGCCCAACCGATCAGGAAGGCAGGAACCAATGGTCTCTCGTATCTACGTGGAGAAGAAACCCGGGTTCGACGTCGAGGCTCAGCAGCTCAAGGGCGAGCTGACCGAGATTCTCGGCATTCAGGGCATCGAGGCCCTGAGGATCATCAACCGCTACGACGTCGAGGGCATCGACGAGGAGCTCTTCCGCTCCTGCGTGCCGACCGTCTTTAGCGAGCCCCAGGTCGATGTGACCTATGACGAGCTCCCCGCAAGCGATGGCGCCGTCTTTGCCGTCGAATTCCTGCCTGGCCAGTTTGACCAGCGCGCCAACTCCGCCAGCGAGTGCGTGCAGCTCATCAGCCAGGGCGAGCGTCCCGCCGTGCGCTCCGCCAAGGTCTATATGATCTCGGGCGACTTGGACGATGCCGCCGTCGAGGCCATCAAGCACTACGTGGTGAACCCCGTCGAGGCCCGTATCGCCTCGCTCGACTTGCCCGAGACGCTGCACATGGAGACCCCCGAGCCCCAGCCCGTCGAGGTGCTCGACGGCTTCCGCGAGCTCGATGAGGCCGGCCTTGCCGCCTTTATCGCCGAGCGCGGCCTTGCCATGGACGAGGCGGACATCGCCTTCTGCCAGCAGTACTTCCGCGATGAGGATCGCGACCCCACCATCACGGAGATCCGCGTGATCGACACCTACTGGTCCGACCACTGCCGCCATACCACCTTCGGCACCGTCCTGGACGACGTGAAAATCGACGACGCCGTGGTGCAGCAGGCCTTCGACCGCTACATGGAGATGCGCCACGAGCTCGGTCGCGACGCCAAGCCTGTCTGCCTTATGGACATGGGCACCATCGGCGCCAAGTACCTTAAGAAGACCGGCGTTATGACCGATGTCGATGAATCCGAGGAGATCAACGCCTGCACCGTCAAGGTAAAGGTCGATGTCGACGGCGAGGAGCAGGACTGGCTGTTCCTGTTTAAGAACGAGACCCACAACCACCCGACCGAGATCGAGCCCTTCGGCGGTGCGGCCACCT
>URWC01000022.1 GCA_900551555.1 uncultured Collinsella sp. | reverse complement strand
CCCCGGCAAAGCCCGAGCCCCAATCGCTGCCCCAGGCGCCGTTGCCGCTAAAGATGCTGTCGAAGATGTCGCCCCAGCCGCTGGCGCCCGCGCCGGCACCGTAGCCTCCGCCATACGCGCCGCCTGCGCCCGGCATGCCG
Source organism: uncultured Collinsella sp. (assembly GCA_900551555.1). Taxonomy (GTDB): domain Bacteria; phylum Actinomycetota; class Coriobacteriia; order Coriobacteriales; family Coriobacteriaceae; genus Collinsella. The sequence goes on along the minus strand of URWC01000022.1, from coordinate 17,201 downwards.
CCAAACATGAGCATCTGGTCGTACTCTTTGCGCTTCTTCTCGTCCGAAAGCGTCTCGTAGGCCTCGCTGATCTCCTTGAACTTGGCCTCGTCGCCGCCGGCATCGGGGTGATATTTTTGCGCGAGCTTGCGAAACGCGCTCTTGATCTCTTTGTCGGAGGCGCTCTTGGATACGCCCAGGATGTCATAGAAGGTTTTGCCTGCAGCCATCGTAGCTCCTCTCCTGTTACGTCCGCCGCCCATGCAGACGACGGCTCATGCTTTCATATGGCACTAGGCCAGAAAGGGCCCCGGGTGTTGCCCCGGGGCCCTTCTCAATTACTCCTCGGTGCTCTCGACCGTATCGGCCGTAGCATCCTCGGGCGCCGCTTCGGGCTCCGGTGCGGGGCGCTTCTCGCCACCGTAGGTCACCGTCACCATCGCGGAACGCAGGATGCGATCCGCCATGCGGTAGCCCTTCTGGTACACATCGTTGACGGTCTCGTCGTACTGCGATGCGTCCTCGACGCGACCCACAGCCTGATGCTCGAGCGGATCGAACACCTCGCCCTTGGGGTCGATGGGCTCAACGCCCTCATGCGCAAACACGTCGAGCAGCTTGGCATGTACCGCGTCAACGCCATCGACGAACTGCTTAAAGTCGTCGGAAAGCTCCTGACTGCGGGCATGGTCGATCGCGCGCTCGATATCGTCAATCACCGGCAACAGCGCGGTGACAAGCTTCTCGGTCGCGCGCTCGCGCTCGGCGATACGCTCATTGGCGGTGCGGCGACGGAAGTTCTCCCAGTCGGCCTGCAGACGGGCGGTACGCTCGGTGGCGTCCTTTGCCTTGTCCTCGGCGGCCTTCTGAGCCTCTGCCGCAGCATCGAGCTCATTGCGCACGTCGGCAAGCTCTTTCTGAGCCTGCTCGAACTTGAGCTTAAAGTCGTTGTCGGCGGCTTCCTCACCGGCGCGGATAGCGGCTTCCACCATCTCGTCCTCGGTCATCGTCGCCTCCTTGTTGGAATCCTCTACCTGGTTCTCGGCAGCCTCGGCGGCCGGGGCCTCATTGACCTCGGTATCGTCTGCGGCCTCTACGGGAATCTTCACGTCCTTCTCCTCAGAGTCAACGGGGGCGGCGCCAGCGGCAGCCGCCTCCGTGCGAGCTTTACGGGCGGACATGATTACTTGTCCTCGTCGTCCACAACCTCGTAGTCGGCGTCGACTACGTCATCGTCGGCAGGCTGGGCGCCGGCGGCACCGTCGGTCTGCTGCTGAGCGTCGGCGTAGACAACCTGAGCCAGCTCGTAGGCCACAGACTGCAGGGACTCGCCAGCGGCCTTGATGGCCTCGACGTCAGAGCCCTCGAGCGCCTTCTTGGCGTCGGCGATAGCGGCCTCGGCCTTGGACTTCACGTCGGCGGAAACCTTGTCACCGAGCTCGTTGAGGGTCTGCTCGGTGGAGTAGCACAGGCTGTCGGTCTGGTTGCGAACCTCGACCTCTTCCTTCTGCTTCTTGTCCTCCTCGGCATGAGCCTCGGCGTCCTTGACCATGCGATCGACTTCGTCGTCGGAAAGCGCGGTGGAGCCGGAGATGGTGATCTGCTGCTCCTTGCCGGTGCCCTTGTCCTTAGCGGAGACCTTGACGATGCCGTTGGCGTCGATGTCGAAGGTAACCTCGATCTGCGGCACGCCGCGGCGGGCAGCCGGGATGCCGGTCAGCTGGAACTTACCGAGCGACTTGTTGTCGCGGGCAAGCTCGCGCTCGCCCTGGAGCACGTTGATCTCGACGCTGGTCTGGTTGTCGGCAGCGGTGGAGTAGACCTCGGTCTTGGAGGTCGGGATCGTGGTGTTGCGGTCGATCATCTTGGTCATGATGCCGCCCATGGTCTCGACACCCAGCGACAGCGGGGTAACGTCGAGCAGCAGGATGCCCTCGACGTCGCCGGTGAGCACGCCGCCCTGGACGGCAGCGCCGTCGGCAACGACCTCGTCGGGGTTCACGGACATGTTGGGCTGCTTGCCGGTCATGGTCTTGACGAGCTCCTGGACAGCGGGCATACGGGTGGAGCCGCCGACGAGGATGACCTCGGTCAGATCGGAGAGCTTAAGCTTGGCGTCGCGCAGGGCGTTGGTGACAGGCTGCTTGCAGCGCTCGAGCAGGTCGCGGGTGATCTTCTCGAACTCGGCGCGGGTCAGCGTGTAGTTGAGGTGCAGCGGGCCGGACTGGTTCATGGTAATGAACGGCAGGTTGATGGTGGTCTGCTGGGCGGCGGAGAGCTCCTTCTTGGCGTTCTCGGCGGCCTCCTTCAGACGCTGCAGGGCCATGGGGTCCTGACGCAGGTCGACACCGTTCTCCTGCTGGAACTTATCGGCCATCCAATCGATGACGCGCTGATCCCAGTCATCGCCGCCCAGGTGGTTGTCGCCCGAGGTGGACAGAACCTCAAACACGCCGTCGGCGAGGTCGAGGATGGAGACGTCGAAGGTGCCGCCGCCCAGGTCGAAGACCAGGATGCGCTGGTCGGTGCCCTGCTTGTCCAGGCCATAGGCAAGAGCAGCAGCGGTCGGCTCGTTGACGATACGCTTGACGTTGAGGCCGGCGATCTTACCGGCATCCTTAGTGGCCTGACGCTGGGCGTCGTTGAAGTAGGCCGGGACGGTGATGACGGCGTCGGTGACGGTCTCGCCCAGATACTTCTCGGCGTCGGCCTTCATCTTTGCGAGCGTCATGGCGCTCACCTGCTCGGCGGTGTAATCCTTGCCCTCGATGTCGACGACGGCACGGCCACCCTGGCCCTCCTTGACCTCGTACGGCACGGTCTTGATCTCGGAGGTGCACTCGGAGTACTTGCGGCCCATGAAGCGCTTGATGGAGAACACGGTGTTCTTGGGGTTGGTGACAGCTTGGTTCTTAGCGGCCTTACCCACGACGCGGTCGCCGTCGGCACGGAAGCCCACGACAGACGGGGTGGTGCGGTCGCCCTCGGCGTTCACGATGATGGTCGGAGAACCGCCCTCGAGGACGGCCATAGCGGAGTTAGTAGTACCAAGGTCGATACCAAGAATCTTACTCATTAGAAATTCCCTCTCTCTTGTGCGTTCGCGCCGACTCGGCGGTCTGCCGCGCGGCGCTTCGGCTTGTCTTTCAGGATGTAGTGTATCCCCTTATGGGCCGGAATATACAAAATCTAAGTCAATTCATATAAGATTTCTTATCTCTGAGAGTTTAGGTTCTCAAATGCGCAGGTAGATGCACTGTTTGAGTTCTCGGTAGATCTATTGAGATCTATGTAGAGTTGACTGAGGTTTGCGTCCGGGGGTGCCTGGGGGCCGTCTTGCGGAAAGTTCATCCCGGTTTGAGCGTGGATTCCGGGTCGCAGTTTCCTCTAGCGGGCCCAGCCGGAAACTGCGACCCGGTTTTCGGCCAAATAACGGGATGCCCTTTCCGCAGGCGCGCTCAATCGCCCAATATTTCAAGTCACCTTTAGCTAACATTTGCGCAGCTCAACGGCCCCACCTGCGCATTTTTTAGTAAACCTTGGCATACTCGGCGAACGGTATGAAGATGCCGGTCAGAGGGTATTGCAAACGGTCGCTCCCGTGGTATGTTTTTGCCCGAATCAAACCGGCGCGCATCGCCTGTAGCGTCGGTCAACAGAGAGGAAACTACCATGGCTCATCCCGTAATTGATGCCGACGAGTGCATCGCTTGTGGCGTTTGCGTCGACTCCTGCCCCGCTGGCGTTCTGGAGCTCCAGGACGTCGCTACCGTCGCTGACGAGGACTCCTGCGTCGCCTGTGGCGCTTGCCAGGACGCTTGCCCCGCTGGCGCGATCACCGAGATCGTCGAGGAGTAACAACTCCCCCACCTGCACACTCAAAAGTACACCGTGCACAAAAAAGGAGGCCTCCGCATCGCCGCGGAGGCCTCCTTTTGCATTCGTGGGCAGCTAATTGGGGACAGTGTCGGGCTAGGACAAATCATCCTCGTAGGGCATTAAATCGGCTAGGTAGCCTTTCTCCTTGAGCATCGCCTCGATCTCGTCGAGGGTTTGCTCATCCTCCGCCGCAATGCGATGGAAGTGGTAGCCGCTGGTCACCGTCAGCAGCGGAAAGCTCTTGCCGCTCTCGATATCGCGCAGATAGCGCTCGACATCGCGACGATTGCGGATGTCCAGGTCGGCCGTAATCTTACCGTACACGCGGTGATTGACGATCACGTTGAGCACGGCGCCTCCGGCATCGACGATACTCGTGAGCTCATTGCCTGCCTGCTCTACGCTGTGGCGAACCTTGACCAAGCGCGTGGGCACAGCGGGGCTGCTGGGGGCCTCCTGCAGCACATAACCACGGTTGGTCGCCACGATATCGTGCCCATCGGCGCGCAGCAGGGCGATGTCTTGCACGACAATCTGGCGGCTCACACCCACCTCACGAGCAAGTGCGCTGCCCGATACGGGCCCCTTGGCCCCCTCGAGCACGGCCATGATGGCACGGCGACGCTCGCGGGCGTTCATTATTTACCGTCCAGCAGACGCAGGTGCTTAAGCGAGAGGTCGAGAATCGGCGCAGAGTGCGTCAACGCCCCCGAGCTAATGTAGTCGACGCCCAGATCAGCCAGGGCGCGGATATTGCTGGCATCCACATTGCCCGAGCACTCGGTCTTGGCGCGGCCGGCGATAAGCTCAATCGCGGCAGCCATGTCGTCGTGGGTCATGTTGTCGAACATGATGATATCGGCGCCGGCCTCCACAGCCTCGCGCACCATGTCCAGGTTCTCACACTCGATCTCGACCGTCGTGGTAAACGATGCATGGGCGCGCGCCATCTCGATCGCACGCGTCACGCCACCGGCGGCGTCGATGTGGTTGTCCTTGAGCATGACAGCCGTCGACAGGTTATAGCGGTGGTTGCTGCCACCGCCGATCTCGACTGCCGCCTTTTCAAACACACGCATGCCCGGTGTGGTCTTGCGCGTGTCGACAAGCACGGTCTTGGTGCCCTCGAGCGCAGCCGCCATCCGATGCGTGTAAGTAGCGATGCCGCTCATGCGCTGCAGGTAGTTGAGCGCCACGCGCTCGCCCGAAAGCAACACGCGCGCGTCGCCGCGCACCTGACCCACATGGTCGCCGGCGTGCACCTCGTCGCCATCGGCAACGTCGAGCAGAACCGAGCTCTGCGAATCCAGCAGTTCAAAGGTGCGAGCGAACACATCCAAGCCGGCGATGATGCCGTCGGCCTTGGCGATAAGCTCAACGGTAGCGGGACGCGCCGTGGGGCACACGCTCGCCGTGCTCACGTCCTCAAACGTGATGTCCTCGCGCAGGGCCTGCAGAATCAGATCATCGACGACGAGCTTCATGGTAATGGGATTCATGGTCTACTCCTCCACGGCCTGCGTGCCGGCGGCACGGGCCAAATCATCGATTGCCAGGGTGTCGGCGCTCAGGGCGCGATGACGGCCATCGAGCGCGGGATCGCCTGCCTGCTCCACGGCCAGCGACTCGCCGGTGCGCATGTACCACGCGGCGCGACGACCCCAGACCAGCGCCTCGAGCAGGCTGTTTGATGCAAGGCGATTCTTGCCGTGCACGCCATTGCAGGCCGTCTCACCGGCTGCGTAGAGCTCGGGCATCGAGGTGCGGCCGTCCTTGTCGACCCATACGCCGCCCATAAAGTAGTGCTGCGTGGGCGTAACGGGGATGGGCTCGTCCAAGATGTCGCGGCCGTCCTCCAGGCAGCGCGCGCGGATATTGGCAAAGTGCCCGGTCACCACATCGCGCTCGACGGGGGCAAAGCTCAGCCACTCGTGCTCGGTGCCGTCCTGCTTCATCTGCTCGCGAATAGCGGCGGCGACCACGTCGCGCGGCTGAAGCTCGTCGGTAAAGCGCTCGCCGGCGGCGTTGAGCAAAATTGCGCCCTCGCCGCGGCAGCTCTCGCTGATCAGGAAGGTGCGGCCCGGCTGCGGCGAGAACAGTCCCGTGGGGTGGATCTGCACGTAGTCCAGGTGCTCCATCTTAATGCCATGCTCCTGAGCAATGTAGCAGGCATCGCCCGTGAGCTGCGGGTAGTTGGTCGAATGGTCGTATACGCCGCCGATACCGCCCGTCGCCCACAGCGTGTGGCGGGCATGGATCTTAAACGGTTCGCCGGCATGCACGCCCTCGGCGGCATTTGTCAGCTCGTCGGCGGGACGAACCGAGTTGTCCTCGTCCACGGGAACGGCAACGACGCCGGTGCACACCGTAACGCCGTCACGCTCGCCCGTCAGGATATCGGTCATGGCTACGTGCTCCAAAATCTGCACGTTATCCAGCTTGCGAACGGCCTGGAGCAGCTTGGTCGTAATCTCCTTGCCGGTGATATCGGCATGGAAGGCGATGCGCGGACGGCTGTGCGCGCCCTCGCGGGTAAAATTGAGGCTGCCGTCGGCCTTGCGCTCAAAATCCACACCCATCGCTAGCAGGTCGTTGATGACCGAGCGGCTCGAGCGGATCATGATGTCGACGCTCTCGCAGCGGTTCTCGTAATGGCCGGCGTGCATGGTGTCCTCAAAGAAGGCATCGTAGTCCGAACCCTCGGGCAGCACGCAGATGCCGCCCTGCGCGAGCATCGAATCGCACTCATCGACCGCGCCCTTGGAGAGCATGATCACGCGCGTGCTCGTCGGCAGATTGAGGGCCGCGTACAGACCCGCTACGCCGCAGCCGGCAATGACGACGTCGCACTCCATATCGGGGTATTGCTTGGTTTCCACAGGAATCCTCTCCCTTGAATGTGACATAAGGGACCGTCCCTCATGCAACATTGTTCTAGCGTGCTGCGTACTCGAGCATACGGTCGAGCGTGAGCTTGGCCTGGTCGGCAGCCTCGTCCGACACGCCGATCTGCACCTCGCCCTCGCCCGTCTCCAGGCAGTGCACGAGCTTTTCGAGCGTGATGAGGTCCATGTTGACGCAGGCGGGCTGCACCGCGGGGAAGTAGAACTTCTTGCCAGTGCCCTGGCAGCGGCGCTCGAGCTCGTAGAGCACGCCGCGGACCGTCACGATAATGAACTCGCTCGCGTCGGACTCCTCGGCATACTTGATGATGCCGGCGGTGGAGCCGATGTAGTCGGCCTCGGCCAGGACGTCGGCCTTGCACTCGGGGTGCGCCAGCACGAGCGCGTCGGGGTGGGCCTCCGTCGCGTCGACGATCTGCTCGACGGTGATGATGTGATGGCGCGGGCAGTAGCCGTTGTTGAGAATGACGTGCTTTTGCGGCACCTGCTCGGCTACGAAGCGTCCCAGGTTTTGGTCGGGAATGAACAGAATATGCTGCTGCGGCAGCTCGGACACGATCTTAACGGCGTTGGAACTGGTGACGCACACGTCGCTCCAGCTCTTGATCTCGACCGTGGAGTTGACGTAGCACACCACGGCCAGGTCGTCGCCGTACTCGGCGCGCGCCGCGTCGACCGTCTCGCGCTTGACCATGTGCGCCATGGGACAGTCCGCGCCCGGCTCGGGCAGCAGCACGGTCTTAGTGGGATTGAGCAGCTTGGCGCTCTCGCCCATAAACTCCACGCCGCACAACACGATGGTCTGCTGCGGCAGGCTTTTGGCGAGCTTTGCCAGGTAGAAGCTATCGCCGACGTAATCGGCAACGGCTTGGACCTCGGGTGCCACGTAATAGTGCGCCAGGATCACCGCGTCGCGTTGGGTTTTTAGTTGCTGAATGGCCTCGACGAGCTCTGCGGGCACCAGTGCCGCGCGCTCCGTTGCCGTCGTTGCCGATGCCAGGCCGGCCGCAATATCGCGTGCAAGCTCCGATGCATCCATGTTCGCGCTCTGTGCCATCAAGGCCCCTCTCTTTTGGCGAATCTTGGGGCTTTAGTATGACACCTAGGTTTACAGCTGACAAGACAGCTGTAAACCTAGGTGTAAAGTTGAAATAAAGATTCGATCATACGACAGATCCATTTTCGAACTGGCAAGCTGAGGATAGTCGAGCTCTCGATAGCGCAGGAGGCATCTTTCGCCACCGCAATGCCGCTCGGCGCGAGTTGCGCACCGTGGGGCGCAAACGGGGTGTTCCTCCGCGGGTGGCGCGAACCCAATGTGGCAAAATCGAACTACTAAGGGGGCCCGAATGCTCAAGATTATCGCCTGCGACGACGACGTCGCTTTTCTAGAAAGACTGCACCGGATGATCGACCGCTGGTCGACCGAGACGGACACGGCAGTCGACGTTGCGCTCGTCACGCGCGGCGAGGACTTGCTGGCCCGCCATGCCGCATCGCGCGCCGACATCATTCTGCTCGACATGATCATGCCACTCGTCAACGGCATGGACACCGCGCGCGAGCTGCGCCAATCCGACACCGCCGTGCGACTGGTGTTCCTCACCTCATCGCCCGAGTTCGCACTGGAGTCCTATGAGGTCCGCGCCTTCGACTACCTGCTCAAGCCCGTAGCGTACGAACGCCTGGCGCAACTGCTCGACGAGCTTTCGAGCATGCGGCCCGCCGCGACCGATGAGCTCGTGACCAAAACTTCCTTTGGCTACCACGCCCTGCGCCTGTCCGACATCGAATATGCCGAGGCGCGCAACAAGCACGTGGTCTTCCACCTGCGCGACGGACGCGATATCGAGGCACTCGAGTCGTTCCGCAGCGTCGAGGACCGCTTGGAGCAAAACGCAGTCTTCTTTAAATGCCACCGCAGCTACCAGGTCAACCTGCGCAATATCGATCACTTTGACCGCACGGACATCGTCATGCGCTCGGGCGCGTGCATCCCGCTTTCGCGCAGTTGCAAGCAGGGATTCCAAGACGCCTACTTTGCGGTGCGCTTTGAGGGTGGGAGACACTGATGGTCTCCTCGGTCGAAATGGTCCTTTGGGCAATCCACCACGCCACGACGCTGCTCTTTGGCGTCTTTGCCTCGGCGGCGCTGTGCGGTGTCGAGATCAACCGGCGTCATGCGCTTGAACTGGTGTTGGTCGGCATCGTGACCGGCGCTGCCTTTTCGATCGCCAATGTCGTTGGCGGCGAACTATTTGCCCGACAGGTTTATCCACTTGCCGTGCACCTGCCGCTTATCGTCTACCTGTGTGCGCGCTACCGCCTGAGCCCGCTGCTTGCCGCGCTCGGCATTACGAGTGCTTATCTGAGCTGCCAGTTCAGCAATTGGATGGGCATCGCCGCCTTTGCCGCAACCGATTCGCAGATCGCGTACTATCTGGCGCGCATCGCGACCACACTCGCCGTCTTTGCCGTCCTGTTGCATTGGGCCGGCGACATCGGTCCACGCTTGGCGATTAAAAGCACCACCGAGCTGGGCATCCTTTTAATCCTGCCGCTCGTCTATTACGTCTTTGACTATGCCACCAACGTCTACACCACGCTGTTCCACTCGGGCTCGGTGGTAACGGTTGAGTTTTTGGCATTTGCGCTCTGTGCCTTCTATCTTATGTTTCTTGCCGTTTGCCTGCGCGAATACGAAGAAAAGGAAACCGCCGAGCGAGAGCGCTGGATGCTCGAAACCCGCGACAGCGCCGCCATCAAAGAGCTCGAGGCTTGGCGTCAATCTGGGCGCGAGCTGTCGATTCTTCGCCACGATATGCGCCACTTCCTACGCGGCCTGGCCGCTTTAATTGAGGAGGGCCACACCGACGAGGCGCTCAAACGCATCGATGAACTCTGCGAAGCCGGCGATCGCACCGCCGTACGCCGCTTCTGCGCCAACGAGACCGTAAACATCGCGCTTTCGTCATTTAACTCGGATATCAATGGAAACGGCATTACCGCCAACCTGCGCGCCGCCGTACCCGAAACCATCCACGTAGGTGACGCCGACCTGTTTAGCGTGCTCTCAAATGCCTTGGAAAACGCTATCACCGCCGCGAGCGCCGCGCCCCAGGGAAAGCGATTCGTCGACTTTGACCTGCGATTAGAGGACGGCCAGCTGCTGCTGTTAGTTTCCAACACGTTTGACCGCGCGCCGCGCATGGTCGACGGCATGCCCGTGACCCGGCATGCGGGCCACGGCTTTGGCACCAAGAGCATCAAACTTGCCGTGGAGCGCATGAACGGCAACTGTCAGTTCCGCATTAACGGCGATCGGTTTGAGCTGCGCGCTGTGATGTAGAAGTGCGGCGCCGATCTCGCGGCGTGTCTTGCCCGCCAGGCAATCGCTCACCGGCGCCAATCCGCTACAGCGGAGCGGCCGCCGGGGTCAGCTGCTTGATGTAGGCCCACATGCGCTGCTTGGCCGCTTTGTCGGTCAGCGCCGCCTCAAAGCCATCGAGCGCGAGCACGCGGCGGCCCTGCACATGGGCGACCAGGCCGGGCTTGAGCATGGCGGTGTCGAAGTCATCGATCGCCACGAGCATATCGGCGTAGGTCTCGCGCATGGCGTCAGCCGCGTTGTTGTCGAGCAGCAGCACCGCCTCGGGGTCCAAAGCCTCAAGCGCCTCACGGAACAGCTCGCACGGCAGAGTCTCGCCCACCGCGACCGTCCCATCACCCACGCCGGCGACGCTTGCCAGCACGCAAAAATCCTCGGGCGCGTAGCCGATGGCCCCAAGCGCCTTGCGCAACGCCGCGCCATCCGGGCCGGCGGCAAGCTCGCCACCCGAACGCTCGGCCTCGTCCAAATCGCCTTTGACCAGCACGATCGGCGAGCACGCGTTGCCCGCGATACGCACGCCACGGCCCGCGAGCGATGCGAGCTCCTGCTCGGTCGCCTGGGCGATGGCTTCTTTTTTCTGGCTTTGTGACGTGGGCATGCGCTCTCCAATCGTTTGCGTGCCCACCATTATATAAAAGAGCCGCCCACGAGTGGTTGCTTTGCGGGCGGCTGGGTATAAGCACGGTCGTACTGAGTTTTACGCGGCCAAGCCGCGTCGCATTATGGAGGTCACCATGGCTGACATTAATCAGATTACCCCCGAGAACTTCGATTCCATCGTTAACGACAGCCTGCCCGTGCTGGTCGATTTTTGGGCACCGTGGTGCGGGCCCTGTCGATCCCTCTCGCCCATCGTTGACGAGGTTGCCGATGAGCTGGCGGGCAAGCTTGCCGTTGCCAAATGCAACGTCGACGACAACCAGGACCTGGCCATGAAGTATGGCGTCATGAGCATCCCCACGCTGGTTGTGTTTAAGAACGGCGAGGAGATTGACCGCTCGGTTGGCGCTCTGCCCAAGGCGAGGCTGCAGGCGCTGCTGGAGAAGCATCTGTAATACGCTTGTTACTTACCCGCCGTCTATGAGCGCTTTTGCACCGCTCGCCGGACTTCTGGATGCACCGAGTCCAACCACGGATAGTATGGTAGTCACAAACAGCCCCCAGTGAACGGGTGCGGGTCGCACAGACTCGTACCCGTTTTCTTATGCAGCTGCACGCAGAGCGGGCGTAGTAAAATCTGAACCACTGAACTGCCCCATACAAAAGGAGATTTCCCATGCATGATGTTGGAATGAACATGAGCCAGCTTGCCATGAGCGTCAAGCAGGTCGACGACACCATCGAGCTCGCTCACGAATGGAGCCATCAGTTGCTGCATGCGACCGAGAATTTTGACATGGAGCGCATCGGCGCCAAGCTCGAGACCGCCATGGCCGCGCTGCACGAGGCCCACGACGCACTCGAGGGCTACGAGGAAGCCATCGAGGCCGACCACAACTCCGTCGGCTCCGTGAAGCTGGTGTAAGGTGGCCGAACACGAGCACGGCTGCGGGTACGAGCACGAGCACCCGCACGGGGCGGACGGTGACGCGGGCTGCCACTGTAGTGGCTCCGGCTCCGAGCTGGTCCGTTTTTCGGTTACCGCACCCGACGACCTGCTGCGCCGTTTTGACGAGCAGATCGCACGCCGCGGCGACGTGGCCAACCGATCCGAGGCCGTGCGCGACCTGATTCGCGCCTCGATCGCCAAAGAGCAGATGCGCACGCCCGATGAGCATGTTATCGGGTCGCTCACCATGATCTACGACCACCATACCGGCGATCTGACGCGCCGCCTGGACGAGGTGCAGCACGACTACACCGACGAGATCGTGTCGACCATGCACGTGCATCTGGATCACCACAACTGCTTGGAGATTCTGGCGCTCAAGGGTCGCGGCGAGCGCGTCTACGAACTAGCCGACCGCCTGCTGGGCCTGCGCGGCGTTAAGCACGGCGAGCTCACGTGCGCCGCCACCAAGCAGAGCCTGGGGCTGTAGCGGAATTTCCCGCAGCGCACCTGCCAAAAAGGGACAGGTTTGTTTTGGCAGGTTTAGAAGTTTTACCTACCAAAACAAACCTGTCCTTTTTTGGTCGGTTTTGATGAGGGGTGTCGCATGCGGCATGTGCATATTCATGTGACGGGCATTGTGCAGGGCGTTGGCATGCGACCGTTTGTGTATCGCGAGGCCATGGCGCATGGCATTTGCGGATGGGTGCTCAATGCGGGCGACGGCGTGCATATCGAGGCGCACGCTTGTGCCGAGGCGGTTGACGGATTTGTCGCTGCGCTTTCTGAGCATGCGCCCGCGGCGGCTCGCGTTGAGCGAGTCGATATTGCGGATTTGGTGCCTGGCGGTTGGAGCACTACCGATGAGCAGGGCTTTCACATTGTGGCGTCGCAGGACCAGACCGCGCACACCACACTTGTCTCGCCCGATATCGCCACCTGTGACGATTGCCTGCGCGAGTTGTTCGATCCCGCCGACCGACGCTATCACTACCCCTTTATCAACTGCACTAACTGCGGCCCACGCTTTACCATCATCCGATCGCTGCCTTATGACCGAGCGGCCACGTCGATGGATTGTTTTCCCATGTGTCCCAAGTGCGCTGCGGAGTATGTCGACCCACTCGACCGGCGTTTTCACGCGCAGCCCGATGCCTGCTTTGATTGCGGGCCGCATATTACGTGGCGCGAGGCTGTAAACGGCAATGCGTGCGGGAATTCGTCCGCGACACCGGCCGTCGGCACCACACGCGGGGCCAGCGACGCTATCATCGAGCGCTGCGTTGAGCTGCTGGCCAGCGGTGGCATCGTCGCCATCAAGGGCCTGGGCGGATTCCATCTATCCTGTGACGCTGCCAACGAGCAGGCGGTGGCCGAGCTGCGCCGTCGCAAGCGTCGCAGCAATAAGCCGCTTGCCGTCATGGTGCGCAGTCTTGCCGATGCCGGGCGCCTGTGCCATATCGACGACGCTGAGCGCGAGCTTCTCGCCGGCAGTATCCGCCCCATTGTGCTGCTGCGCCGGCGCACTGTTGGCGAGGGCAACGGCGGTTCCCCCGACATCCTCGCCCTCGCGCCATCTGTCGCGCACGACTTGCCCGAGCTCGGCGTCATGCTCCCCTATACGCCGCTTCAACATCTGTTGCTTGCAGCTGCCGCGTCGCATGACATGCATGCGTTGGTCATGACCAGCGGAAACCTGAGCGAAGAGCCCATCGAGACCGACGACGCCCTTGCATGGGAGCATCTCGTTGCCGCCGGCATCGCCGACGCGCTGCTCGGCAACGACCGCGCGATCCTGTCGCGCTACGACGACTCCGTGGTACGCGTGGTCGACGGCGACGTCATGCCCGTACGTCGTGCACGCGGATATGCGCCGCAACCGCTGTCGTTGCCGGCGCTCGACGGCACCACGCCCTGCGTACTCGCCTGCGGGCCGCAGCAAAAAGCCACGATTGCACTCACTCGCACGGACTCGGACGGTCATACGACCTGTTTTGTGTCGCAGCATATCGGCGATGTCGAAAACGGCGCGACTTTCGATGCTTGGAGCGCCGCGCGCTCGCGTCTGGAAAACCTCTTTGACCTGGCGCCTGCCGCCTTGGCATGCGACATGCATCCCAGCTATCTGTCGAGCCAATGGGCGCGCGAGCAGGCGCGCGAGCACGATCTGCCGCTTATCGAAGTCCAGCACCACCATGCGCACATCGCGAGCGTAATGGCAGAGGCGATTGTCGCAGGCCGGCTTGCGCCCGATGCACGCGTCCTCGGCATCGCCTTCGACGGCACGGGCGCCGGCACCGATGGCACCATATGGGGCGGTGAGTTTCTTGTCGCCCGTCTCACCGATTTTGAGCGCGTCGCGCATCTGCGCGCCTGGGCGCTTCCCGGTGGCGCCGCATCCGTACACGATGCCCGCCGCAACGCCTTTGCCCTGCTCAGCGAGCTCGACCTGCTCGAGCACCCGGGAGCCGCGGGGCTCTTGAACAGCCTTGACGAGCAAACGCGCAGCATAACGGCAACGATGATCGAGCGCGGCATCAACAGTCCGCGCACTAGCAGCATGGGTCGCCTGTTTGATGCCGCAACCGCGATTTTGGGCATTTGCGGCCAGGCAACCTACGAGGGCGAACCCGCCATCGAGCTCGAAGCCGCCGCCTGGCGCGCGCTCGACAGCGAAATCGCCCATTTTCCCGACGACAACGCCGGCTACTCCGCATCTGACCCATCGTGGCTGGACGGCCCCTATGTTCTGGACCAGAAAGCACTCTTTGAGGCACTTTTGGGAGGAATTGAAGCCGGAGCGCCCGCCAACAGGCTCGCACTCGACTTCCATGTCGGCATCGCGCGCTCCTCGGCGCGCATCGCCAGCGATATCTGCGTGCACGAGGGCATCGACACCGTCGCGCTCTCGGGCGGCGTGTTCATGAACCGACTTCTGCTTCAGCTCCTCGCCCGCGAGCTCAAAAGCGCGGGCCTTACTGTCCTTGCCCCCCACACCGTACCCGTCAATGACGGCTGCATCGCCTACGGTCAGGCGGCGGTCGCAAGCGCTCGTCTTGCGCAGATTGCATCACAGTAGCTCGCCCTCGCACGCCGCCGTCTCACAGGCGTAACGCGTTTGCCCGCGAACCCCGCGAGCGCTACCATCAACTGATGGATTATTGAGCGCCCGTCCAGCGCAAAGCGTATAAAAGGGGAACAATATGTGCCTTGCCGTTCCCGGTAAAGTAGTCAAACGCGACGACGACCTCAAGGCCACCGTCAACATGATGGGCATCGAGCGCCCTGTTTCGCTAAGACTCGTGCCGACGGCGCAGGTTGGCGACTATATTCTCGTACACGCCGGCTTTGGCATCCAGATCGTCGACGAGCAGGAAGCGCAAGAAACGCTCGAGCTCGTTAATGCCATGACCGAACTGGTCGAAGAAGACCAACTGGCCAGCAACCCGGCCGAGGCATACTAGTGACGGCGGCGCAGCCGGTTCGCTCCGGTATCGACTTTTCGGCATTTCGCGACCCCAAGCTGGCTCGCGAGCTCATCGAACGCATCCATGAACTCGTCGGCGACCGCACCATCAACCTTATGGAAGTCTGCGGCACGCACACCGTGAGCATCGGCCGCTATGGCTTTCGCTCCATTATGCCGACGGGACTCAAGCTGCTGAGCGGCCCGGGCTGCCCTGTCTGCGTCACCGCCAACCGCGACATCGACCACGCAATCGCGCTCGCCAACATAGACGGCGCCATCATCACCACCTTTGGCGACATGATGCGCGTGCCCGGATCGTCTACCTCGCTCGCTGCGCAAAAGGCGGCCGGGCGCGACATCCGCATCGTCTACTCCCCGCTCGACGCGCTCGACATTGCCGAGCAAAACCCCGATCGCCCGGTCATTTTTATGGGCGTAGGCTTTGAGACTACGACGCCCACCATCGCCGCCGCCATCTTGGAGGCCGAGGCGCGCGGGCTTTTGAACTTCTCGGTCTATTGCGCCCACAAGACCACGCCGCCGGCTCTGCGCGCCATCGCCAACGACCCCGAGACCGCCATCGACGGCTTTATCCTGCCGGGCCACGTCGCCACCATCACGGGCTTGGCGCCCTTTAGCTTTTTGGTCGATGAGTTCGATACCCCGGGCGTGGTCACGGGATTTGAACCGGTCGATATCCTGCAGGGCATCTGCATGCTGGTCCAGATGGTTGTCGAGGACAGACCCGCGATCGATAACGCTTACCGCCGTGGCGTCAATGCCGACGGCAATCCCGTGGCGCGCCAGCTGGTCGAACAGGTATTTGAACCGTGCGATACCACATGGCGCGGGCTGGGGCTGATTGCTAACTCGGGCCTTTCCATCCGCCCCGAGTTCTCGCGCTTTGATGCCCGTACCCGCTTTGACGTGCCCGTCGAGGAGACGGTCGAGCCGCGTGGGTGCCGCTGCGGCGACGTGCTGCGCGGGGCCATTACGCCGAGCGACTGCCCTCTGTTCGGCCACGCTTGTACACCCGAGCATCCCGTCGGCCCCTGCATGGTGAGCTCCGAGGGCAGCTGCGCAGCATACTACCGTTACCGAGTCTAGCCCGAACGCCCCCGCGCGCTGACACCTCCCATGATTGGAGTTTTCGATATGTCCCATAGTATCTCCGATAGCGCTGTCTTGCTGGGCCACGGCTCTGGCGGCCAGATGATGAAACGCATCATCGACGAGGTCTTTTTGGATGCCTTTGGGTCGCCCGAGCTGCTCGAGGGCAACGACGCCGGCGTCGCCGCACTGCCCGCGAGCGGGCGCATCGCCATGTCGACCGACAGCTTTGTGGTGACGCCTCAGTTCTTCCCCGGTGGCAACATCGGCCGCCTCGCCGTGTGCGGAACCGTCAACGACGTCGCGACCTCGGGCGCCAACGTGCGCTACCTGTCGTGCGGCTTTATCCTTGAAGAGGGTTATCCCATGGATAAGCTCCGCCAGATTGTGCAGACGATGGCCGAGACGGCACGCGAAGCAGGCGTGTCCATAATCACGGGCGACACCAAGGTGGTCGAGCGCGGCGGGGCCGACGGCGTCTACATCAATACCGCCGGCGTGGGCGAGGTTCCCACGGGCGTGGCGCTCAGCGGCGCCAACTGCCGCCCCGGCGACGTCATTCTGGTGTCGGGCACACTGGGCGACCACGGTATCGCCATCATGAGCCAACGCGAGGGCCTGGCGTTTTCGAGCACGATCGAAAGCGATGCCGCGCCGCTCAACCACCTGATTGCCGACGTTCTGGCCGCAGCGCCCGGCACGCGTTGCTTTCGCGACCCCACGCGCGGTGGCCTAGCGTCCACACTCAACGAGTTTGCCCAGGCCAGCGGCGTTGCCATGGAGGTCGACGAGGATGCCGTGCCCGTGCGTCCTGATGTGCAGGCGGCTTGCGAGATGCTCGGCTACGATGTGCTGCAGGTAGCAAACGAGGGCAAGATGGTCGCCGTGGTGCCGGCCGAGCAGGCCGATGCCGCGCTGGCC
>URWC01000021.1 GCA_900551555.1 uncultured Collinsella sp. | reverse complement strand
CAGTCCCCTGGCTCGCCCGCTTTCAATCATGTAAATCGCCGTATCTACTCTGCAGACGAAGATCCACCATCAACGATTGCCTGCTCGGACTCAGGAATCCCATCGGCACCCGTACTCTGTTCTTGCTCCACCTCTTCGCTGATTGCGGAGGCGGGGGTCGAGCCCTTTGCACCCACGATGTAGGCAGCCCCAAATCCTAACGCAATGGCAATCAAGGTCAAAATCACGTAGACAGGCCAATGGCGCTTAATATACGAAAACACGTTGACTCCTTAGAGCTCCGTCTACGAACGGCGGATAACCTCGGTCACGACCTCGGATACCGTGGCAATGTTCGTCGGGTTGACATTGTGGGGCAGGTCGTCCTCGGTACGAGCGCAAGCCAGACGCGTGCCGTCCACGCCGGCGATGGTGAGGGCTCGGCGGCTCGCCTCGAGCGCGGCATAGGCATCGGTCTTGGCATAGGGCATCTCGAGCGCGCCACAATCGACATGGAACGACTTGCACACCTTGCTGACCAGGTTCATGATGCGGCGATCGCCCTTGAGCAGCTGCTGTTCGCCCTCGACCGTCACCACCGAAAGCCTACCGGCGCCGACGGATTCAAGATTGATGAAGAATACGCCGCGGAGCTTATCGCGATGCGAAGCCAAGAAGGCCTTCATGCCGGCGCCATCACAATCCGAGGCGCCCGTTGCCACAAACCAGATATCGTGACCGAGCAGCTCATCATCGCCCATAGAGGCGACAGCCGAGAGCATATCTTCGGAAGAAGCGCCATCGGAAGACGTAGCGCCGCCCTTCCAGCCATCGTTATCGTCCTCGAAGTTATCCCACGAACCGATACCGCGACCGGACTTCTTGGCATCGTAATCGTCTTCGACGCCCAGCCAATCACTCATGCTGTCCTGCTCGTTTTTCCTTTTACGACCGAACAGGCCACCCAGGCCGCGTTTGCGAGACTTGGGTGCCGCCGGGGCGGGAGCCGAAATGGTCTCGATCGGCTGCGCGCCCGACGCAACGGGCATAGGAGGCGCAACGGGTGCCGATGTGGGTTCGGGACCCTGGGCAGTAGCAAAGGGGTCGTTGACCTGGGCAGAGGGATCGGGAAGGTCGAACAGCGACGTGCGAGACGCAACGTTTGCCTGCTTCATAGACGGCAGCGACGGATCGGGGACCGAAGCCAGCGGAGACGAGGAAGGTGCAGGCGACGGTGCCGACGCCGGATCGGGAACATTCATCTGCGGACGCGGTGATGCCTGGGAGGAAATCTGGGCCATAAGGGAATCGACCGTTTCGTCCTGGGTGGGAGCAACATCGGCAACCGTGGCACCGGAACCACTCGGAGTCGGCATGGTGAAAATCTGCGTGGAGTAAGGCCTCGACTCATCTGTCTCGGGAGCCTCGGAAACCGCAGACACTTCCTCCTGCTCGACCTCGGTCGAATCATCTTGCTCGGCTACCGCGTACTGCTCTTCGTCAGAGTTGACCTCGACGGGCTCGTCCTCGGTCGCATCCTGAATTTCGGCAGCATCAATGGGCTCGCCATCATCTGCCGCGTCGTCCTGCTCATCGGAAGCAGGAAGGGGCTCGGCAATCGCGGTGCCTTGCTTTTCAAACG
This sequence comes from uncultured Collinsella sp., assembly GCA_900551555.1. Classification (GTDB taxonomy): domain Bacteria; phylum Actinomycetota; class Coriobacteriia; order Coriobacteriales; family Coriobacteriaceae; genus Collinsella. The sequence continues at coordinate 16,160 of URWC01000021.1, read as the reverse complement.
TTATCGTGGAATCGAACTGCGCGGCATCAAACGACATGGTGCTATCGACGTGCTGCTGGGCCTCGAAAGACGTCGTCGCCTCAACAACATCCGCGGACGCCGGTTGCCGGGACTCAAAGGACGTTGTAGCTTCGGCGGCGTCGACGGGCACGGACTGCATAGCCTCGTTCTGCTCGAACTCTTGCGCCGCGAGCTCACGTGCCACCTCGGCTGCCTGCTGCTGAGCGATAGCCTCCTGCTCGGCAGCCTCGCGTGCGGCAGCGCGCTTCTCCTCGAAATCGTCGACAAATTTCTTGCCCTTTGCAAGCGCACCCTTAAAGAAGTTGGAAGCGCTGGCGCCAATCGACGAGAACGCCGATGCAATGTCGGCATGGGGCGTTGCCGCGGGAATCTCGGCAGAGAAATCAGTATCGCTCTCGTAAGACACGCGCCTCGGCTGTTCAACGTAATCGTCGTCAGACTCGTCCGCAACGTCTTGCGCCGGCGCGGCGGGAGCCAAAATGTCCAGTCCTGCCGCGGGATCGAACGCGGACACTGCCTCGGGCTCGGCAACGGCAGCGGTAACCGCGGCAGACTCATCATCCGCAGTGACAACGGGCGCAGGCTCGGGCTCAAACGTCGGCTCCTCGCCCTCCTCGTAATCGAGCGTGCAGGACTCGGGAAGCATTCCGAGCGCACGGATGGCATCCGAACCAAAGCGGATGTTGCCGGCGGCGTTGCGATAGAGCTTGGGCTCGGGCTCGACAGGCTCCTCCGCCGGCTCGGCAGCGGGAACCCCGTCATTGAACTCTTCGGCCTGGACAGCCTGATTCTGATCCTCGGGCACGATGACGCCAATCAGCGTCTCGTCGGCAGACGCACCCTCAAAGCCCTCGATCTGCTCGTCGAAAGCCTCACCCTGTTCGGGCTCGGTCTGAGCGTCGGGAGCAATCGGCTGACCAAACTCGTCCTCGACGTAGGTAGGCTCTTCATACTCGATGGTGTTGCCGTAGTCGTTTTGCTGCTGGGCCGCGGCATACTCCGCCGCCGCGCGCGCCATTTCCTCGGCACGACGTTTCTGCTCCCCGAAATAGGTATCGAACGGAACATCGTCGGGAAACTCGTTGTCGCCCTGGAAGGGAGCAACGTTGTCCATAACGCCGAGCATAGCGGCGACAGAAGACTTGTTGCACACCGCGCCGGACGTATAGGGGAGAATGTGGCGGTTAGAGATAATGTTTGCCGCGTTGGCAAGTGCAACGAGGGAAGCGAGGATCGCGACAATCCACAGCAGAACCTTGAGCGCGCCGGGGAGCGGAAGGATACGCAGGATGGCAACGGCAGCAGGGGCAACCGTGGCAACGGGCAACAGCTTGGCGATGAGCGCACGATACGAAGCATAGGGCTCGCGGGCGAGCAGCTCAGCACGGGGAGAGTCGTAGTGTGCGACAACGACCACCGGGCGGTTGCGCGGAGACGCGAGCGGGCCCGAGGCCTTGTGGTAGGCGATGACATTTTGGCTCACGCCCGTCTTGCCCAGGCGCGAAACCACGGGGTGGCCCGTGCGTTCGAGCACGTAAAGAACGGCGCCGACAATGGCCAGCAAGGTGCCGACCAAGCCGATACCGCCGCCGATGCCCATCAGCAGGGCGCCGGCAAACGCAAGAATACCGGTAACGGCAAATGCCAACCTACTGGGCGCCGGGGCATTGAACTCCTGAACCTCGGGGTCAAAGCCGTGGTTGCGGAAGATCTGAGCGATATCCTCGGCAGCCAAGCGCTCTTCTTCGCTGCATGCCGGCGTAATGCCGGTGTTCTGCAGCAGGTGGTTAATATAGTTCTGGGTGTTCGCCATGTGCGCTCCACATCCATAATCCGACAAATAGGCCCAATGCATGCACATTAGAACCGTATATAGTCGAAAGTATACCCCGAGCGAGCGCAAACGACCGAATTCGGGCCATCTTAACGCCCCGAGCGGACAAGGATATAGCCTAATCTCCATATCGGACTAAAATCATGGCAGCAAACCACCTTCTCATGCGAGGACTCTATGACGGCAAGCGACACGACCGCGACAATTAAAAAGGGGAATTCGGAGCCCAGTTTCGATAAAACGGCTCAGCGCATCCTCAATCTTTTCTTTGTGCTCAACAGCTCCCCCGAACCGCTGACGACCGAGCAGATCGTCTTGGATTCCGACCTGGGATATGGCTCCGGCAACATCGACTCGGATAAGCGCAAGTTTCGGCGCGATCGTGACAAACTGCTCGAGCGTGGCATCTTAATCAAGGAGGTTCGCCCCGCCGGTGCGCAGGAGACCGAGGAAAGCTCGTGGACAATCGACCGCGAGCACACCTTTGCAGCAGGCGGCCTCATCACCGCAGACGACGCCGATATCCTGCTCAACGCCATCGACCAGACACTAGCGGCCGGCTCATCCACTTTTGCCGCACCGCTTGCCGATATTCGCTCCAAGATTGCCTATCTCACCGGTAGGACGACGGTGGACGAAGCACCAATCCGCCGCTCTCCCACCGTCGATGCGGTATGGAGCGCCTTTGCCGAGCGATGCGCGCTGCGATTTTTATATCAGAACGGACGCGGCGAGCAGAAAGAACGTACCGTCTGCGTCTACGGCATGTTCGAACGCGAGGGCGTGGCGTACTTCTGCGGCCTCGACAATGTCACCGACGGCATCAGGACATTCCGCTGCGACCGTATCGTTCGCGCTTGGCGTCCTTCGAAGGCCTACGCCATCCCTGCGGACTTCAATCTCAACGACTATCTGTTCTTTGAATTCGATTTTGCCGACCGACCGCCCGTTGCAGCCACGTTCTCGTTCGCCCCTCAGACGCAGATCGATATGATCAACGGCCTCACGCGCGGGCGAGGTGAGCTCGCACACACCGATGCGGGATGGACCTGGACCGTTGACGTGCGTGACCTTGAAGCCGCCGCCTCATTTTGCATGGCCCACGCCGTGGACGGCATGAGGCCCGTGGCCCCCAAATCGCTCAAGCAGGCGTGGAACCGCCTCATTGAAAGGACGGTGCACGAGCATGCCCGTGCGTAAACTCACCAGCGAGCAGAGACTCTCGCGCGCCATCGACATCATGGAGGCCCTCTACGCCGCCGGCGAGAGCGGCATGACACGAGCCGAGATTTGCAGCCGCTTTGACATCACAGGGGTGTCGCTCGACGAGATTCTCGAGATCGTCTCGACGCTCGCGGACCGAGAATCGGGCGCGCGCATCATCTGCGAATGCCGCGGCGAGCGTGTGGTCCTCACCGGCGACGCCGGGCGTGTTCTACCGTTGCGCCTGAGTGCCGCCGAGGGCGCTGTGCTCAACCACGAACTTGAATCGTTGGGGATTGAGCCACAGACGGCAGCCCGGATTCGGCATGCTCTTCTACCCGAAGAGCTCGGCTATAACCAGCGCGTCTTTGACACCGTCAACCACGGGTCGCACTGGCAGCAGCTGAGCTGCGCCATTCAGGACGGCGTTCGCTGCCGCATCTCGTATCGCTCGATGGACGATGCACGGCCACGCGAGCGTCTGGTCGACCCCTTGCGCATTACGGCAAACGGCGACCAAACATACTTGATTGCCTGGGACATCGCAGTCGATGAGCAGCGCACCTATCGCATGGATAAAATCGAGGGACTCACCTTGACGGAAGACTCCGTCGTGTCTCACGCACCGGACGTCGCATCCCTCCACGATTCCCTTGCCCGGACGCAGCGTAGCGCAAAGCTCTTGATGCCATTCGATATGGCGGAACATCTGGACTGGGCCGGCATCACCCTAATCGAGCGCAGCGGGGCAGACATGGCAATGGTAACCGTGCATTACGGCTCCGAGCGTTGGCTACTGAGCCAGGTAATCGCAGCGGGCGGAGCCATCCGCATCTTGGATGACCCCGCCCTGTCAAAGCGTCTGTGCGATATGGCAAAAACCCTCGTTTGTCCGCTTTAGCGCCGCCGCTCGTGGCGTGCACGCCACAGTTGCAGATAGTGCCCGATCTGCGCCGATTCGATGCGCTGGTAGGAGCTCGTGGGCAGCGACGTTAAGAACTTCTTTCCGTAGCCCTTCGTCACCAGGCGCGGGTCGGCCAGAATCAGCACGCCGCAATCGGTCGACGAGCGGATAAGGCGGCCAGCCGCCTGCTTGACCTCGAGCACCGCCTCGGGCAGCGAATAGCGCGCCCAAGCGCGGTCTTCGCGCAGGTTGCGCTCGCACGAGAGCGGGTCCGTGGGGCTCGAGAACGGCAGCTTGGGAATGATGACGCAGCGCAGTGTCTCGCCGCTGGCGTCGAATCCCTCCCAGAAGGCCTTAAGCGCAAAAAGCGACGAGGTCGGCTCGTTGATAAACCGGTCGCGCAGGCGACGAGGAGATGAGTTGCGCTGCTGGCAGTTGAGCTCCAGACCCGCACGGGCCATCTTGGGCTCAACGCGGGCGTACAGGTCTTCCATGTCGCGCCGATTGGTGAACAGTGTGAGCACCGATCCGCCCATGGCAAGATGGGCGTCGACCAGCACGCGCTCGAGCGCCGTAAGATAGCTCTCACGATCGCGCGGATCGGGAATATCGCCCGCAACGACTACAGCCATGTTCGAATCGAAGTCGTAGCTCGAGTCCAAGTGCAACGATGAGGATGTTGAAGCACCGATGCGATCGAGACCGACCGCGTGGTTAAAGTGTTCAAAGCTTTTGGACACCGTTATGGTCGCCGAGGCAAAGATAGCCGTGTGAACCTCGGGCAGCCACTCGGTTGCCAAGGCCTCGCCAATGTCGATGCGCTCTGCGGTCATTGACTCTCCGCCGGCACGCAGCCTGCGATTGACCTGCAGCGAATACACGTAGTGTTCATCGGTGCCGTCAATGATGAGTTTGAGGTTCTCGGCCAGCTCGTGCAGGCGGCGCGAAATATCGCCCAGGTCGACAACAACCTCGGGCTTGTCGGCGGCGACGGCTTGCACCAGCGCGTCGACGCTCTTGTCAGCTTGTTCCAATACGTCGATGGCAGCGTAGGCCGACGGTAAGAAATCATGCCAGTCGTCAGATTCGCGCAGCTCGGGGCCAATCCATAGATTGGCATTGTCATAACCCCCACGGGCACGGCGGCCGAGCTCGCGAACGCCATCGAACACGTCGGCGATTGCCATGCTCGCGCGCGCAACCGTCGACGTCGCCTTGGCAGTAAGGCCCAGGTAGAGCGTAGAGCCCTCGGAGGTTGCCAAATCACGGGAAACCTGGCTTAGCGCGCCGGTGCTCGAGCCACCCAGGCGCTCAAACAGAACGCGTGATTCGTCCGCCGACACCACGCGCGCCCACTGACGGCGCGCCTCGCGCTCGATGGAATGGGCCTCGTCGATTACCCAATGACGAATCGGAGGTAAAATCCTGCCCTCGGCCGCGACATTGCGGAACAGCAGGGAATGGTTGGTGACCACCACATCGGCATGCGCCGCACGACGGCGAGCGCCGTGGACCAAACATTTATCAGGGAAAAACGGGCAGAGGCGACGAGCACACTCGCGCGAGGCCGTCGTAAAGTCGGGGCGGTTGACGCTGCGCCACCGAATGCCGAGCGAGTCGAGGTCGCCATCGGCTGATTGGCAGACGTACGCCATAATGACCGCGACCGCCGTGAGCGTGTCCGCCGGATCGCGCTTGGTGGTAATCTCGACCTGGCTGCGGCTCATGCGCTCAAGCTTGCGCAGGCACGGATAGTGGTCATAACCCTTGAGAGCGCAAAATGACAGACCACCGTCCAGTTGCTCGGCAAGTTTTGGCAGCTCATGGTACATGAGCTGGTCGGCAAGATTGTTCGATTTGGTCGCAATACCAACCGTGATGTTGTTACGGCGCGCTGCCTCGGCAAAAGGCACCAGATAGGCCATCGATTTGCCGACGCCCGTGCCCGCCTCAATTACACGATGAGTGCCCGTGACCAGCGCATCGCGGACCTCGAGCGCCATCGCGATCTGCTCATCACGCGGCTCGTAAGTGGGATACATGCGATTGACCAGGCCACCTGGCGCATAGTCCGCCTCAATCTCCTCACGACTCGGCATCTTGAGTACCGGCAGTTCGTCGGCGTCCACCCGATCGTCGGCACGATCGGCCTTGAGAACGTCAGCACGAGCGGCGCTGAGAGAGAAGATAGAACCAGGGTTCTGCCCCGCCAAGAATGAGAAGATAGGACGATAGGACCAAGGCACATCAGGATGCATGTCGGCTAGGCGCGCCATGAGGCCCTGGGGCAAGTCGGTGAGCGCCACGAGCAACACGCGCCATACGCCACACAGGGCGTCGACGTCGGCATTGGCACGGTGTGATACCGAGTCACAGCCAAACAGATCGGCCATAAAAGACAGTTTGTGCGAGGCCAGGCGTGGAAGCGCGATGCGCGACAGCGCCAGCGAATCGATCCAAATATCGCTCACGTTGACGCCGCCTTTGACCGACTCGATAAACGAGCGGTCGAACGTGGCGTTATGTGCGATCACCGGGCAACCACCGACAAAATCGGCGAGAGCGGCGACGGCCTCAACGGCCGACGGGGCATCTGCCACATCGGCATTTGTAATGCTCGTGAGCTCGGTAATCTCGGCGGGAATCAGCTGCTTGGGATGCACGAAGGTATCGAAGCGGTCGACGATCTCGCGGCCCGAAAGACGGGCCGCCGAGATCTCGATCAGCTCGTTGTCCTGCACCGAAAGACCTGTGGTCTCGGTATCGAGGACGATCACATCTTCCTCGATAAGGCCGAAGGACTGCGTTTTGGCGCGTTCGGCAAGCGTGGCATAGGAGTCGATGACAAACTGCGGCGTTCCTGACGAAACCGCGTCCTCGATTAGCATGCAATGCCCGCTCGACGAAGGCCCATACGGATCAGGCTGTCACAGACCTGCGGGAACGTCATGTCGTCGGTGTGGCGGATCTCATCCGGATACAGCGACGTATCGGTCATGCCGGGAATGGTATTGGTCTCGAGGATGACGGGGCCGTCCTCACTCACAATAAAGTCACTGCGCGAGATACCCAGGCAACCGAGGGCCTTGTGAGCAGCGCAGGCAAGCTCCTGAGCGCGAGTGTAATTCTCGGGTGAAATCTGCGCCGGAATACGATGGATGTCCGTAGGGTCGACATACTTCACGTCCAGATCGTAGAACTCACAGTCCTCGGGCTTGCGAATCTCGACAATCGGCAGGGCGCGCACGTCGTCCTCGCCGTACACGCCGACGGTGATCTCGGTACCCTCGATGCACTTCTCGACCAGCACTTTGTCGCCGTACTCAAACGCCTTGGCAATTGCCGCGGGCAGCTCGGAGGGCTCATGGACCAGGGAAATGCCATAGCTGGAACCGTTGACGGCCGGCTTCACAAAGCAGCGCTCGCCACAAACCTCGACGATATGATCGATATCGACTTCATCGCCCACCTCGAGCGCAAGGCCGGGGGCAACGGGAATGCCCGCCTTGGCGTACAGGAGCTTAGAGACCTCTTTGTCGGCACCGCAGGCGCTAGCAAGCACGCCCGAGGCCGTGTAGGGGATACCCAGGGTCTCCATGGCGCCCTGCATGGCGCCATCCTCGCCGCCGGCACCGTGCATGGCGATAAACGCCACGTCAAAGCCGCCGGTTGCCATGGTTACCATAAAGTCATCAGCGGCCGTATCGAGCAGCTCCACCGAGGTGTAGCCGGCTTCCTTCAGTGCCACTACAACGTTCTTTCCCGAATTGAGCGAGATCTCGCGCTCAGCGGAATGACCGCCCGCCAAGACCGCTACGTGCATGTTCTCTAGGCTTTTACCCGGCATGGGCAGACTCCTCCTCTATAATTTCTGCAGCTGATACCATATTGTAGCGATACCCTCTACGTTTCCCCAAAATCGAAAGGCTTCCATGAATCCCAGGACTAAATCTCAGGACATTCGCGACTTGAGCCAAAACGATATTCGCGAGCTCGTGGCCGAACTTGGCCAGCCCGCCTTCCGCGCGAAGCAGCTCATTGAATGGGTCTTTGAGAAGAACGTTTGTTCGTTTGACGATATGACCAACCTTCCCAAGGCTTTCCGCGAGCAGCTTAAAGAGGCTTTTGCCTTTGACACGCCGACTGAACTCACCAAGCAGGTTTCCAAAGATGGCTCTCGCAAGTATCTGCTCGAGTACCACGACGGCGTTTCCGTCGAGACTGTCGGCATGCCCCGTCGTAACAAGCTTTCCGTCTGCGTTTCCACACAGGCAGGCTGTGGCATGGGCTGTGCTTTTTGCGCTACCGGTCTCAACGGCCTCAAGCGCTCTCTGACCGCTCAAGAGATCGTCGACCAGGTACTTCATGTATCCAACGACTTTGGCGAGCGCGCCACGAGCGTTGTCTTCATGGGCCAGGGCGAGCCGTTTGCCAACTACGACGAGGTTCTCAAGGCGCTGCGAATCCTCAACGACCCCGATGGCATCGGTATCGGCGCTCGTCACCTCACCGTCTCTACCAGCGGCGTTATTCCCGGTATTCGCAAATTTGCCGACATCCCCGAGCAGTTCACGCTTGCTGTTTCACTGCATTCCGCCATCCAGTCGACGCGCAATAAGCTCATGCCCGGTGTTAAGAAGTACACGCTGCTTCGCCTTCACGAAGCGCTTCAGCTCTACACCGAGAAGACTGGCCGCCGCCCGACCTATGAGTATGCCATGATCGAAGGCGTCAACGATACGAATCCCGAGATGCAGGCGCTCTGCGACTTCTGCGAGGGAACGCTGTGCCACGTTAACCTCATTCAGCTTAACGACATCGAGGGTAGCCCGCTCAAGCCGTCGCCGATTCATAAGGTTGAGGATCTTCAGCGTCGTCTTGAGTCCCGTGGCATCGAGACCACGATTCGTAACTCCCGTGGTAACGATATTGACGCCGCTTGCGGACAGCTGAAGCAGCGCTTCAAAGTTCAGAAGAACGCATAGGGGAGTCGCATCCCAAAACGTTTCATGTGAAACATCGAACGACCCCGGTTACAGAATATGCAACCGGGGTCGTTTCATTTATTGACCTTAATTTTGAATCAGCTGCTACCTGTCCCATTTTTACGGCCAAAATAAGGGGTCCTTGTCTCATGAATCAGACAAGGACCCCTCAAAATATGCTGAGTAATTGTTAGGTACCTAATAGCCTACATTTTCCCATTGGTTGCTGACCCAACCTTGATTAATCTTGGGATTCTTCGTTACCTGAGCAGTACGCATGGCAACATCTTCTGTCATAACATCCATTTTCTTTTTGGAAGTATCGACGATATCTTGCGCGCTACGAAGCAAACGACCTCGAAGTTCATCGTCTGTCGCGATCCTATAGCCAGCAAAGGCACCAGCCGCGACAGTCGTCACCAATGCAATCGCTGTTAAAATCTTATTCCTCATCTTGGCCTCCTTGATCAAACTGAATCATTTCGCCAAGAATACGAGAGAGCTCTTCCTCGTCTTTAAACTCAATCTCAATCTTATTCTTTCCACGCGAGCTCTTCACACGCACGTTGGTATTAAAAACCTGACGAAGCACGCGGGCAGCCTTTTTAAAAGACTGAGGCGTTGCAGGCCTCGGCGTCTTAGGTGTCTCTCCGGCAGAAAACAACGGAGCAAGATTTTCTGTCGCTCTTACGGAAAGGCCCTCTGTAACAACTTTCTCTGCAAGTCGAATACGCGCGTCCTCATAGGGAACTGCAAGAATCGCACGTGCATGACCAGCAGTAAGTTTGCCCTCAAAAATCATCTGTTGAACAACTTCAGGAAGATCGAGAAGACGCAGCGAGTTTGTAATTGCAGAGCGTGACTTGCTTACTGCCTTCGACAATGCCTCCTGCGTCATACCGCTGGCATCGATGAGCTGTCGATAGCCCTTAGCCTCTTCGACAGGATTCAGGTCAGAACGCTGAAGATTTTCGATAAGAGCGAGAGCCAACATCTCTTCATCATTAACTTCTTTAATGATGACAGGCAGTTCCTCAAGACCAGCAAGCTTTGACGCCTGGTAACGACGCTCACCAGCGATGATCTCATAGCCGTTTCCATGTTTGCGAACCAAAAGTGGCTGCAAAACGCCATGTTCTTGGATTGACTCGCTCAACTCGCGAAGTTCAGTTTCGTTAAAGTGAATTCGCGGCTGGTTAGGGTTGGGAACAATATCCTCAATAGGTAGTTTTGTTTCAGATGATGCATTTGAACCCGCTGCAGCCGAACCACCGGTCTCATACTCGGCCTCTGAGACCAAAGCATTGAGTCCACGTCCCAATCCGCCACGTTTCTTTACACTAGGCACGCTTGATCACCTCTTTTGCAAGGTTCATATACGCTTTTGCACCCTTATTTTGAGGTGCATAGGTAATTACCGGTTCTCCAAAAGACGGAGCTTCGGAGATTTTAACCGTACGGGGGATCAGCGTCTTAAACGCCTTATCACCAAAGTACGATTGAACCTCCTCAACAACCTGATTTGATAGAGAGGTACGCGAGTCATACATGGTCATAAGCACACCATAGGTATCTAAGCCCTTGTTCAAACGTGATTTGACCATTTTCATTGACTCAAGCAGCTTCGTAACGCCCTCGAGTGCGTAATATTCGCACTGGATCGGAATCAAAACGCTGTCTGCTGCGGTCAAAGCGTTGATAGTAAGCAGGCCGAGCGAAGGAGGACAGTCAATGAAAATAAAGTCAAACTCGTCCTGAATCGGCTCAAGCAAATCTTTGAGGCGGGTTTCACGAGCAATTGCGCTTACGAGCTCAATTTCCGCGCCTGCAAGTTGAATTGTAGCCGGAATAACGAATACCTTTTTACAATTTGTATCAAGAACAAGCGATTCTGCCGGCACATCATTCAACAATGCATCATAGATACAGTGATCAAGGTCTTCTTTTTCAATTCCGAATCCACTGGTGCTGTTTCCCTGCGGATCAAAATCGACAATCAGTGTCTTACGACCCTGCTCACCCAGTGCTGCTGCAAGGTTTACAGCCGTCGTTGACTTACCGACGCCGCCTTTTTGATTGATGATTGCAATGATACGCGTGTCTTTTGCGCTCTTAGAACGCTTAACGTCGCGAAATCCCACGGTCCCTCCTGGTGTGTATTAAAGCTGTCAAACGGAGGATGTTTCACGTGAAACATTCCGAATCGATATCAACCGCCATGTTTCACGTGAAACACTGCAAGTTGTTAGTATCCATTATGTTTCACGTGAAACATCTAGGCAAGCGGATTCTTCTTTGCCACGCCATTTGCACGAGGCAATGAGACAGATGCTGGATGACTCTTCTTAAGAACAATGAACTCCCTGTGACCCAAGCCTTCAGGCAAATCAATTGCGTCATTCAGAAGCAAAGTGAAGCCGCAAATCTTAGCTGCTGACATGCCGGAAGCAAGCTCCTCATCCGAAGGATTGCCCTTGGTTATAACAAATAGCCCTCCATCCTTCAGATACGGAGCCGCATACTCAACAAGAATCGGTAGAGGGGCCAGTGCGCGGGCGGTTACAACAGAGAACTGCTTCTTATGGCTTCGAGCATATTCTTCAAGACGATCATGAACCGCATGAGCATGTTTCAATCCAAGAGCATGGACAAAGGAATTAACCGCATCAACCTTCTTGCCAACAGAGTCAATATAAGTAGCTTTACGATGCGTGGTTATGGTTAATGGAATACCAGGGAAGCCCGCACCTGTTCCCATATCGAGCAAAACTCCCTCAGGAGCCTTGTTGATATAGGGGAGCAAAACAAGTGAGTCGAGGATATGAAGTACTGCAGCATCTTCTACGTTAAGAATACGGGTGAGATTGGTTGTCTTATTTGTTTCTAGAACCAAATCCAAATACTGAATACATTTCCTCAGCTCAACATCAGTTACGCTCAAGGAATACTCTTTGCAATAGGAAGTTAGACGACTCAACATCTCGTCAGCCTGCTGATCAGTAAGTACTAACAACGAAAGCTCCTTTCTGACAAAAATCAGTGTATCGAGAACTTTTGACAAAAAAAGGGGACGTGGAAACCACGTCCCCTTAGCATAAGCTCGAGTAGATTATCGAGCAACAATCACCACATGGCGATCAGGGTCAGAACCCTCAGAATGAGTATCGACTGCATCGTTGCCACGAAGTGCAATGTGAACCAGTCGGCGCTCGTAGGCATTCATGGGCGGAAGCGAAACACTCTTATGAGTGCGGATGGCACGCTCGGCAGCAGACTGAGCCATGGAGGCGACCTTATCCTGACGGCGACTCTTGTATCCCTCGACGTCCACTACAACCGGATACCTAAAGCCAAGCTTGCGGCTCACCAGCAAAGAGAACATAACCTGAAGAGCATCAAGAGTGCGACCATGACGGCCAATGAGAACAGCAAGGTCGGGAGCCGTTACATCCAAAATCAGCTCACCCTCGTCGCCCTCATACTCATCGATAGGAGAGTTGGCGGCATCGAAGTGCGAAAGGATGGAACGCAGGATGGAAATCGCAACATCGGCAATGGTGTCGAGCTCCTCATCGGTCAGCTCTTCACCAGCCTTGTAGCGCTGTGCAATCTCGGGATAATCGCCCGCGACCTGCGGGGCAACCTCCTCAAGCATATCCTCGATGATCTCTTCAGACATAACGTACTCCAAAAGTTAGGTACCTAAATAAGATTGATATCCCACTACTTCTTCTTGTGCGGGCGCGGCTTCTTCTCTCGACGAGTGACCTCAACCTGCAGCGGAGCGTTCTTAAGACGCTCCTCCTCATCGGCCTTCGCCTTGTCGATGACCTTCTGCGTCACAAAAATCTGCTGGATAACCTGCCAAGCAGACGAGACGTCGTAGTACAGCAGAACACCAACGGGAAGGCTCCAGCCCATCCAAAGCATCATGACCGTCATGACAACGGCCATCATACGCATGCTCTGAGCCTGTTGGCCGGTCTGGTTGCGCGACATATAGAGCTGCGGAATCAGGGTCAGGACGGCGAACAGGATCAGGCAAACCAGCGCAGGCAGTGCAACCATAAAGCCATCGGCAAAGGAAGCACTCGGCGTGGTGGTCAGGTCGGGCAGGATGTTGAAGAACGAGAACGTGCCGTCGTTAAAGTACTGCGGCAGGTTGCGCAGCAATGTAAACAGGGCGAACAGGATAGGCATCTGAATCAGCAGCGGCAGACAGCCAGCCATGGGGTTGAACTTGTTCTCGCTGTAGAACTTCTGCATCTCCTCGGCCTGACGCTGGGGATCGTCGGCATAGCGCTCCTGGATCTCGAGCATCTTGGGCTGCAGCACCTGCATGCGAGCCGTCGACTTGGTCGACTTGAGCATGAGCGGCGTCAGCAGCAGACGGATGATGACCACCAGGATGATGATGGACAGGCCCCAGTCGACCGCAAAGGTCTGGATGAGCTTGAGCAGCTCGAAAAGGATGTTAACGATCCAATCCCACATGTAAGTTTTCCTCCGATAGCGAGTGCCCGCTAGGGCACAGGGTCATAACCGCCGACGTGCAGGGGATTGCAACGAGCGATGCGCCTCACGGCAAGCCAGCAGCCTCTCAAAACACCGTGCTTCTCAATCGCCTGGATGGCGTATTGCGAGCACGTTGGGTAATAAATGCAGGCGTCAGGCAATAAGGGCGAAATAACCTGTTGATATATGCGAATAGGAGCGATGGCAACACGTCGCAAAACGTGATTGCTCATCGCTCCTCCCCGGCAACGCCGGCGCGCTTCATAAGCGAACGCAACGCCTTGTCCATCTCCTGCGGCGAGGAAACCCTCGTCTTGGGAGTTGCAAACAAGATGATGTCATAACCCGCAACGGGAAATCCGCAGCTGCGGGCGGCCTCGCGCATCACACGCTTAGATCGGTTGCGCACGACGGCACAACCGAGTCGCTTAGCACCAACGAAGGCGACCCTTCCGGAGTCGCCTTCGCCAACCGATTCACATATGGTCATTCGAATCAGAGGGTGATTGAAACGACGCCCCTGACTGAACACATGCTCGAAATCTTGCCGAGACTTAATAGTCTTCATGCGAGATGTGTGTATCGCTGCTAGACAGTGAGACGCTTGCGGCCCTTGGCGCGACGACGGGCGAGCACGGCACGACCACCCTTAGTGGCCATACGGGCACGGAAGCCATGGGTCTTGGCACGCTTACGCTTATTAGGCTGATACGTACGCTTCATCTTAAGTTCCTCCTGCTGCATTTCGAGTGTCCGCGGGGACGCGGACGCAGATATAGACACGTGAGCTTGAAGATTGTAGGGAAATCAATGTTCAAATGTCAAGAAATCAAAGGTAAAAGGTTGCGCAGTTCACACGGTTCCCCCATAAGCCAAGCTCGATTTAGCGGTGCATGGCAACTTTTCACGATATTTCATCGAGTTTTCAACAGGTCATGTTGGCAATGTTGAGAACTTTTCGTCGGTTTTCCAAAGTTTTCAACAGGTTTTGAAAGTTTGTCGAAAGATGAGAAACATTGCACGGTGAGCTACTATTTGTTCGAAACCTTTTGGAAGATTGCGAGCGGCATGTCTGACGACTTTTACACCATGGTCGATTCCGGAGACCCGGCACCCGACAACGAGCACATCACCGGCATGCGCGAAGAGCGTGAGGAAGGCGAGCAGACAACCACGCAGGCGCCAAAAGCCATGTACGCCGCGCGCATCGCCGTCTATGACGACATGCTGTCGACACCGCGTGTGATCGTCATTGATCCGCAAGATGTCCGCACGTATTTGGAAGAGACGACCAACACCGTCTACCAGTGCATGAAAGAACAAGGTGGCCATATCTCGCTCATGGTCATCCGCGAGATTGTCGAAAACTTTATCCACGCGCACTTTGCCGAGCCCATCATCTCGATTCTGGACGGCGGAGACACCATCCGCTTTGCTGACCAAGGACCCGGCATCGACGACAAGGAACGCGCTTTCGACTTTGGCGTTACCAGCGCAAACAGCAAGATGAAGCGCTATATCCGTGGAACCGGAGCAGGGTTTCCCATGGTGCAGGAGTATTTGGAAAACGCCGGCGGTGCCGTATCCATCGAGGACAACATGGGCAACGGCACCGTGGTTACGGTAAGCCTGAACCCTAAACGCGTGCAGGAAATCGAGCGTGCCGGCGGACGCGGCGCTGCCGTGCGGCCCGAGACGGAACAGCCCACATATCCCCTGCCGGGAGCTTTTGCGCAGCAGCCCATGGCAACGCAGCAGATGCAGCCCCCCGTGGGACAGATGCAGCAGCCCGGAATGCTTCCTACACAAGAGCCCCAGGCGACATCGATGTCGATGCTGCCAAACATGCCAGAGACCATGCCGCTGGCGGATCAGGATGCAGCAGCAATGCAGCAGGCGACGGGGGCACCGGGTGGCCAGCAAATGGGCTATCAGCCGTACCAACAGGGATATCCATATCAGCAGATGCCGCCACTGGGGTATGGCCAGCAGTTCCCGCAGCAGTACCAGCAGGGATATCAGCAGCCGTACCAGCAGATGCCGCAGCAGCAGTACAACCCCTGGGCCCAGCAGATGCCTCCGCAGCCTTACCAACAGTGGCCTCAAAGTTTTCAACAGCAAATGCCGCCGATGCAGAGTTCTCAACAACCAGCAGCTCAAATGATGTATCCTAATGCAGCAAATCAGTATGCGCAGCCACAACCGGACGTGTTCGTAAGCGATCGCGGCAACGCCGCGCTAGGCTATCTGGCGCAAAATCAAGCGTGCGGTGCAACCGATCTGGCGAGGGCGTTTGGAAACTCGGCCCCCACTTGGTCACGCACGCTCAATGACTTGGCGCAGGCCGGCTTGGTCATCAAGCATGGCCAGAAATACCATCTGACCGAACTCGGCGCCGCTCGCGTGCGAGCTCAGAGCTAAAGAACGGGAGAGACAGTGGACGAGGAAGCAAGCATCATCCTGGGGGATGCCATCGCCTTTTGTCAGCGCGACGGCCAAGATGCACGCCTCATCAACATGCTGGGGCAATCGCGCGCCATAAGCCTGACCGAAGATACGCTCACGATCGAGGCCCCCTCGCGCTTTGCCATCGCGCAGCTCAAAAAGCATCAGCCGACTATTGAGGCCTATCTGGAAGAAATCGCCTTTGCACCGATTGCGCTCGACATCGTGGCACCGCAAGGCGCCGCGACGGAAT
>URWC01000020.1 GCA_900551555.1 uncultured Collinsella sp. | reverse complement strand
GACGCTCTGGCCGAGGCCCTGCAGCGTGTAGCGGAAGATGAAGAGGAAGGAAAGGATCCAGTAGCACGAGCCGTTGACAATCAGGTACTCGTGGCCGAAGTCGATGACCTGCTGCGCCCCATCGCCGACAAAGAGGCGCATGAGCGAAGGGCCGAAGAAGATGAGCCCCGCGCCGGCAAGCACGGCAAACGTCACGGACATGTAGCAGCACTTGCGCACCCCCTCGCCGATGCGCTCGAAAGCGGCGACATGGATGGCCTTGCCCCGTTGAACGATGTGCTCGTCAAGTGTCTCAAAGAATACTTCGTGATCGGCGGCATGCCCGAAATCGTCAGCGCCTTCCAGCGGCAAAACGACTTGATGGAAGCACGGCGCCTTCAGCAGGGCATTCTCGAAAACTACGACGCCGACTTCGGAAAGCATGCCCCCGAGCGCATTTTGAAACGCATGCGACTTGTCTGGAAATCGCTCCCGGGCCAACTCGCGCGCGAGAACAAGAAGTTCGTATATGGCGCGGTGCGTCCCGGGGGGCGCGCAAGGGACTTCGAGGAATGCCTGCAGTGGTTGGCGGATTACGGCGCGATTCGAAAGATTCCTCGCGTTTCCGCCCTTCGCGTGCCACTGAAAAGCTACGAAGACCTTTCCTCCTTCAAACTCTTCTGCATCGACGTGGGGCTGCTCGGGGCCTTAGCCGACCTTCGTCCCTCGACGATTCTTGACGGGTCTAAGTTATTCACCGAGTTCAAAGGTGCTCTAACGGAACAATACGTCGAGCAAGAGCTTGTTCACCTAGGCTTTTCCCCCGTTTATTGGTCATCAGAAAAAGGTACTGCGGAAACGGATTTCTGCATCGCACATGACGGCACCGTGCTGCCCATAGAAGTGAAGGCTGGGGAGAACCTGCGGTCGAAAAGTCTGCGCGTAGCCTGCGACAAGTTCGATCTCGACACCGCACTGCGCACCTCGCTATCCCCCTATCGCAACGACGGCTGGCTCACAAACGTGCCCCTCTGGGCCATCGGCCAGTTCGAAGGGCTGATGGGATAGCTCAGGCGGACAACGGAGTCAGAGGGTATTGTCCAGGTACTGCCCGTTGAAGGCCGCGCCGCCCAGACAACTACATCCAGTGATTATTCATCGAGAGTTAGCTATTTTGCTTGGTTCTTATAGCAAGTTTAGCGCGCATCAAAACCAGAGAGCTTCTACCCCACACACACAACAGCTGCCTAGAACTTCCAGGCAGCTGAGTAAAAAACGATATTGCAAAACTTCGCTCTGATACAAAACTCCGTTTTAATATTTCGCTCTAATAAATTGGCTCAAACAAATAGTAAGCTTCGCTCTACTTCACCACGCGAACGCGGCATACACTCTCGATGGCAGCAAGCTTTTCAGCCATTGGCTCGTCAATAGGAGCCTCGGTATCAACAAGGGTATAGGCAAATTCTCCGCGTGCCTTGTTGGTAAGGTTTGCGATGTTGATTCCCGCTTCACCCAAAAGGTTAGTAATCTGGGCAATCATATTGGGAACATTGCGATGAAGTACTGCCACACGAGAGTTTCCATCGGCGCATATTCCCATATCGCACGCAGGGTAATTTACTGAGTTAACAATGTTGCCGTTCTCGATATAATTGCGCAGCTCTTTAACAGCCATCATGGCGCAGTTTTCTTCAGCTTCTTCAGTCGAAGCACCAAGATGAGGAAGAACAATGGCGTTTTTCATTGCCATAACCTCTGGCGTAGCAAAATCGGTGATATAAGTTTTAACCTTACCGCTTTCTAAAGCAGCAGCCATAGCGGTACTATCAACCAACGTATCACGAGAGAAGTTCAAAAACACAGCGCCCTCTTTCATAATTGAGCACGCATGTTCGTTAATCATTCCAATAGTTCCTTCAACAGCAGGAACATGAATGGTGAGATAGTCGCAGGTACGGAACAGCTCGTCAACATCAGTAATATGATGAACGTCGCTCGAAATTCTCCAAGCAGCGTTTACTGAAACATAAGGATCATAACCATATACTTCCATACCAAGGTTAAGGGCAGCATTTGCAACTTCTGCACCAATAGCGCCTAAACCAATTACGCCTAGCTTTTTGCCCAAGATTTCTTGACCCGCAAATTGCTTCTTAGCTTTCTCTGCAGTTTTTGCAATATTTTCGTCGGCGGCATTATCGCGGCACCACTGAATACCATCAACAATTCCACGGCTCCCCAGCAAAAGAGCACAAAGCACAAGCTCTTTAACTGCATTGGCGTTTGCGCCTGGCGTATTAAAAACAACAATGCCCTCTTCGGCGCAACGATCTAGCGGAATGTTATTTACACCAGCACCCGCACGAGCAATAGCCAAAACGTCAGAAGAAAACTCCATGTCATGCATCGCAGCACTGCGTACCAAAATGCCTGATGATTGTGAAATATCTTCCGTGAGTTCATATTCGCTTGAAAGCAAATCGGTCCCTTTGCTCGAAATATTATTCAGGCAGTGAATGTAATGCATGCGATACTCCTTTTCTTTTATCTATCGCCCAACTGTGCATTCCGATCTCCTTTGCGAGGGCTTACCTGTATTTAGCCTCACTCGTGTTTGGCCCTGTTCACCGTGCGCAACCGCAACACCACATGCAAACTAACCTTGCTCGCCCCGCATAAATGCAACCGCAACACCACGTGCAAACTGCAATGTCGTTAGCAGCTGCAACACCACGTGCAAGCACAGGACTAAAAACGCAAACACAGCGCTTCAAAACAAACACGACACTTCAAACCCTAAAAGGAAGTCGATAATCTGCTTATTGTACGAAAGAAAAATGCTTCTGCACCCACAAACTTTGCAGAAGGAAAAACAAAGCCGCAAAACAACACTGCTTTGCGGCTTTTGAAAGTTTACTGGTGCGGGCGAAAGGACTTGAACCTTCATGGGGTTGCCCCCATACGGACCTGAACCGTACGCGTCTGCCAATTCCGCCACGCCCGCGTGCAGGAATTAGAATAACGGAGCGCCACCACGAACGCAAGAACTATTTTTGAAAAAGTTTGCAGGCATTCTCCCAAGCGGCTTGCGCGATTGTTTCGGCGTCCTCACCAGTGCGATCGACACGGTCGTTAACCAGCGCGTTTGCCGTAATGGAGATCATTGCGGGCTCGCATTCAAGACCGCGGATGGGCTCCGGAGCCATATACGGGCAATCCGTCTCGAACAAAATTCGATCGAGTGGGGTTGCCGCAAATGCCTCGCGCACGTCGTCGTTGCGCTTGAAGGTGGCCGCACCACCATAGGCGATATAGCAGCCCAGCTCCACAAAGCGCTCCATCGTGGCGCGGTCCTCGCCAAAGCAGTGCAGCACACAACCGGCCTGGGGCACGCCCACCTCACGAAGCACGTTGTAGGCGTCCACGTGCGAGGTGCGCTCCTGGTCCGTGTCCTCGTGACGCAGATGTAGCTCCACCGGCACGTTACGGCACACGGCAAGCTCGAGCTGGCGCGCCATGCAGTCAATCTGCACGTTATGGGGTGCCGGCGCGATATCGTCGTCATAGTCCATGTGGTAGTCCAGGCCGATTTCGCCAATACCGGCGCATAAGGGATCATCGAGTGCGGCAACGACCTGTGCGTGAACGTCGTCGGCATAGTCCGGCGCGCCATACGGATGCACGCCGGCAAGATACTTGATCTGCGGGATATCCTGCATCGGCAGAATCTCGCGCGTCAGCCAGTCGCTATAGTCCGTCACGCTGCGTTTATCAGCGATGGGGTCGAACATCGTCACCAACAGGTCGACGCCCGCCGCCTTGGCACGCACGAGCGTCTCAGGCACATCCTTGCCCCAGAACGAAAGCAGATGCGCATGCGTGTCGGCAAGCGGTGCCAAGGGCACGGGACAAGCAACCGTCTTCTTTTTCTTGGTAAACGTCACACGTTCGGCATTAGGCATCATGGATTAGCTCCTGGGCCAGACGGACAAAGTCAGCAACATCAAGCGTCTCGGCGCGCGTGGTGGGTGCAATACCGCAAGCCTCAAAGGCAGCATCGAGCACGTCCTTGGCAAAGCCGTTGGCGCTCATGGAATTGCGGATGGTCTTGCGACGCTGAGCAAATG
Organism: uncultured Collinsella sp.; assembly: GCA_900551555.1. GTDB lineage: Bacteria > Actinomycetota > Coriobacteriia > Coriobacteriales > Coriobacteriaceae > Collinsella. The sequence continues at coordinate 13,784 of URWC01000020.1, read as the reverse complement.
CAGCATCAATCACGCGGGCCACAAATTCGCGATCGAGCCCCTCGGGCACCACGCCGTCAACACGGTCGATACGCGCGACGGCCGAGTCCACGTGCGGCGCCGGCATAAAGCAACGCGGCGGCACCTCAAAGCGACCCGTCACCTGCGCGTACAGGCCGAGTTTTGCCGTGTAGCCGCCATAGGTCTTGTTACCGGGCGTTGCGGCAATGCGATCGGCAACCTCCTTTTGAACCATGACGACAGCGCGCTTAAGCGCGGGCATCGTCTGGAAGAACTGAAGGATGATCGTCGCCGCCACGTTGTAGGGCAGATTCGCGACAAACACCGTCGGCGTACCGCCCGCAACCTGCTCAATCTGCTCCGGGCCCACCTTAAGCGCGTCGCCCATGATAAAGCGGAAGTTGGCGTAGTCGGCGGCGTGAGCATCGAGCACCGGCTCGAGCTCGGGATCGGCCTCGATCGACGTGACGCACGCCGCCTCCTGCAACAGCGCAAGCGTGAGCGTACCAACGCCCGGACCAACCTCGAGCACGCGCTCATCGCCTGCAAGCTCGGCAAGCTCGCAAATGCGCTCAATTACATGGTTGTCGATCAGGAAGTTCTGGCCCAGGCGATGCTTGGTCGCAAGGCCAAACTCCTCCAGCAGCTCCCTGGTGGCCGTGGGGTTTGCCAAAGGCGAAGTTGTCATGGTTGCCTCCTTAGCATGATGGCGGCGTCTTGAAACAAAAGGGCATGGACCGTGGCGGCCATGCCCTTACAGCTAAACAGCAAATTGCCGATATGGCGCGCTGCGTCTTAGCCCAGACGCGGGAACAGCGGCTCGCCCTTCTCGACAGGCTGACCGCCGGCAAGCAGGCCCCAAGCGCAAATGCCCTTGAGGTCGTCGGTCGCGGCCTCGTCCTCGCAGGACAGGCGGCGCAGGGCCTCGGCAGAAGTCTGGGGCATGAGCGGCATCAGCAGGTGGGCGGCAATGCGGATGGCCTCGAGCAGGTTGTAGATCACAAACGCCAGCTCGTCAGCCTTGGCCTCGTCCTTGGCAAGTGCCCAAGGCTCGGAGTCCTCGATGTAGTGGTTGGCGGCATGGATGAGCTCCATGACTTCGTCCTTGGCTCCACCGTAATCGAGCACGTCCATCTTGGCCATGTAGCGATCGACCAGGCCATCGGCAATCTTTGCCAGCGGGTTGTCGAACGCATCGAACGATGCGGGCTTGGCGGGCGCGCAACCGTCAAAGTACTTGCCGCTCATGTTGAGCGAACGCGAGATAAGGTTGCCCCAGCTGTTGGCCAGGTCGGCGTTGTAGACCTGCTCCATGCGGTCGAAGCTGATGGCACCGTCGGTGCCGGGGACGACGTCGGTCATGAAGTAGTAGCGATAGCCCTCGACGCCCAACATGTCGATAACGTCCTGCGGAGCGATGGCGTTGCCGCGGCTCTTGGACATCTTCTCGGCCTTGCCGGTCTCGGCATTGCGCACGGTCAGGAAGCCGTGGGCAAAGACGTGCTCGGGCAGGGCCTCGCCGATGGCCATGAGCATGGCCGGCCAAATAACGCAGTGGAAGCGGATGATGTCCTTACCCACGATGTGGAACTGCGCGGGCCAGCGATAGGCCAGCTCGGCACGGGCCTCGTCGGTATCGACACCGTAGCCGACAGCCGTCATATAGTTGAGCAGCGCGTCGAACCACACATAGGTCACGTGGCCCTCGTCAAACGGAACCTGGATGCCCCAGTCAAAGCTCGTACGGCTCACGGAAAGGTCGTTGAGGCCGCCCTCGACAAAGCTGCGCACCTCGTTCATACGGAACGCGGGCTCGACAAAGTCGGGGTGCTCGTCATAGAGCTTGAGCAGCTTGTCCTGGAAGGCGGAAAGCTTAAAGAAGTAGGACTCCTCCTGCACGCGCTCAAGCGGACGGTGGCAGTCGGGGCACAGGTGCTGGCCGACGCTGCCGTACTCCTCGTCGCCCTTCTGGACCTGCGTATCGGTGAAGTAGGTCTCGTCAGGCACGCAATACCAACCGTCGTAGCTGCCCTTATACAGGTAGCCGGACTCCTTCATGCGCTCCCACAGGTACTGCACGGCATGATGCTGGCGCGGCTCGGTGGTGCGGATGAAGTCGTCGTTGGAAATCTCGAGCTTGCTCCAAAGCTCCTTGAAGTGCGGAGCCTGGCTGTCGGTCCACTCCTGCGGCGTCATGTTGTGCTTGGCTGCGGCCTCGGCGACCTTCTCGCCGTGCTCGTCCATGCCGGTCAGGAACTTGACGTTATAGCCGGCGGAACGGCGATAGCGAGCCTGAACGTCGGCGATGATGGTGGAATAAGCCGTGCCCAGGTGCGGATCGGCGTTGACGTAGTAGATGGGCGTCGTGATAAAGAACGAAGGCTTGCTTTGATCCATGGGGTTTGTCCTCCAGAAAAACGTTGCATACAGAGGATGATTCTAGCGCAAGGGCTGGATATCCTCCATCTATTGCATATCGAGCACCATGGCATAGACATCGCGCTTGCGGCGCGAATACTTCTGAGACAGGCGCTTGGCCACCGCAGACGCGGGCTCCCCCTCCTCGAGCGCGGCGCGGATATCCTCGCGCAGGGCCTCGTCGGGATCCGCTGCCGCGGCGCCAACCGGCGCGATACCGGCCTCTTCGTCCTCGCTCGGCGGCGCGATGACCAGCGCAATCTCGCCCTTTACCTCGCCGCGAGCACACAGCTCCTCGGCAAGCTGGGCAGCGGGCCCGCGCAAGACCTCCTCGTGCAGCTTGGTAAGTTCGCGGCAGACGGCAACCTCACGCTGGGGAAAGACCTCCGCCACGGCCTCGAGCGTCGCCACGATGCGATGTGGAGACTCGTAGAAGATGAGCGCGCCGGGCACCACGGCAAGGCGCTGTAAACGGCGCACGCGGTCGCCGTGCTTTCGGCCCAAAAAGCCCTCGAAGAAAAAATGCTCGCAGGGAATGCCGGACGAAACGAGCGCCGTGACGCAAGCAGAAGGCCCGGGAATAACTTCGACGGGCACATCGGCCTCACGCGCCGCCTCGACCAGCGCCTGGCCGGGATCGGACACGCTCGGCATGCCGGCGTCCGAGGCAAAGGCGAGGGTCTCCCCCGCCAGCAGGCGGTCGACCAGGCCGGCGGCGCGGCTGGCGATCACATTCTCGTCGCAACGGACAAGCGGCTTGGAAATGCCCAGGTGCATCAGCAGCTTTGACGTCACACGCGTGTCTTCGCAGCAGATGACATCGGCAGTGGCAAAGGCCTCGCCGATGCGCGGGGACAGGTCGCCCAGGTTGCCGATGGGCGTGCCGACCACATAGAGTTTGCCCGTATGGGCGCTGTTTTGCGTCATATCAACCTATTCAATCATGCCGCGCTCGAGCGTACCGAGCGCCGCGCGGGCGTCCCATGCTGCAATGCGCTTCTCGGTCTTCCACGTTTGGAAGAACCAACCGGCAGCCGGCGCAAACGAAGCCAGCTGGTTGGCGATAAACACGCGCTCGTAGGCATTGCGGCCTTCGGGCGTAACCGACGAGTTGGCAAAGATCGCCGCACCCGACCATTCGCCCACCAGCACGGGGAACCCAGTCGAAATCGCTTCTTTAAGCTCGCGCTTGTTACGGGAAATCGCCGTCGCCAGCCCGCGGGGGCTCGTGATATCGAGCGCATACTCGTCGCGGTAATGGTACAGGTGAAGGTCCATGTAGACGTTCTTGTACTTGGCGCCGCGCATAAAATGCTTCCACTCGCTGGGATGCCCCGAAGACGAAAAGACGACGATCTTATCCTCGGGCATATACGAACGGACGAGCTCGTAGGCATCGCGATAGAAATTGCGCAGGTAGTGAGCCGGAATGCCATCCGTCATGGCAAAGAGACTCTTGCGGACACTCATCTGCGGCGTATCCAGCAGCTCAATGCCCAGCAGGCTCTCGGCCTCGCCGTAACGCTCGGCCAAGCGCTCGAGCACGTCGAGTGCGACATGGCGGCCGTTAGTGGACGAATGCCACTCGGCAACAGCCTCCGGCGTGGCGGGCGAATCGTTGGAATCGCCCTGGCCACCGGGCACAGTTGCTAGATCAAGCAGCACGCGGATGTCGTACTTGGCAGCCCACTCAATTGCACGGTCGATGTAGTCGACAACCGAGATGTAGGACGCATCGGACTCCTGCGAGCCAAAGGCATACCAGGGTACCGGCAGACGCACGGCATTGAGGCCGATCTGCGCCATGCGACGGAAATCATCCTCGCTCACAAACGTCTCGTAATGACGGCGCATGCGCTCGTTATAGGCGGCGGTGCCCATGGCCTCCTGCAGCTCGGCCGCATTGGATGCACCGGTCGCCGCGTATAGCGACGGGGTCACCCAAGGCTCGGGAATAAACCAGCCAGAGAGATTAACGCCGAGTATCCTCTCCATCACTGCCCCCTTCGGATCATGCAGGTCGAACCCGCATCGTATTGCGTAGGATAAGTATCTTTTTGAGTATACCCGCGTGTGCGGACAGGCGACCGAACGGTCTGTAAAGTGACGCGAAAGTGGGAGGAATATCTGGGCGGGCCCGAGATGGCGCGCGAGATGTGCACGTGTGCCGGAGGCAGGCACCGGAAAATGCATCCCGTTCTGAGCGCGGGATCTGGGACGCAGTTTCCGCCAAAGACCGCAAAAGGAAAGCACATCCCATTCTGACGCCGGATTCCGGGTCGCGCTTTCCCAAGCGGCCTCAAAGCGGAAAACGCATCCCACTCTGAAGCCAAATTCCGGGACGCAGTTTCCGCAGAACCCTATATAAAAGAAAAGGACCCCTTTGCAGAGGTCCTAGTCAATTCAAGGTGGCGGGGAAGGGAATCGAACCCCTGACACGAGGATTTTCAGTCCTCTGCTCTACCAACTGAGCTACCCAGCCATTTGAGGTGTGCCTTGTTTCAAGGCTTGATTAGTATAACCAAGGACGCGTTCCGGTCAACCGAGAATTTTAAAAAAGTTTTTGAGCACGGCCTCGGTTCTATAAATCGGCACGTCAGAGGCATCAGCCGGCAGCGAGAAGTTTTTCGCTCAGAGCCGCACGGGCAAACTCACTTGGCGTCATCCCCTCGGCAGCCGCCCGTCGACGAATGGCCTCCTTCATTCCCAGAGGAATCTTGACCGACAGCGTTGCCGTCCCCTCACCTGAGAGCGGGGGCCGTCCATGCACGATCCCACCAACGGTGTGTTCGCCATCCGGAAACTCTCCGCGCTCGTACGACTCGCACCACGCGTCAATCATTTCATCCGTTACAACCTGACCATTAGCGGCCGTATACGTCTTGCCCATCATCGACCCCTTTGCCGAGCCTGTTCAATCTCCTGCCAAAATTTCTTCTGGACTGGAGACAAAGCATGAATGATAAGCCACCCACGGACAAGCTCGACCGCAACAAGTTCCACACTTCGACCATCTGGAAGCCATCCAATGGCAAGCCATCTCGGCGGCTCGTCCTCCGACTCGCGGCGAATGCACTCAGTAACCGCGAACCAGGCACCTAGTACCTGCTTTTCCGTCAGGTGCTTTTTAGCGTTGGGATGGATCTCAACATCCATGCATCTTCTCCTCCATCTTACCCAATTTCGTATGACGAAAGTCCACTGTCGCCAATTCTTAAGCCGGCACGCGTTGGAGAGCAGGGGTCGAAACAATGATTGAAGGACGCTCTAGTACGCCCCAGGCGCCGGGGCAGGAGCACATACGCCATGGACGTACGTTTTCGTAGCATACGAGAACGTAGCCGCTTGCATCGATAAAGGCGATGTCGATGGGATAGGCCATAAAACACGTGTGGACTGAGGAACAGTGCGGAAATGCCATGACAAGCGGCAGGCCATTGGCGGCAACCGGACGCCGTCCCAGCATGCCGCGCAGGCGCACGGCAAACGACTCCGCCACCACAAACTCGGCCGGCGTCCAACCCAGCCTGTTGAGTGCCCGCGCGTAAGCGATGTAGGACGAGACCGCGGTCACATGACCACCCCCGGACGCCACGGATCGACCGTCACCGCGCGCTCGTGCGACAACGTTGTCGGCGCCCCCAGCGGAACGCCAGCGATGCTGAGAGAAGTCGGCCACGGCTCATAGTGCATGGTGCAGGTGTAGGTCCTAAACGTACCGGATAGGGAGAGCAGGCCACCATCCGATGCCTCCGCGCCTTGCTCGCTCGACACTTCGATCTGCAAGTCATAGCCTTCCATGGCATTCAGAATTTGAGTCTGAACCGTCGCCGAGGCATCGGCAGAGCTCTCGTCACCTTCCCCGCCCGGCGCCACAGCGTGCGCCAGCACGATGTCGGGCACCACGCGGTCGAAGCGCGCGACAGCGCCGGCAAAGATCATGACGTTGTACACGATGAGTGCCAGCACCAGCAAAACGGGCGTAACCACTGCCATCTCCACCGTCGCTTGGGCGCGCTCCTCGCGCAGACGCATGCGAATACTCATTACGACCCACCGCCCAGAGCGCCAACCAGTGTCGCGACATCGACGGTGAGTGGGATGGAGCCGCCGCCGGGCAGAGGAATCTCCGCAAGCGTGAACACCGTACCGCTAATGGTGCGTTCGACTTGATATTCCAACGCCTCGCAAAGCGCCTTGGGATCGGTCACGCCCAACGGAATACTTCGCAGCTTGTCTTGCGCTTGAGAGAGACCAGCAATGTCAGACCCCGGACTCTTAATGACGTTGGCGGAATCGGTCAGCACTGGCTTTCGCAGGCGCAAGTCGCACGGTTCCAGACCCAACGCCGCCACGGACGCCGAAACGGTATCGCCGAGCCACGATGCGATGGAGCCCAACGCGCCGCTGCCCCCTCCTAGGTCTTTAATCATCTCGTCCATAAGTTCGTCGGCCGAACCTTGGATGTCTCCGTATCCCACAAGCAGCCGTCCCCAAACATCCATGACGCCATCGAGTGCGCCGGCAACGCCGCCCGAGCGTTCCTTCAATGTCGAGAAAAATCGCGAAAGCACGTTGTTTTGCGCCGTCGCTTCATCGGGCGCCAGCACCGCGGCAGAGATAGCACCGCGACTGCCAAGCTCAACTGCCGTGTTAAACGAAGAGTTGAGCTCGTCGGGGCTCGAGATGGCACCCGTAACCGCAAAGGCGACCACGCCGTTGCGACCGGGCGGAGCGATACGCGGGCGCTCGCCGGAAAGCTCCTTGATGGCCTGGTCAAACGCATTGCCCGCACGGTCGGCCTCATCCTCGGTCTGACGCTCAAGTTCGAGTTCTTTGTTGCGGCATTCGACGTAGTCTTCCAGGGCGTCTTTGAACTTGTCAAAGTGGTATTCGAAGCCGTTTTCGATAGAAGTCGAAGGCGCTGCAACGGCACCGAGCGACGAAACGCCAAAATGGCATCTGTTGCATCTGTCCTGCCCGTCATAATCAGCAACCGAGGCTAACCCGCCTGGCGACCCCTTCTTATAGTTGGGGCAACTCGTTCCGTAATGCAGATACGTCTTGCCATCGATGGCACTGGTTGGCCACGCCGCATCGGTATAGAGTTCCGTCGCTCGCACCTCGTCAGCGTTGCGCGGCAACAGCGGGATATGGGAAGTGACTGCATCTCCGTCCTCGGTTACATATGCACGATTGACCTCTGTACTCGCATAGGTGTAAAACGCCTTGCGCGCCGCCGACTCCGCCTTCATCTCGACGCTTGAGCCCTGAGGTGCCTCGTTTGCAAGGCGCAAGCGGTAATAGGCCTTCGCGCGATCGAGCGCCACTTGCGGCTCCCATGTGACACTCGAGGCATAGTGCGGATTCTCAATATCCGAAAGCTTCGCCAAGCTCCTCGCGCGTTCCCACATGCACGAACAGTTTCCGACTGCGCCTCTGTCCGACCCACCGCAGTCGGCAAGCCAGGCGCGTTCCTTGGCCTTTGACGTTTTCTCGGACGCTTTCTTCAGTTCCTTGGCAGCATAGTCAAGGTCTTTTGAGGTGCTCTCGATGGCATCGGTCGAGACCTCTGACCCTTTGAGCGCGGTGAAGTCCGATTCGGATGTCCTGGGCACGGCAAGCGCCGTACCGGTATAGGTCACACCATCGGTATCCTGCGCCGACACCGCCTGCGTGGCACGCGCGGCGATCAGATACGGCAGAGCCGTCTCGATTTTCTGTAAGCCTTCCGATGCGCTTTTGGCAAACTTGTTGCGCGTTTTAATGATCTCGATCCCGGTGTCGACCATATTGCCGGCAACTGGTTCGGCACCTGGGATGAGGATGGCGACCAGGCCCGTCCCGATTGTGGCAAACCCCGCCAGCCCCAGACTCAAGATGCTCGCATCAACCACCGTGGCAGCCGTGTGATAGGACGACACTACGTTGGCACCCGCCAGCGCGCCGCTATCGGCCGCCACCTGGGTATCCCCGGCACGCGACATGCTCCATATCGCCGCGGTCGACGAAAACAACAACGTGAGCACTACTAGGATGACCACGGCAGAAGAAAGCGTGGTGTAGGCACCGTCTTCGATAAACAGATCGACACCGGCGCGGCCCATAAAGCCGCCTCGTTTGCGATGGCAGCTCGGACGGCGCGTCAAAACGCATCTAGACCAGAAACGCTTAATCCCATGCAGCAATCCACGAATCATAATCTCCCTCCAGCCATTCGGGACGCGATTGATACGAGACATCGACCTTGAGCTCAACGTAGCCGCCCTCGGCGGTACCACCCATAGCCTGCGCAAACGCACCGATCACAGACAACGGCTTGACCTCGCCGGAAACGGACACGGACGAGACGCCACCCGCACCGGCCCGGCCAAGCTCGATATCCCACGACAACGGCCCGCCGGCATGAAAGATCGAAACGTTGGGCACTGCGGCAAGCCGGCGGCGGGTGAACTCCTTAAGATCGTCGTCCTCCGCCGTCGTCGTGGTCATGAGCCGCGCGGTCTCGGCGGCGGCAGACTCCATGACCGCGCGCGTATAAAGCAGGCACACCGGTTGCAGTGCGAGAAGGATGAGCGTCAGAAACGTCGGCAGCAAAAAAGCGGCCTCGACCGTAGACTGCGCCCGGTCCTCGCGCGCGATATCAATACAACGCGATGTCCTTAGCGCCCGCAGCGGCGTCGATAACCGACGTCGAGGCAACGCCATGGGATGCCGCCCGCTCAACCAGCGCCGCCAAGCGTCCATCGGTGCCAGCACGCCAAAGTCCCGCAATCGCCAGCACGATCGATAGCAGCGCCACCGTGACGATGGCGTATTCCACAGTCGCTTGGGCAACCTCTTCACGCAGAACGCCATGCATTTCACGATCCCTCCTTTGAGCTTATTGTTTGCGGGACCAGGCGCACCGCGCGCAGACGACACGAAGCATCGCCGGTATCCGCGGCAACCGTCACCATATCGACCCAGCCGCGCCCATCGCGCACGATGGCGCCCCATACGTTGCCCTTAATATCGAGATAGCCGCTCAGGGCGAGCTGGGCCGTTGGCACCTCGCGGTAGGCGCGTAACATATCCGCCGCTGCCTCGGTCATCGGTCGGTCCTCGGACCATGCAAGCCGGACCGCAATCGCGTTGTCCTCAGGCAAATCCGTCGCAGTGCCAGACCGCTTGTCGAGCGTCCGCAGAAAGGTTTGCGCCGTGACAGCGACATCCGAATCGTCCGCATCTCGCATCTCATCTTTTTGAGACGCCACCGCCGAATCTGAGCCCGAATCGAAGGCGGCCCCAGGACGCTGCTGCCGCGCGGCGTTAAGCCCCCAAAGCACCGCCGCTATCGCCACGGTCAGGCAAGCAAACACCAGCAGCACCCCGATGGGGCGCTCGCCCTCTACAGGCTGTTGATGCCCTCGCTGATCGCATCCCATAGCTCTTTAACCTTGCCCTTAAATGCGACGATGGCGATAATCGCGATCACCACGAGCACGCCGACCAAGATGGCATACTCGGTGGTACCCTGTGCACTCTCCTCCTGCAGTAGCTCCTTGGCGCGTTGACGAACATGTGCCGCCCGGCAAAACGCCCAGCCCTGGACCTTGCCAGCAGCGTCAGTCATCGTGTTCATGTATTCCTCCCTACATCATCCCGCCTGCTCCCAGCAGCGGGCCCAATATGGACAGAAGCAACGCCGGCAAGATGAGCGTGCCGGTGGGAATCAGCAGCTTGACGGGCGCACGCTCGATCTCGCGCTCGACCGCAGCGCGATGAGCCGCACGGATCTCGCGACTTTGAGCGGCCAGCGTCTCGGCAAGTGGGGCACCCAGGGCGAGCGCCTGCCCCACCGTGATGGCAAAGGTCTCGAGCGCTCGCACGTCCAGGTCGCGCGCGGCGGCCAACAACTCGTCCTCACGCGCGCCCACGCCCACCTGCCACGCCATGCAGGCCCGCTCAAGGCGAAGAGCCAGCACTGACCGGCGGTTGGCGCAGAAAATCTCAAGCGCCGCATCAAACGAAAGACCGGCCGAAAGACCCAAGCGCACAACATCGATCATCTCGGACACTTCGCCGAGCGAAACTCGCGCCGGGCCGCCCGCTCCAAACGCGCCCTTCACTCGCGCGGTCAGGGCATCGACCACCGAGCGACCCGCGGCAGCGACCAGCACCGCCTCGCGCTTGCAGGCCCCTGCGATCTTGCGCGCATCCGCCCGATCCAAACCCGTCGCGACAAATACACTCAGGGCGCACAGGCAAGCCGCAACTGCAACTGGGGCGCTCATAGCTCCACCCTCATAATGCGCCGGATAACCACCAGGGCAACGGCGTTGAGGGCAAGACCCAGCACCACAGCGCCCGCGCCGGCAGGCGTCGCAAGACCGCGACGAAAATCTGCCGAAAGCAGCGCCAACACCGCGCACATGCCCGCCGGCATCGCCGCGACCATATGCGCAGACATGCGAGCCTGCGACGTCTTAACATCCAGGCGGCGCTTGAGCTCAATGCGCTCCCCCACCATGCTCGACGCCTCGGACAGTAAGTCGGCAAGCGGAGCGCCAGTGCGCTGTGACACCTTAAGCGCCAAGGTCACAAGCGAAAGACCGGGGGCGTCGATGCGCACGAGCAAGTCATCGAGCGCGTCGGTCGCCGAGATACCGCAATCGATCGCCGCCGCCACCCGCAAAAACTCGGTATGCACCGGTTCTTGCGCATGAGCGCCCACAAAGCGCATGCCCTGGGCCAGCGAATGTCCCGAGGCAAGCGACATGGAAAGTGCGGTAAACGCCTCGGGCATGGCCTCTTCTGCATCGTGTTGCTCGCGCCGGCTCTCAAAGCCATCCCGAGCGGCGCCAGCGGCAATCGGAGCAACAAGTCCCAAGGCAAACCCGAGGGGCGATAACGACACCATCGTTAGTAAAACGCAGCAGACACCGCTCGATAGCAGCAGAAACGCCAAACGCTCCGAAGCATCCTCGATCACGAGGCCAAGGCGACGCACCGGAGCCAGCGATGCCCACGAACGGGCAATCTTTTTCAGCAGATCGTTTTCCACCAGCTCACGCGGCAGATTCTCTGCCACCGTCTCGAACGCCTGACGCGCCAGCTCCGCCGGCGGCACCTGCGGCACACGAGGTTCCGCCCCGCACGCCGTCGCGACAGAAAACCCTGCCAAACCCCCTACGACGAGGGGCACAGCGACCTCCATTCGTCCACCTCCTCTTGTGTGAGCGTCCCCGACCGCAGGCCTTCTGCGATAAACGGCGGCTCGCGGTCAAGCGTCCAGGTGCGCTCGGCGGCATCGAAAGTCACATAGCGCTCGAGCTCTACGCCGCCCGACGCGGCGCGACGCACCCCCGAATACGAGGAGACGAAGCGCCTGCCATCGGCGTGGCGCTCGGACATCACGATGCCGTCGAACGCCATGGCAATCTGCTCCTCGATGAGCTCGCTCGGCAGATCGATGCCATAACGTGCAAGCAACGTCAGACGCACCACGGTCTCCTGCTCGGAACCCGCATGAAGCGTGGTGAGCGACCCGTCGTGGCCCGTGTTCATGGCCTGCAACATGTCGCAGCACTCGGCACCGCGCACCTCGCCCACCACGATGCGGTCGGGGCGCATGCGCAGGGCATTGGTCACCAGGTCGCGGATCGTCACCGCGCCCTCGCCCTCAATTGAAGCCTCGCGCGCCTCTAGACGCACCACGTGCGGATGATGCGCAAACTTGAGCTCGGCAGAGTCCTCGATCGTCACGATGCGCTCGCCGGTGGAAATCTCACATGACAACGCGTTGAGCAGGGTGGTCTTACCAGATCCCGTGCCTCCCGCAACCGCCAGGTCCTGTCGCAGCGACACCGCGCACGACAACAGCTGCGCATACCAAAGCGGCAGCGACCCCAGCCCCACAAGCTCGTCCAGCGAGCAGATGCGGTCCGAGAACTTTCGGATGGTGAGAATCGGTCCGTCAATCGCCACAGGCGGAATCACCGCGTTGACGCGATAGCCCGTTTTGAGGCGGGCGTTGACGATGGGGCTGCGCTCGTCGATACGGCGGCCAAGTGGCGAGATGATGCGGTCGATAAGCACACGGATCTGCTCATCATCCTCAAACGCATGCTCGATGGGGTGCAAGACGCCGCCGCGTTCAAAAAAAGCCGAGCGGCAGCCGTTAATCATGATCTCGGTAACGGTGTCGTCCTCGATGAGCGGCTGCAACGGCCCCAAGCCCACCACGTCATCCAAAATCTCGTCGATGATGGTCTCGCGCTCGGACGTCGCGAGATCAGTCGGCTCCTCAACATTGAGCGCCGCCTCCACCGCGGGACGCAATTCCGAGCGGGCAAGTGCCGGGTCGATATAGGCGCTGATACGCGCCACTTCGTCGTAACCCATGCGGTCCATCACGGCGCGCTTGGTGCGTCGTTTCACCGCGCGGCGACGCCCCGCATCTACAGGCGCTGCCCCCGCTGCAGCGCCGGCAGCCTTAATCCTCGTTTGCAGGCTCATCGCTGATCACCCTCGCGCGACCAGGGAAGGCGGATACGCGGGCGTTCGGTGCGCGTTGCACGGTCGGCGACCATATCGCTCCAAGGGCCGACGGCGCACCCCAGTTCCACGAGCATCTCGCGCGTGGCCTCGCGCACGCTGGTCGCAAAAGCGCTGGTCTGCCCCACTGCCTCATCAGCGCGCCCAAACGCCATGAGCGCGGCGAGATCCTGCCCGCCATCGGCGATACGAATCTTGGAGCTCAACGCACAGGCAATCTCAAAGCGCATGGCGACGTCCTCGTCTGCCCCGCGCGCACCGAACCGGTTGAACACGGCGCTCATGCGCGTGCGCGGCACACCTACTCGACTTGCCAGTTCAATGACGCGCGACGCCGATGTCGCGGACGACACCGCAGCATCGCCAACGATCAGGCAACGGTCGCTCGCCGCCACCGCAGCCGCCACGGCGTCGCCCCAAAAGACCGAGGTATCGATAAAGACCACGTCGGATTCGCGACGCAGAACATCAAGCAGTAGCTCCACCGGACATGCCATGAGCTCGGCTTGCTCGGGCGCCGCGACGGGACCCCAGAGCGTAACGCCCGGCGCCACGCGCATCGATGCGGCCACGATATCCGGCTCGGCAAGCGCGCCCGCCACCGACGGCTCGATAAGTGCCGCCATATCGCGCGGAGCATCGACGCCTAACAAGTCGTAAAGGTTTCCAAACATCAGGTCCAGGTCGAGCACGGCGGCACGCAAGCCCAACAGCGACGATGTGTGTGCCATGGTGGCAATGATCGTCGACTTGCCGCAACCGCCCGAACCCGAAATGGCGCAGATGACCGGAGCTCGATGCTGCGGAGCGGCAGCGTCTGCCGGCGG
>URWC01000019.1 GCA_900551555.1 uncultured Collinsella sp. | reverse complement strand
GAGAATGTGCCAAGGTACATTTTTTTATTTAACGGCGGGCAGCCAGAAAGCAGCAAAAAACGTACAGGCCGTATTCTGGAAACAGGGGAATAATCCCCCCTTTCATTTCATATCTTGTGCAGAAGGAAATTCCGGCAGCAGGATGAGGGCCGGAATTGTTGTCGATGGAAAAGGTCAGAGCAGGATATGGGGGGATAGAATCGTGATCGACTGGAAGGAAGAGGCGGAGAAGACGTACGGATTTCGGGTGGATGTGCTGCGGAGAGGACGAGGATCCTGGATCCTTGAGACGGATCTGGGACTGCGGCTTTTAAAGGAATATCGTGGAAGTGTGAACCGCCTGGAGTTTGAGGAGGCGGTTTTGCAGTCTTTAGATGGAATGGAGACTCTGAAGGCGGACCAATATGTGAGAAATTCTGAGGGGGAGCTGTTGTCGACGGCGGAGGATGGGACCAGATATATCGTGAAGGAATGGTTCGCGGACCGGGAATGTGACCTGAAGGATGAAAGAGAGGTATTGTCGGCGGTGCGGGCATTGGCGCTTCTGCATCGGCAGTTCCGCATGATCAAACGGCAGGAAACGTGGAATATGAGATCCATGATCTCACTGCCGCTCTTTGAGGCCATGCGCCGCCACAACCGGGAGTTAAAGAAGGCGAGGACATTTATCCGCGGAAAGCGGAAGAAAAATGAATTTGAGCTCCGAGTGATCGGAAATTTTGAAATTTTCGCGGCCCAGGCCGTGGAAGCAGAGCGGGGCATGGAAAGGCTGTATGAGATTCACGGAAAAGAGATCGCAGATGGGTACGCAGTCTGCCATGGGGAGCCGGATTACCACCATATCCTGATCGGAAACGGATACACGGCGGTGACGGAGTTCAACCAGATGCACCTGGGTGTCCAGATGGAGGACCTGTATTATTTCCTCAGGAAGATTATGGAGAAGCATGACTGGAATGAGCGGCTGGGGAGGCAGGTCATGGAGTCCTACGAACGGGTGCTGCCGGTCTCGGAAGTGGAGCGGCAGGTGCTTTATTACCTGTTTTTATATCCGGAAAAGTATTGGAAACAGATCAATTTTTATTACAACGCCAACAAGGCCTGGGTGCCCGCGAAGAGTACGGAGAAGATCAGAAAGCTGGAGGCTCAGCAGGAGGCGAGGGAGAGCTTTATACAGACAGTTATTCAAGGCGTGTAAGGAAAAAGCCAGGAGATCGGAATTACGGATAAAGAGCAAAAGACTTGCGGAACCAGAGGATAGTGTGATAAGATATGGTATAAAAATGTGGCCGTGAGCGGAAAAATAGTACGGTCGGCAGCAAAGGAGGAAGTCCCATGAAATGTCCGTTTTGTGGTGCCCAGGATACAAAGGTCATCGACTCGCGTCCGGCTGATGATAACAGCTCGATCAGACGCCGACGTCAGTGCGAGGAGTGCGGAAAGCGCTTTACGACATATGAGAAATTAGAGACACTGCCGCTTATGATCATCAAGAAAGATGATTCCAGAGAACCGTACAATCGTGCGAAGATCGAAAACGGAATCCTTTTGTCATGTCATAAGCGTCCGGTCTCCCCGGACCAGATCACGAAGATGATCGACGAGATCGAGAAGCAGATCTTCAGCATGGAAGAGCGTGAGATCCCGTCCGTGACCATCGGCGAGCTTGTCATGAAAAAACTCAAGATGGTGGACGAGGTTGCATACGTCCGTTTCGCGTCTGTCTACAGGGAATTTAAGGATGTGAACGCGTTTATGGATGAATTGGCTAAGTTCTTAAATAATAAATAACAGCAAAAGAGGCGGTTTGGCTGTGTACCGGTCTGCAAAAGGGTCAATGAATGACGTTGTTCACCCGGATAAAAACAGGAGCAGGTATGGCTGAAGTGCTGAATTAAGGGTAATATTATGTTTGAAACATTCTATCCGGGGAACTATGTGGACAGCGCATACGAGATCCCGTACGAGAAACTTTATGAGAGAGGATACCGGGGAATCATCTTCGATGTGGACAATACCCTGGTTCCCCACGGGGCACCGGCGGACAAGCAGGCGATCGAGCTCTTTGAGCGGCTCCGCGCCATCGGCTTTTCCACCTGCATCCTTTCCAATAATAAGGAGCCGCGTGTATCACCTTTTGCGGACAAGGTGGGAAGTCCCTATATTTTTAAGGGTGGGAAACCGTCGAGAAAAGGCTACGAGCGGGCTATGGAGCGGATGAAAACGGACCGTGATACCACTTTTTTTGTCGGCGACCAGCTGTTTACGGACGTCTGGGGCGCAAACAGGACAGGCCTCTATTCGATCCTTGTAAAGCCCATCAATCCAAAAGAAGAGATCCAGATTGTCCTGAAACGGTATCTCGAGGCGGTAGTTCTCATGTTTTACAGGAAACGATTGAAAAAAACGGGGCGGACAGCCGGGGATATAGACATCGACCGGCAAGATCTTGTCCGTGCCACCCCAGACGCAGTAGTTGTCGTAGAAGATGCCGCCGGTGCAGCCGCACGCGCCATAGGACACCACGATCTTGGGATCGGGTGCGGCCTCAAAGGCGCGCAGGGCCGGCATGCGCATGGCACGCGTTACGGCGCCGGTGTACAGCAGCACATCGGCGTGACGGGGCGAGGGCACGACCTTGATGCCAAAGCGCTCGACGTCGAAGACGGGCGTGATGGAACCGAAGATCTCGATCTCGCAGCCGTTGCAGCCGCCGCAGTCAACACGGTAGACGTACACCGAGCGCTTGATCTTCTTAAGAAGGGTCGCCTTGGCCTTCTCGATGCTCTCGTCGAGTTCGATCTTGGTCGGGCGGTACTGGAGCCGCTCGGGCAAAAGCGTGGGTTCGGCCATGGTTACTCCTCCTTCGTTTCAAAATCCATGATGATGCCCTCGACCGGCGCCGGACCGGCGGGAATCTCGGGCGCATCGGGGTTGAGCTCGCGGTCGATATACTCCGGGTTCACGCCGTGGCCGCCCAGATACTCCATGCCGGGGCCCTGGGGCTCACCGGACGCAAGCGTCTCGTTGGCAGCCATGCCGGCAGCGTTGCCGGTCTTTACGGCCGAGGCGGCGCGCAGGGCGTCGAGCTCGCGCTTGCACTCCTGGCACATACCGACGGTACGGGCAGCCTGCTCGGCCTCCATGCCGCCGGCCTTTTGCAGCAGGCGCTTTGCGTAGTCGATCTCCTTGTGCGGGGCAAACGGCTTGCCGCAGCGCGAGCAGTGCTCGAGCGTATAGACGCTCTTGCTGGTGAGGTCGTCCTTGCTCATGACGGCAAGCTCAAACTCCTCGGTGAGCTTGATGGCCTCCATGGGGCAGGCTTCCTCGCAGCGGCCGCAAAAGATGCAGCGGCCGTAGTCGATCGACCAGGTAATGGTATCGGCCGCAAGGTCGGTGTCCATGCGAATGGCATCGGCCGGGCACGCCACGCCGCAGGCACCGCAGGCGATGCAGAGCTCGGCATTGTGCTCGGGCTTGCCGCGCATGTCCTTATTGGTGGGGAACGGCGCAAACGGGTACTTGACCGTCGCGTCGCCGGCCTTGGCGTTAACCTTCCAAAGCTTCAGCATATTAGAGCGCCTCCTCATCGAGCGGAGCGGCCAAGGTGCCCTCGCCCGCAAGCGGCGACTTGTCGCGCCAGACGTTCTCGAACTGCTCCTTGTCGAGCACGTGGTCGCGCTTGGCGGCGACATCGGTCACCGTCACGCGATCGGTGCAGGAGTAGCACGGGTCGAGCGAGCCGACGATCAGCGCCGCGTCGCCCACGGTGTTGCCGCGGAACATGTAGCGCAGGACCGGCCAGTTGCTGTACGTGGCGGCCTTGGCGCGCCAGCGGTAGCACTTCTGGTTATTGCCGAGCATGGCCCAGTGCACGTCCTCGCCGCGCGGCGCCTCGGTGGCGCCGATGGCGTACTTGTGCGGGGTGTACTCCCAATCCGTGGTGAGGATGGGGCCCGACGGGCAGTTCTCGAGCATGGTCTCGATCATGTCGATCGAATCGTAGACCTCCTGGATGCGGACGGCGGTACGGCCGAAGGCGTCGCAGGTGTCGGCCGTGGCGGCGTGCATCTTTTGGACGTCCGGATCGGCGTAGCCGTCGAAGGGATGGTCAAAGCGCACGTCGCGGGCATAGCCCGAGCCACGCATGAGCGGGCCGACCGGCGAGAAGTCGCGTGCAATCTTGCGGTCCAAGATGCCGATACCGCTCGTACGCTCAATAAAGTTGGGCGTGGAGAGCAGCACGTCGACGAGCTCCTGAACCTCGGAGCGCAGCTGGTGGATGGTCGTGAGCGTGGAGAGCTTCTGCTCAGCCAAAATGTCGCGACGCACGCCGCCAATCACGTTGAGGCCGTAGGTCTTGCGGTGACCGGAGAGCTTCTCGGCCAGGTCCATGGACTTCTCGCGGACGCGGAAGAACTGCTGGAAGCCGGAGTCGAAGCCCGTGTAGTGCGACGCCAGGCCAATGTTGAGCAGATGCGAGTGCAGGCGCTCAACCTCGAGCATGATGGCGCGGATGTACTGGGCGCGCGGCGGGACATGGATGCCCTGAGCGCGCTCGACGGCCTCGGCGTAGGCCACCGAGTGGGCGCAGCCGCAGATGCCGCAGATGCGGTCGGCGAGGAACGTCACGGCGTCATAGTTCAGGCGCGTCTCGGCAACCTTCTCCATGCCGCGGTGCACGTAGAACAGACGGTAGTCGGCGTCGACGATCGTCTCGCCCTCAACGAACAGGCGGAAGTGGCCAGGCTCGTCGGAGGTAATGTGCAACGGGCCCATGGGAACGAGCGTCGTCTCCTTGCCCTTGGTATCGGCCAAGAACTCGTAGTTTTCCATGTCGCTCGCGGGAGCGGGACGGAAGCGGTAGTCCATGGAGTCCTTGCGCAGCGGGTACAGGCCGCTGGGCCAATCGTCGGGCAGCACCAGGCGACGACGATCGGGCAGACCCTCGGGGATCAGGCCGAACATATCGCGCAGCTCGCGCTCGCCCCACACGCAGGCGGGAACGAACGGCGTCACGGACGGGAACGTCATCTTGGCGGGATCGACCTCGGCACGCACGGTCACCCAGCCGGGGTCCTCCCCCTCCATAGAGATGACGTAGTACACGGCATAACGGCCGCACAGGCTGCGCTCGTCGTTGCCGATGATCACGGGGATCCAGCCGTAGCGTTCGTAGTACAGGTAGTGGACGGCCTCGGGCAGCTTGTCCTGCTTGACGGTGATCGTCAGCTGGTCCTCGCACTGCCACTCGACCTTCTCGATGCAGCCCGGAACGGCGCGGCGCAGGGCCTCGACATGGCTCTCGCAGCGACGGGCATACACCTTGTTCTCAGTTTCAATCATTCGTTACTCCACCTCGCTCTGAGCGGTCTCGGTACCGAACACAGCGCGGTACATCGGCGTCGCGTGAAGTTCCTCGGTGCTCTGCTCGAGCACGATGCCGGTAGCGGTCTCCACACCGTGCACGAGGGGCAGCGGGGTGGCAATGCCAAACCACAAGATCATGACAGCCAGGATGATTTCGGGGATAAGCATGAGCGCCGGGGCCTCATGCTTGCCCATGCCCTGGGGCGCATGGCCGAATACCGACTTGAGTGCGATACGGGTGAGCGCGGAGATGGCCACGGTAAGACCGAGGGCGACCACGACGACCAGCCACATGGGACCGGCGGTAACACCGGCGACAAAAGTCAGGAACTCAGAGATGAACATGCCAAAGGGCGGGAAGGCGGCAAGGCCGAGCAGCGCCAGGATGGCGAGCGCGGCGGTTGCGGGCGCAACCTCGACGACGCCCTGGATCTTGGCCAGGCTACGCGTGCCAAAGGCGTGCTGGATGTTGCCGGACACGCAGAAGGCAAGCGTCTTGGTAAAGCCGTGGAACACGCAGTGCAGCAGGGCCGCGGCGATACCCAGCGGGCCACCGATACCCAGGCACAGGGCGATAACGCCCACGTTCTCCACAGACGAGTACGCAAAGCGGCGCTTGAGGTCGTCCTGGCGAAACATCGAGAGTGCCGCCACCAAAATGGACAGCGTGCCGACGATCAACAGCAGAAGTTGCGGATACTCGGCACCCACGGCCTGGATGGTAAAGCCGTAGAAGCGCATGATCACAAGCATGGCACACTTAAGCAGAACACCCGAGAGCAGGGCCGAGACAGGACTCGGAGCCTGAGAGTGGGCATCGGGCAGCCAAGTGTGCATGGGGAACAGGCCAGCCTTGGTGCCAAAGCCGATCACGATAAACGCAAAGGCGAGGCGCATGAGCGTCGGGTCGAACTGGTCGGCATACGGCAGCACGCACGACAGGAATGCGGCCTCGTGGGCGTTGGGAATCACGTCGGCGGCGTTGGCGTAGATCAGCAGCGTACCGAACAGGCCAAATGCCACGCCGGCGGTACAGACCATCGCATACTTCCAAGAAGCCTCGAGGGCCGTCTTGTTCTTGTAGATACCCACCAGGAACACAGTGGAAAGCGTGGTTGCCTCCACGGCGGCCCACGTGAGGATCATGTTGTTGGACAGGCACGCGAGCAGCATGGTGAACACAAACAGGCTAAACAGCGCAAAATACTGCTTGGCGCGCTCGGCGGGCATGGAGCCCTCCTCGATATCGGCCTTTACATAGGGCAGCGAGAACAGCCCCGTAAGAAAACCGATAAAGCCGATGAGCAGCACAAAGATGGCGCCCAGCGAATCGAGGTGGAACCACAGGCCAAGAGCGCTCGCGGTTTCGCCGCTCATAAGGACGTCGCCGGCCGTCATAATCGACAGCACCAGGACGGCTGCGACGGAGACCAGGTTGAGACCGGCAAACACGTTATAGGACGTGTTCTTGGGCAAAAACGCCATGACCAGCGAGAACACCAAAGGAGTCGCGAGCAGGGCGAGAATCAACGTTTCCATGGACTACCCCCTCAGCTCGGACAGGTCGCGCGCATCGAGCGAGTGGGAGTCGTCCCAAATGCGACGCACGACGATGGACATGATGATGACGGCAAAGATGGCGTCGGTGGCGATACCGATCTCGATGATCTCGGGAGCGGTGGGGGCCAAAAGCGCGAGCGTCACGTGGCTGCCGTTTTCCATAAGGCAGTATCCAAAGATCTGCTTCATGATGTTGCGCTGCGAGATGATGCAGGTGAGGCCCACGAAGAAGTGAGCGAAGCTAATAGCGAGCGCAGGCGTTGCGACCTCGGCCGTGGGCAGGCTGATCTGCGTCACAACGGCAAAGCAGATCGCGACCTCGACGGCGATGATGCAGATGGCCCACGCGGGCTTAAGGCCGGCCTTGAGCGATGCGTCGCTCGGCTCGCCCATCTTCTTGTATGCGCGGTTGAGGATGTAAGGGACCAGGACGACCTTAGTGATAAAGGCAGATCCGGCCCACATAAGCAGCTCCTGCGCACCGGTAGTAGCACCGAGCGTAGCGAGCAGTCCCACGAGCACCAGCGACTGCACCGCATACCAGCGAATGGCGTGCTTGATGTTCTTGGAGACGACCACCATGGTGGACGTGACGATCAGAAGGCCGCCAAGGATGTTGACGATCGAATAACCCATGTCGTTCTACCTCCTAACCGATCCAGCTGGCCGAAAGCGGGCCGCTGACGATGACCATGATGATGAGCACGATGAACACGAACGCCATCGCGCGGGGAAGCGGGGCTCCCGCAGCGACCTCGTCGCTCGGCTCGCCGGGCAGGCAATAGCCCATCCACTTGAGGAACCAGGCGAAGGTGGCGACGGTCTCGGCGACCATGATGCACACGAGCACCAGGATCGCGACGTTGCCGGCACCCACAGAGAAGCCGCCGGCGATAATCTGGAACTTCGAGAAGAACGTGTTCATGGGCGGCACGCCGGCAATAGCGAGCGCGGCGACACCGAAGCCCACGCCCGAGATCGGGTACTTCTTTACGATGCCGCGAAGCTTGGGCAGCATACGCGTGCCGAGCGTAAAGGAGAACGAACCGGCGATCAGGAAGAACAGCGTCTTGGCGAAAGCGTGGTTAAAGATGTGGCAGACGGCGCCATCGAAGGCCAGCTGGCTGCCAAAGACCGAAAGGCCCAGACCAAAGAACACATAGGAGAGCTGGGCGATCGTGGAAAAGGCCAGCAGACGCTTCATGTCCTTTTGCGGCAGGTACATAAGGAAGCCAAAGAGCATGGTGACCATGGCGTCGATAATGGCGACCCAACCCACGATCTCGGGGATCTCGCCGGCAGAGACGAGTGCACGCGCGAACACGCACACGCCGACCTTAACCATCGAGGCGCCATGCAGGTAGGCCGAAACAGGCGTCGGCGCCTCCATGGCCGAAGGCAGCCACATGTACATGGGAACCTGTGCGGACTTGGCCCAGGCCGCAAACAGCACGAGCAAAAGAACGATAGCCTTGAGCTTGGCGTCGAGGCCGGCAATCGCGGTAATGGCGAAGGTACCGGTATGGGCAAACACGATGGCGGCGCCCAGATACAGGCCAAGCGCACCGATATGCGTAATGATCAGAGCCTTCATGCCGGCCTTCTTGGCCGTAGGCGTCATGTAGTAGCTAATGAGGCCCCAAGAGCACGCACCCGTGATCTCAAAGAACACGAGCTGGCCCAAAAGGGTCGAGCTGTACACAAGACCGGCCATGGCGCCGATGAAGGTCGCGAGGTACGCGTAGAAGCGACGACGCGGTGCGTCGGGATGCTCACGGTTATTCTCGCTCATATAGGGAATCGAATAGATCACGACAAGCAGGCCGATACCCACAAAGGCGGGCGCGAGCAGCGTGCTCATGCGATCGAAGGTGAATCCCATGACGAGGGTCTGCCCAAACGAGATCAGGGGGACCTGCGTGTCGGGCATGCCGGCGCCAGCGAAATTCGCGGCGAGGGCGATGGTGCAGACCGTCGAGACGGCGGCACCCAAAACGCTGAACCACTTGGCGTACGGACGGGGGAACAGGGCGACGAGCACCGAGGCCACCATCGGGGCCGCGATAGCGACCAAGCCGAGAAGGGACAGACTGACTGCAAATGACATTGTTTCTCCCTTCTCCTACACGCCGACGACCACGAAGACAAACGCCAGAACGGCGATGCCCACGACGGCCCAGGTCTGATTGCCAAGCACCTTAAAACGCGAGCGCGAGCAGGAGTTCTCGATCACGCCGCATACGACAAAGTCGATCAGGCACTTCACAAGGAAGATGACCGCGCCCAGAACGGCCGCGATACCCACGGCCGCGGGCTCGCCCCAGGGGACGAAGATCGCGCAGAACCAGGCGACGACCAGGACCTGCTTCATGGACATGGCGAGCTTGGCCATCGCAAGCGACGGGCCGGAAAGCTCAGCGAGCGGACCTTCCTGGAGCTCCTGCTCGGCCTCGGCCTGATCAAACGGCAGCTTGCCGAGTTCCATGTAGCAGGCAATCGCAAAGGCGATGCCGGCGAGGATCACAGCGACCGGCGCGTCGATGGCGCCCGTCATGATGTGCTGGCCCATGGTGGCGATGTCGGTGGAGCCGCACACCAGGGCGGCGGCAAACAGCGCCAGCAGCATGGACGGCTCGATGAGCACGCTCATGAGCAGCTCGCGGACGCCGCCGATACCGGCGTAGGCGTTGGACGAATCCACACCGCAGAGGGCGAAGAAGAAGCGGGCGAGCGCCAGGCTATACATGATGGTGATGGCGTCACCAAAGACCGGGATGGGGCTTTGTGCCGTAAAGAGCGGCAGACCCATCGCGAGCATAAAGGCGACGGCGAAGAACAGCGGCGGCATGATGCGCAGCGCAAAGCTCGCATCCTCGCTCTGGGACTCGGGGCGCGCAAAGAGCTTGGCCAGGTCGCGGTAGTCCTGCATGATGCTGGGGCCGCGACGGTTGTGCATCTTGGCGCGGATCACGCGGCCGAGACCGGAGAAGAACGGCGCGACGGCCATAACGACCACGCCCTGCAGAACGGCAAGTACGATGTTGTTCATGCTCTCCCCTCCTTAACCCATTTGCACGGCGAGCACGAGGAACACCACGAGTGCCGCGACGATGTAGCAGATATAGATGCTGTAGTTGCCGCCCTCGAGCTTAGTCGCGAGGTCGGCGAGCTTCTCGACACCCTTATGCGGGGCATCGACGAGAACCTTGTCGGGTACGGGCTCCACAGCCTCGGCCACACCGGTGAGCTTCTGGAAGAAGTGCGCGATGGACCAGCAGACGGCCGTGCAGCGGTCGCGCAGCGTGTAGAGCGGCTGCATAAACCAGGACACCTCGGAGGCAAAGGTCGTGGCCACGACGGGCATATGCTCGTTGGGAGCATAGCCGCATGCCCACGGCTGGGACTTCTGCACCTTGCCGACGGTCTTGAGCTTGCGATAACCGCAGGCAAGGCCGACGAGCACCACGAGCGCAATAGCGATCGCGGGCGTGGAGGTGGCAGCGCCGGAGTACTGGTTCATGAGCTCCATGCCCTCGGCGGCAAACACGCCACCGTACGGATGCAGCACGGACGCAGCGACATCGACCAGCACGGGCGCGATCACGGGAGCGCCAATGCCCAGCACGACGCAGATGGCCGCGAGCAGGCCCTGCGCAAACACCATGGGGGCGGGAACCTCCTTGGCATTGGCCGCGGCCTCGGAGCGGGGCGCGGAGGCAAAGGAGACGCCATAGGCCTTGACGAAGCATGTGACAGCCAGCGCGCCGGTAATGGCAAGCGCGACGGCAGCGAACACGGCCACGATCATGACGGCCTTGTCGCCCTGCATGGCAGCGTTAAAGAGCGACTGGTAGGTAAACCACTCGGACACAAAGCCGTTGAAGGGCGGGATAGCCGAGATGGCAAGCGCGCCAATAAGGAAGCAGATGGCCGTAGCCGGCATACGACGGAACAGACCGCCCATCTTCTCCATATTGCGCGTACCCGTGGAGTACAGCAGCGCACCGGCGCCCAAGAACAGCTCGCCCTTAAACATCGCGTGGTTAAACGTGTGGTAGAGGGCGGCCATCAGAGCCAGGACGGCGATGCCGACCGAGTTGAGCGCCATAGCGGCCATGGAGGCGCCGACGCCGAGCAGAATGATGCCGATGTTCTCGACGGAGTGATAGGCCAGCAGGCGCTTGATGTCATGCTCCTGCAGGGCGAAGGCCACGCCGAGGACCGACGAGATCGCACCGAAGACCATGACCATAAGGCCCCACCAGACCTGAACGCCCGAGGCGGAGAGCAGGTCGAGGCCCACCTTGATGATGCCGAAGATACCGATCTTGATCATGCCGCCGGACATGAGGGCCGACACGTTGGAC
The DNA here is from genome assembly GCA_900551555.1 of uncultured Collinsella sp. Taxonomy (GTDB): domain Bacteria; phylum Actinomycetota; class Coriobacteriia; order Coriobacteriales; family Coriobacteriaceae; genus Collinsella. Next base: position 7,028 of record URWC01000019.1, on the reverse strand, counting down.
GGCGCCTCGGGATGCGCCTTGGGCAGCCAGCCGTGCAGCGGGATGATACCGGCCTTGGCGCCAAAGCCAAAGAAGGCGAGCACAAAGCACACGGATGCGACCGCGGGGCTAAACTGCGTAGCGCGGAAATCCGCAAAGGCAAACGAGCCACCGGCGAAGTTGGTCATGGTGAGGAAGCTCGCCATGATGAGCACAAAGCCCACGTGCGCGATCACAAAGTAGAGCCAACCGCCATGGATGGAGTTCTCGTTCTCCTCGATCACGACCAGGAAGTACGAGGTCAGCGACATGAGCTCAAAGGCGACCAGGAACCAAAACACGTTGTCGGCGGTGATGACGAGCATCATGGACGCCACAAAGGTGTTAAAGAAGAAGCCGGCGCGGCCCTTTTTGCCCGGGTACTCATCAAAGTAGTTGAGACCGTAGATCGAGCCGGCAAACGCGAGCACCGAGATGAGCGCCACGAACAGGCCGGACAGCTGGTTGAGCAGCAGCTGGAAATGGGCAAACGGGAAGAACACGATGGTGTCGACCGACGTGACATCGCCCAGCACGGCCTGGATACCGGCCACAAACGAAAGCACCGCGGCGACGGCGCCGATTAGGCAGCCGGCGGTCTTGGCGGCGTTATCGGCCTTGATCAGCAGAACCGAGGCGAGCGCACCGATGCACGAGACGGCAAGCGATGCGATAAACAGCGTCATGCTATCCATTGTTTACGCTCCCTTCTGCTTTCTCGGACAGGCCCTGGGCCACAGCGGTAACGTCGACGACCGGACCGTTTTCGATCGAGCGCAGGCGCTTGGCCTCGTCGAGCTCGCGATCGGCCGCGCCACCCATGACGGTCAGCGCCTTGGTAGGGCACGCCGCCACACAATGCGGGCCGTCCGGATCGAATGCGCACAGGTCGCACTTGACAGCGCAGGTGTACTGACCAGGAGCCCACGTAAGCAGGCTGCTCAGGGACTTAGGATACGAAGGCGTCGGGTCGCACATGCCTGCGACACCGGCGAAAGACGTGCCATCGGGATGGATGGCTCCGAAGGGGCACGCGATGGCGCACAGCCTGCACCCGATGCACTCCTGCTCCTTGACGTGGATGCGATCGCCATCGTGCTCGATGGCATTCACCGGGCAAACCTCGGCGCAGGGGGCACCCTCGCAATGGTGGCAGGCAAGGGCGGCCGAAATACCGCCGGTCTTCACGAGCGCCAAGCGCGGCGTATCCTGAAGACCCTGCATCCGGTGGGCGTCGGCACAGGCGGACTGGCATGTTCCGCAGCCGATGCACCTCTCCGGGTTGATGTCGATGAAGCGGTTCATCCCCACTTCCTTTCAAAATAACGGGCCGGGCTCCCGAACGTACGGGACGCCCGGCCCAAAAAGCCAACGAGAACGGGACTACACGATTTGGTTCACGTGCGTCTCGTCATCGAACTTGGCGGCGCCGGGCTCAACGTCCTGGGGAGCGGCGGCGTCCACCAGAGCCTGCTTGAGCTCGGTGTACTGACGCTCCACCTCGCCCTCAGCCCAGACCTGGTCGGCGATAGCGTCGACCTGGCAGGCGGAGAACTTGTCCTCGGGCGTATGCGAGACCGGGTCGACCTTGTGAATGGTCAGCTCGTTGCACTTGCCGATCCACCACTGGTAGGTCATATAGACCGTGCCCTTGTTGATGCGGTCGCTCACGTCGGCGCGGCTGTATACCTGGCCACGGCGGCTGTGAATCGAGACGATGTCGCCGTTCTTGATGCCGCGCGCCTGGGCGTCCGCGGGATTCATGCGGACAAAGCCGGGCTCGTCGGCGAGCAGCGCCAGCGTCTTGCAGTTGCCAGTCATCGAGCGGCAGCTGTAGTGACCGACCTCGCGAACGGTGCACAGAATGAGCGGGTACTCATCGTCGGGAAGCTCGGAGGGCGCCTCCCAGTCGTGCGCCATCAGGTTGGCGCGGCCGTCCTTGGTGGTGAACTTGCCACCAGCGAACATGTCGGGCGTACCGTGGTCGTTCACATCGGTGCTCTTGACCGGCCACTGGGCGTAACCGCCCTCGGGAGCCATCTTCTCGTAGGTTGCGCCCACAAAGTTGGGGCACAGGCTGATGCACTCGTTCCAGATCTGCTCGGTGTTGTCGTAGTGCATGGGGTAACCCATACGCGTAGACAGGTCCGCGAAGATCTCCCAGTCGTGACGGCACTCGCCCTTGGGCGGAACGGCCGCGTCAAAGTGCTGGAAGCTACGGTCGGATGCGGTAAAGACACCCTCGTGCTCGCCCCAAGAGGTGGCAGGCAGGATGACGTCGGCGAGCATGGTCGTCTGCGTCATAAAGATGTCCTGGCAAATGAACAGATCCAGCTCGGAGAGCGTCTTGCGCATACCGGCCGAATCGGGCTCGGTCTGCACCGGGTCCTCGCCGTAGTTGTAGAAGCAGTGCACCTTGCCCTCGTCGACCAGGTGGCCCAGGTCGGTGAGCTTGTAGCCCTCCTCGAGCGGGAGCTTTTCCTCGGGCACGCCCCAAGCCTTGGCAAACTTGGCACGCACAGCCGGGTCGGTGACCTTCTGGTAGCCAGGGTACAGGTTGGGCAGCATGCCCATATCGCAGGAGCCCTGGACGTTGTTCTGACCACGCACGGGCGCGAGGCCGGAATTGGGTTTGCCGATCTGGCCGGCAACGCAGGCGATGGAGGCGATGGTGTGCACCGTCTTCAGGTTCTGCTTCTGCTGGCATACGCCCATGCCCCAGCCAATGATGGCAGAGGGCTTCGCCGTGGCGTACATCTCGGCAGCTTGGTGGATCAACGCGGGCTCGACACCCGTGATGTCCTGTACGGATTCGGGAGTGTAGTTCTTGATGGTCTCCCACCACTCGTCAAAGCCGTTCGTATGCTCGGCGACGAATTCCTTGTCGTAGAGGCCATCGTTGACCAAGCAGTTGGCAAAGGCGTTGAGGAACGCAACGTTGCAACCGTTCTTGATCGGAAGGTAGAGATCGGCGATACGCGCGGTTTCGATATGGCGCGGATCGGCGACGATGATCTTGCAACCCTTTTCTTTGGCTCGCACGATACGCCTTGCGACGATGGGGTGCGAATCGGCAGGGTTATAGCCGAAGAGGAAAATGCAGCCCGCATCCTCCATACCGGGGATGGAGCATGACATGCAACCTGAACCAACCGTGTCCATCAGACCGAGGACAGTAGGGCCGTGTCAAGTACGGGCGCAGTTGTCCACGCTGTGGGTGCCGATGCACGCACGCGTAAACTTCTGCATGACGTAGTTCGCCTCATTGCCGCCGCCTCGCGAAGAGCCGGTGGTCATGACAGCGTTAGGACCATATTCGTCAATTATGGCCTGCATCTTAGATGCGGTGAAATCCAGTGCCTCGTCCCAGCTTACGCGCTCAAGATCCGCGCCCTTAGTGCGGCGGATCATCGGGTGCAGTACGCGAGGAGTCAAGATCTTGGTGTCGTTGATGAAGTCGTAGCCGCTCATGCCCTTAAGGCACAGCTCGCTCTGGTTGGTGATGCCGTTGAGCGGTTCGGTGCCCACGACCTGGCCGTTTTGGACCAGGAGGTTAAACTGGCAACCGGCGCCGCAGTACGGGCAGATCACTTTATGCTTCTCCATGACACCCTCCTTCCTTTCTCTGCTACCGATTAATCGGTACGTATTTGACAATCGTTGGGCCTGTATGGCCGCCCGGCTACGCCTCGTTTTCGATGGTGGCGCGGGCACGCTCGGCAGTCAGTTCTGCCAGGCGCTCCTCGTCTACCAAGGTGAGGCCCTTGGTCGGGCACGCCTCGGCACACGCCGGACCGCCGGGACGGTCCACGCACAGGTCGCACTTGAGCACGAAGCTCTTGGTCTGCGAACCCACGCGCACGTCGCCCATCAAGACGGGGACCTGCGTGGTCGCCACACTCACGGCGCCAAAGGGGCAGGCCATGACGCAGCTCTTGCAGCCGATGCAGTTGTCCTCGTTGACGCCGATGCGATGGTTCTTTGGATCAAAGAACAAGGCACCCGTGGGGCAGGCCTTGGCGCACGGAGCGTCCTCGCAGTGGTGACATGCCACCGGTGCGGAGATCTCGTACGTACGCGTCACGCGCAAGCGAGGTGCGGCGATGTTGCCGGGAATATCGTGTGCCTCGATGCACGCCGCCATACAGGTTTGGCACCCAATGCAGCGTGAAGAATCAGCCACGACTCGTTTATTGCCCATGTTGTTCACTCCCTCCTGAATCCCATGCCGGAGAGACCCTGCCGACGTTGCCCCGGACCGCCCGTGGTCCGGCATCGGCGTATCGAGTGCATGCGGCGAAACAGGCACTTCGATAGAATTCCTCCAACGATATACAGGTTAAATATACGCAGTTGCAGGGGGCAAACTTGAGCATAGGCCCTGCAATACGGGTGTATTGCAGGGGTTTTGGCAGGTTGGAATTATTCTCTAGAAGCTATAAAGGTGAGTGTATTACATGCGTACGCCTCAGAGATTTTTACGCGCTCTCATTTTAGATGTACTACGCTTGTATTCAAGTTAATGGTTATTTACTTGAGCGAAATAAAGTAATCGTTATAAGATGCTCAAGTATCGGCACATGCCGCATTTGACCGACTATATTGCACGCTCATTAAGGGGGCCAGTGATGTCATCGACTCAAAAACGAGCCATCCTGCAGGTGCGCATTCGCGAGGAAGACAAGCAGCATGCCGAACATCTCTACGACGCCATGGGCACATCGCTCGCCGAGGCCGTCCGTCTATTTGTCGCGCAGAGCATTTTGATGCGCAAGCTCCCCTTTCAGCCGGTCGCCGTGCGCTCAAAGGACGGCACCGCCGCCTATGGATCGCTCAAAGCATACGGTGACCCCAATCGCCGCTCCGAGGAGCGCAATGCCTGGATTGAATACCTTGCCACAGAAAGCGACGATTCGATTTTGGGTCCCGAGGAAGTAGATATCCATGAGTAGCACCATCATCGACGAGACCGTCATCCTACGCTACCTGCTTGACGACGACGAGGTCCTGTCACCGCGCGCCGCCAAGGTCATCGCCACGCGCACCGCTCGCGTCTACCCCGAGATCATCACGCGCGTCGCCGTTACGCTGCGTGACGTCTACAAGGTCCCGCGTGTGGAGATTGCGACGGCCATGACCAAGCTGCTCGATGACGTCATGGTCGACGAGCCACCGTTGTCGCCCTTGCCGTCAAACTCTTTGGCAAGACGCATATGGACTTTACCGACTGTCTGCTTGCCGCCCGTACCGCCATCTACAACGATGATGTCGTGAGCTTTGGCAAGCCCATCATCCAAGGCATGATCGATTACCGCCGCAAGCGCCAAACCGCTGCCGACGCCCGCGACCGCGCCGCCGAAGCCCGCAGCCGAAGCACCGACTCCACCATCGACAAGCTCCGCCACCGCCCCCGCAGCTAACCCCATCCCCATCTGAGTTGCGGTGAAATACGGACTGTTTCATGCCTTTAAAGGCCTCAACAGTCCGTATTTCACCGCAACTTATTGAAGGTGGACCGCGAACGATTTCGCTATCGGGAGTCGGCGTAGGGTTTTATTGTCGGAATGCCGTAACCGCGCATCATGGCACCGAACGATTCTACGTCGTAGGTGTCCGAGAGTTTGAAATGAATGACGTTGTGGCCCATGGCGCGAAGGTTCGCGTCGCGCATGAGGGCCGCTCGATACGTTTTTGCCGCCGCCCGCTCTGGATCATTTTGAGCCTCGTCTTCAAACTTGCCTAGCCCATGCAGCTCTGCCAGCGTCCATGAGCCGTCTGGCATCTGCCAGCCATAATCTGCTAGATAATAGCCAGCGTTTCCCGGTCGCGTTATCTCAACTTGAAGCTCGGGCGCGGCAACCCCAGCGAGAATCATCGCTGCTCTCGCCTCAGACTCGCCGCCATTGTCTGACCTGCCGTCCATACACTCAAAAACGTCAAAAGCACGCGCGATGCCATGCAGCCCTCGACAATTTGCCTGCGCATATGCTCGCAGCTCTTCGCGTTCGACATCGTACTCACGGGCCAAGCCATCGACATAACCCAGCGCATAGCGAAAGGCGCTCGATCGCGCGATATCAACAACCGTTCGACACGGATCCGTCAGTGTAAACAGACCAAGCCGCCACACTTCGCCCGGGCGCCAGCGCTTGTATTCAACGAACTCATACGTATCACGCCTTGTAGACCGTGGCAGCAGCACTTGCACTTTATCCAGAAGCGTATACGCCGAGCCGATGCCGTAGAGCAGCGCTGCTGTCGCTCCGCAAAACACAGCATCCGGTTCAACGACCGCAATAGCGGATGCCAGCTGAAAGATACGATCTTCAACCCCAAGATTATTCCAATAGACCGGATCCGCATATACATGGTTGTAAAGACGAAGCATGAGCTCTACCTGCATAAGCTCGCGCGCACGGCGTTCATCCCAAGGATCAATTGTTATAAGCAGCTGTCCATCTTGATGAATTCCAACGGCCGAGAATAACATCCTTGCATAGGACTGCGGAAAATGTTTGCCTTTATCGAGCATGGCCAACCCCATAACCATCACGGCGGAGAGAATACCATTACGCTATCGCATGCTTCCGTCCGCAGGCCTTGCCAAAAGCTGACCAAAAGCTTGACGTCGCAGGTCAGAGCTTCAAAAAATATTTCCACTCTCGGTAGACGGTCGCTACGATCCTCCCAACGGCATCAAAATCCAACCTTACAAATAGTTGCGGTGAAATACGGACTACATGGGCCATAAAAGCCAAAAGACAGTCCGTATTTCACCGCAACTTAGGAGGGGATGTGGGGTCCCGGCATGTATATGAAAACGGCTCTGGCACCAAAAGGAGCCAAAGCCGTTTAAACTATCCTATGGAGCGGGCGACGGGAATCGAACCCGCGTCATCAGCTTGGAAGGCTGGGGTTCTACCATTGAACTACGCCCGCAAGATATGGTCGGGACGACAGGATTTGAACCTGCGACATCCTGCTCCCAAAGCAGGCGCGCTACCAAACTG
>URWC01000018.1 GCA_900551555.1 uncultured Collinsella sp. | reverse complement strand
ACAGCTTCCGGGAATACAGCGGGAGGATCAGCGTCTCCTGCACGGTGTTTTTCTCAATTTTACATTTCATAGGTTTCTTCCTCAGTGAATAAAAACTGTCATAATTGCCGCCAGCACAGCCGCTATGACCGTCATGCCTATCGCCATGTGCAGGATTGATGCAAAAATGCCCGTGCTCGATGCCCTTACTTCCGCGCCGTGACGCAGAGCCACTTTTTCTTTTTGCGTATCTGCACCTCGTGAAAACCCGCCTGCTCCAGACACGCCTTTAGTTCAATGTCCTTGTAGATGGTCATGCCGCCGATGATCTGCGTCCACCTCTCGTCCTTGTCCGTATCGCCATTGCTCTCGTTGCAGATAAGAATTGCCCCGCCTGGCTTCAGCGTCCGCCAGACCTCACGGAAGCATCGGGGCAAATCGGGCCAGAAATAGACGGTCTCAAAGGCCGTGGCGGCATCGAAGTAGCTATCCTCAAACACCATATCCGCCACACTGCCTTGCAGAACGGCGCAACGCCCCTTCTGAATTGCAGTTCGGTTGAGCTTTCTAGCCTTCTCCACGCTGACGGGTGAATAGTCGATGCCCTTGACGACGCCATGCGGGCATTTTTTCAGCAGCCGTTTTATGTTCGCCCCGCCGCCGCAGCCGCAATCCAGCACCTTGGCGTTTGGCGCAAGTCGTAGAAATCGAAGCCCCCACCGCGCCACAGGGCTGTGGCCCAGATTCATCATGGCAACCATAAGTTTTCCGCCGAGGCCCACGGGCTTGCGGGTGTTTTCAAAGAACGACATCTGGCCCCTCCGATTTCGTGCATTCCGTATAGGTCAACGGGAACGAGGCCTTCAGCACCGTGCTTTTCTGCACCGCCCAGCCGTTTTGACGCAGAAAACGTAGGTATTCCTCGCTTGTCCATCTGCTGTAGAGGGGGAATCCCGCCATACTCATGAAAAAGGCTTTTGCCTTGCCGGAAACCGAGTTCCCCGCGTGGGTGAAGGTTGGCGCGATGAGCACGCCGTCGTCCTTCAGCACTCGCCTGATTTCTTGCAGGGCCTTTTCCGGATGCGGCACTATGTGAAGCGCGTTGGACGCGATCACCACTTCGAAGGACTTCTGTGCATAGGGCAGGCGGAACATATCTTGTACGGAAAAGTGCAGCTTTGCGGATTGATGGTCCCGCTTTGCTTCAAGGATCATCTTTGCAGAGGCGTCCGTAGCCTCGATGTGCGCCGCCGCATTCACGACGCTCTTTGCGATAAGTCCCGTGCCGGTGGCAACCTCCAGTACGGTTTTTTCTTTCACCACCGGCCTGATCAGCTCATACATCTTCTCATACGCCGCCCGGTCCTTTCGCATGAAGCGGTCGTACCGACTGGCATTCTTGTCCCAGAAACCCTTGCGTTCGTGCATGGCTGTCGCCCCCAAATAGTTAGAGCCATCTAACTATAACACAGGAATCATGCAGTAAGATAAGGCTAACCTTATTCTCTTGGCTAAGACGCATCTCTTCGGTTTTCGCTTATAACGGCGCGAGTCAGATACTAGGCTGGAGCTGAAGAAGGAGCTTGGCGGACAGGTAGGTCGATGCCGGTTCCCGGAACGGTGATCCAGCCAATTACACCAGGGCTCTAGTCATCGAGTGGGAATAGAAAATTCCTTAGTTACGGGGGTATGAATTTGATTCCCTTTAGGATAAACCCCCATGATTATATGAATTGACCTGCTGACTCCAATGAAGATTGGAGGGTAACGGCCAGGGGTGACGGCCCAGCGAGTGTTATTTTGCGAGCTATGCGCATTGAAAGCGACCTTTCATGGTATAAACTACTTGCCGGAAGCCGCGGCTTTCAGAGTACGGCTTACGTGTACGTTTAACCTCCGTGGGCGACGGGGTGCCGCAAGGCGTAGAATATCGCCCACCTGTAGGGGCCTGCAGCGATGCGGGCCCCGCTTCGTATGAAGGGGGCGTACCCGATGAAGATCGTATCCATCTCCCAGGACTTCTTCGACCTCGTCGAGGGCGACCGCGAGCTCATGCTTAAGCACAATCGCCCCTGCATCGTGGTGGTGAGACTGCGTTTCCGCGGGAAGCGCAGGGACTTCGCCGTGCCGCTGCGTTCCAACATCGCCCCTAACGTGCCCAAAGACCAGTACTTTGCGTTGCCACCCCGCCCCACGACGCGCCCCGGCTGCCGCCACGGCATCCACTACATCAAGATGTTCCCCATAACCAAGGCCTACCAGCGCCGCTTCAGGACCGAGGGCTCGGCCTACTACGAGACGCTCCAGCGCATCATCGATGGCAACACCAAACGCATTGTCTCCGAATGCCAGGCGTACCTTGACCTCTATGAGCGCGAGGGAAGGTCCTGCTTTGCCGTCGACATCGATCGCATCGTGGGCCTGCTGGAAGGCGAGAAGTAGGGCACCTCGGCTCAGTCTCGAGCCATGCGGAGTCGCTCCGCATTTTTGAACGCCGCGTGTGCGTCCTAAATACTTGAGAAACAAGCTGTGAAGTGCGGTGGCGCGCCCGTGCCCGTGCATAGCCGTCACCATCAGCGTCTACGCGGTGTCGGCTTCAAGTGGAACTGGCGCCGCTGCTGTATATGGTTTGCCTTGCTGCAAATGGCAATCAATGCCCACGATGCTTCTGCTTGCGCTTCAGCTTTCGCTGCTCGAAGCGCGCATCAGCCTCTTCCGCGCGGTGCTGGCTTCTTGCGCGGACCGACTCCCGTTTCATTGCGTCCCGCTGGCTCGCGAGTGTCTGCTGCGCTTTGGTGCCCATTGCCGGCTGCTTAAGGGCCCTCGACGCCTCGCGGGCGCGTCTCTTGGGGTTCTTCGCGGGCTTGCTCGCCTCGGTCGGCTCGTCGCCGAAGAACGAGAGCATTGCCCATTTGCCTGTAATGAAATGCAGGATTTCCTCATTGGATGGCTCCGCGCCGAAGACGATGCGGGCGACGCCGTACCTTCCGTCCTCGACGTGCTCCGCCAGCCCGACCCAGAATTGGCCGTCGTGATATGACGATGAGCAGCAAGTCGCTGATAGCCGCCCTGCGAAGCTAGTTGCCTTGTTCGCAGCCGGGCCGCAGGCCGCACCTACGCTCGAGCTCTGCCACGAGGGCATCGTTGTCTCTGACCGAGACGATGGCGTCGCCGTCGTAGGGCGCCTCGATGTAGACGCGGTCGAGCGAGTTGGCCGTCCCCGCCCAGAGCGTCCTGGTGCGCCGGACGCCCCGCACGTGGGCGTAGGGTATCACCGAACGCGTCCCAGCGTACACGACGACGAGGCGGTCGCCGTAGAGCTCGAGGCGATTGCTGCGGACGGGAAGGGCAGCCAGGGCCACGAGGGCCGGGACGGGCAGCAGCGCGAACCAGCCCCATAGGAGCGCGGGACTCGAGCTCAGGAAACACGCGATACACGCCGCGGATAAACCGCCCGCCACAATCACCATGGCCGCTATGAACCACGGGTCTGTCCTGCCGGGGAACACCCGCTCCGGCCGCTCGCCCTTCTCACCCATTACGGCCTCCCTCCCGACGCCCTCCCTAGCGGAGCGTGGGGCCGGAGAGCGCCTTGAACCCGTCGCCGACCATCTCGCCCCCCGTTCCGTGGGCCTTCTGTAGTGGTGTGTACCCCCGACTGTTCGACGGATGTCGTACGATTGAACGTTTTTCGAACTTTTTTAAGATGGGTGCGGCAGGATCGAGCAGATTGTTCGCGCGAGAGGCTCCCCGCCGCCGCGCCCGGTCTCGGGTTCGATGCATCGACATCCGTCTCAGGTGGTGTCTCCGCTGCGCGACATTGCAGGGGGCAAAGCCGAGATGCCATGGGGCGCGCCGAGGCTTTGCCCGCGGGGCGAAGATTCTAGGGGTCCGACGTGGCCTGGAGGGGAGACGGACATGCAAGCGCTTATGACTGAGGAGCTGGCCGAGTGCCTGCCGCCGCTGTACGCGACCGAGGGAGGGGCACTCGCCCTCGACCTCACAAACCCGGAAGGCGAGGACCACCTTGACCTCTGGTGCTCGCTTACCATCAACCTTTCGGGTGACCCCTTCGCCTCCACGTGGCGCATTCACACTTGTGCCCGGCATCATGGACATGGGCGTCGCCAAGTCGGCCGACGGGGCGCAAGCCCCTGTTGACTCAACGTTCGACGAGATAAACCGCATGTTCTCAAAGCTCGGCTTTATCGATTACAATTCACGCCTCGCGCAAGGGCCGTTCTACTCCCCAAACCTAATCTGCCTGTCGCACGCATCGAGGCGACGGGGCGGCGCCTTCTCGCGTGAGTCAATTCCTGTTTTACTGGTGCGGATCCCAACATGCCCTTATGCATGGTGCCCTGCCGCTTTCGAAACTTCAAAACCATTCGATTTTCGAAACTGAGTGGGAATAAGTTATCGGTACGCTTTTTTATAAAATGTAAAAAAGCACCCCCATAACTGATGAAATGGACGCTGAGAAAAAAAGGGGCGCATCTTGCGTATATACCGACGTGAAGATCTACCTCTATCTTGCATCGCGCGGGTATGAGCTTTCTGTGGGCCGTATTGGGAAGCTCGAGTGTGACTTCATCGCTCGTAGGCGCAATGCTTACGCCTACATCCAGGTCTCTATGTCGATTGCCGACAGAGGCGTCGAGGAGCGCGAGTACAGGCCGTTCGGCCACATCAGGGATGGTTATCCGCGCTACTTGTTCACGCTTGATCCTCTATTGCAGGAGAGGGATGGCATCAGGCACCTTAACATGGCGTCGTTTATGCAAGATGGCGGTGATCTTATTTGGGCGGCGGCCAGATTCCTTTGCTCCCTAGTGCGCAAACAGCGCGGGTATCAAATGAGGACCATTGCCTCACGTAGAATCGATAGATTGAAAACTTGTTTTGATGTTGACAGGCTTTTGGCCAGTGGCTCCTATTGTCGAGTGGGAGTAGCTGAAACGAGGCGATTGAATAACTCCATACGTTTTGGTTAAAACAAAAAATATGCCGCGCGCCTGCGGCATGAGGGAGGGAGATTTCTATGAATATCGTTGTATTGAGCGGCAGTCCGCGTAAGGGCGCCAATACCGACACCATGGTTGAGGCGTTTGCCGAGACCGCGCGCGAGGCCGGCCATACGGTCGAGGTCATCCGCGTTGCCGGCAAAAAGATCGCTGGTTGCTTGGGGTGCCAGTATTGCTTCGCCCATGAGGGCACTTGCGTGCAGAAGGATGACATGGCCGACGTGATCGAGCCGCTGAAAGGCGCCGACATGGTTGTCTTCGCTTCGCCTATCTACTGGTTTGATATCACTGCGCAGGAGAAGGCCGCCATCGACCGCCTGTACGCCTTCGGTGCTACGGGCTTCCCGTTCACCAAGACGGCCCTTTTGCTCGATAGCCACAGCGAGGGCGTCTATGATGCGGCGATCGCTATGTACAAGTCAGCCTGCGCGTACTGCAAGTGGGAGGACCAGGGCATTGTCACCATCAGCGGTATGACCGAGCGCGACAGCATGGCCTCCTCGCCCAAGTTGGAAGAGGTGCGAGAGCTCGCTCGCAAGCTCGCCTAAGGGCAAGAAGAACGCATGGCAATAAGCGTTGGCGGAAATGCTTGCTGTCCTTACCGAGAGATAGGGGCAATTCCCTTAAGTGCCGTATAGAACAATTTTTTAACGCAGAAAAATAACTGAAAACAAATTAATCCGCGTTAAAATATTGTCAAACAGAAGTTCATGAGGGAAGGTTGCGTATGCGTCGCAAGGCAGACGAGCTCCTTAGGGAATGGCGAGACAGGGCCGATAGAAAACCTTTGCTGGTCAAAGGCGTGCGCCAGTGTGGCAAGACCTATCTGCTCAGAACGTACGCTCAAGATCTTTTCGAATCGGTTGTCTACGTTAATCTTGAGAACGACCGGTCGGCGCGAGCGGATTTTTCGGGCGGTCTTGACCCTCATTCGATCGTACGCGCGATCGAGGCTCGTACGGGACAGCGTATCGTGCCTGGCAAAACTTTACTGTTCATTGACGAGATCCAGGCATGCGAGGAAGCGCTCACTTCCCTTAAATACTTTTGCGAAGATGCTCCCGAGTATTATGTTGCGGCTGCTGGGTCGCTTCTTGGGGTTGCCATTAACCATCAGTCGTATTCGTTCCCCGTTGGAAAGACCGACTTGATTGAGATGACTCCACTCGATTTCGAGGAGTTTCTCTGGGCGATGGGGCACGATCAGCTGGTCGACGAGATACGCTCATCATTCGAGTTAATGGCTCCTCTTGCGCCAAGCCTTCATGAAAAGGCGCTTGGGCTCTATCGACGGTATCTTGTTGTTGGCGGAATGCCCGAGGCGGTCCAAACGTACATCGATGATCAGTCAATCATTGATGTGGCCGAAAAGCATCGGATTATTCTCGACGGATATTCCGCCGACACCAATAAATATGCTGATGAACGCTTGAGCGCAAAGACGCGTGCGTGCTTCGATTCCATTCCACAGCAGCTTGCCAAAGAGAATCGTAAATTTCAATACAAGGTAGTGCGAGCGGGGGGCAATGCGTCTCTCTTTGGGGATGCTCTCGACTGGCTTGTATTGTCGGGTACGGTGGCGCGCTGCAGCCTAGTCGGGCAGATCGAAAGCCCTTTAGAGGCCTTCGTTAACCCTTCTGCTTTTAAAATCTATCAGGCGGATACAGGGCTGCTCGTCTCCAAGGCCGGTGCTCAACGCGCCGATATTCTTGCCGGCATCGGTGGCACATTCATGGGCGCACTTACCGAAAACTACGTTGCCCAACAGCTTTCAGCCATGGGCTATCCGCTGCATTATTGGGCGCGAGACAATCGTGCGGAAATCGACTTTGTAGTAGAGAAACAGGGATGCTTGTCTGCGATTGAAGTCAAGGCGGGGGAGAACACAAGATCTCGAAGTCTGTCCTCACTTAAAAAGACCCATCCGGGCGTGCGCCTTATCAGGCTATCGACTAAGCCCTTTGGAATGAATGATGGGCTTATGTCTGTTCCACTTTATGCGGCATTTTGTCTATAGGGATGATGCTGCTGAAATGCATGGGGCCCGGAGCGCAGCATTTACTGCGCTCCACCGTTTTGAGAGCTTATGGCGGTTCTGCTGTCGTCCTAGTCAAACAAACTCGGCATGTCGTTTTCCTTCATGAGGGCGCCGGCGGAGGGGAGACTCTGCGCGGTGAACTTCTCGGCCGAGACGCCGGCGCCAAGGATGTCCTCGGTCGTGCCAACGGTAGTGACCGAGCGGCCCTTCTTTGCCGTGAAGGCTTGGACGCCCTGCGTGTTGGTGGTCGTCTTGGTCTTGAGCAGCGAGGTGTTGAAATTCATCAGGCGGTAGTCGCTCGAGACCAGCGCGATGTCGCGGTCCTCTTTGAGCACCTGGGCATACAGCAGCTTACTGCCGCCGTAGATGGCGTTCTTGAGGCGCTTGCGGTTGGTCTTGGTGACGTATCCGGAAAGCGCGACGCGCACCACGCGGCCGTTCTCAAAGACAAACAGCACGTCGGCCTTGTAGTCCTCGGGGTCGATAACCCAGATGACGCTCTCGTCGGGTTCCATCTCAAGATCGGTCGGCAGGTACGAGCCCAGCTGGGCCGACTTGGTGTCCTCAAACTGCGCGACCTTGCACTTGTACACCTGGCTCTTGTTGGTAAAGACCAGCAGCTCGTGCGTGTTGGAGGATGGGAACTCGATAAAGGGCTTGTCGCCGTCCTTGTACTTGAGCGTGGCAGCCTTCTTGAGCACACGGTCCGTCATTTTCTTGAGGTAGCCGTCGCGCGAGAGCATGATGGTCACCGGGTACTCCTCGACCTCGGGCTCCAGGCTCACCTCGACAACCTCGTGGGGCTCGATCCTGCCCGTGCGGCGCGGCATCACGTACTTCTTGTTGACGGCGGCCAGCTCGTCGCTGATGACCTTCTTGATATTCTCCTCGCTCGAGAGGATTTCCTCGAGCTCGGCAATCTCGCCTTCGAGCTTGGCGATGTCCTTGGTGCGGTTGAGAATGTACTCCTCGTTGATGTTGCGGAGCTTGAGCTCGGCAACAAACTCGGCCTGGGTCTCATCGATGTCGAAACCCTTCATAAGGTTGGGTACGACCTCGGCCTCGAGCTTGGTGCCGCGGATGATGGCAATGGCCTTGTCGATGTCGAGCAGGATCGCCTCGAGGCCGTGCAGCAGGTGCAGGCGCTCGGACTTTTTATCCAGGTCAAAGTTAATGCGGCGACGCGTGGACTGAATGCGCCACGCAACCCACTCGTGCAAGATCTGGCGCACGCCCATAACGCGGGGATAGCCGTCAACCAGCACGTTGAAGTTGCACGAGAACGAATCCTGCAGCGTGGTCGAGCGGTAGAGCTTGGCCATGAGCTTGTCGGGGTCGACGCCGCGCTTAAGGTCGATGGCGATGCGCAGGCCAGAAAGGTCGGTTTCGTCACGGATGTCGGCGATCTCTTTGACCTTGCCCTCCTTGGAGAGCTTGACGATGCGCTCGATGATGACATCGGTCTTGGTGGTGTAGGGGATCTCGTACACCTCGATGATGCGCTCTTCGGGAATCCAGCGCCAGCGGGAGCGAATCTGGAAGCTGCCAAGGCCGGTCTCGATGATCTTCTCCATCTCCTCGCGGCGGTAGATGATCTCGCCGCCGGTCGAGAAGTCGGGCATGGGCATGTACTCAAGCAAGTCACAGTTGGGATCCTTGAGGTAGTGCATGGTGGCGGTGCAGACCTCATTGAGGTTGAAGCCGCAGATGTCGGACGCCATGGCGACGCCGATGCCCTTGTTGGCCGAGACAAGGATGTTGGGGAACGTGGTGGGCAGCAGGCGCGGCTCCTTCATGGCGCCGTCGTAGCTGTCAACGAAGTCGACCGGGTCCTTGTCGATGTCCTTGAAGATCTCGGCGCTGATGGGGGAGAGCTTGGCCTCGGTGTAACGCGAGGCGGCGTAGCTCAGGTCGCCTGAATAGTACTTGCCAAAGTTGCCCTTCGACTCCACGAAGGGGGCGAGCAGTGCCTCGTTGCCGGTGGCCAGGCGCACCATTGTCTCGTAGATCGCGGCATCGCCGTGCGGGTTGAGCTTCATGGTCTGGCCCACGATGTTGGCGCTCTTCTGGCGCTCGCCCTTGAGCAGGCCCATCTTGTACATGGTGTAGAGCAGCTTGCGGTGCGAGGGCTTAAAGCCGTCGATCTCGGGGAACGCACGCGAGACATTGACGCTCATGGCGTAGGGCATGTAGTTGACCTCGAGCGTCTGCGTGATCGGCTGGTCGGTGACCTCGGAGTGCAGGCCGATGACGTTCTCGGCATTGACCTGCTTTTTCTTTGGCTGGTTCGTCTTCTTCTTTGCCACGATTTCCTCTTGAACTTCTTATGGGCCGTCGTTATCGATTTGCTGCTACTGCAGATCCAGCTGGTCCAGGTATTCCTTGCCGTGCTCGGAGATGTGGCGCTTGCGGCCCGCCTCGTCATTGCCCAGCAACAGGTTAAACATGGTTTCCATCTTGGTGACGTCCTCGGGCTCCACCTTAATCAGGCGGCGCGTCTCGGGGTTCATTGTGGTGAGCCACATCATGTCTGGATCGTTCTCACCAAGACCCTTGGAGCGGTTAATGGAGCACTTCTGGTCGCCGATCTCCTTGAGGATGCCGTTCTTCTCGAGCTCGGTGTAGGCAAAGTAAGTCTTCTCTTTGCAGTTGATCTCGTAGAGCGGCGACTCGGCGATATACACGTAACCCTCGTCGATAAGCGTGGGCACCAGGCGGTAGAGCATGGTGAGCACGAGCGTGCGGATGTGATAGCCGTCGACGTCGGCGTCCGTACAGATGATGACCTTGTTCCAGTTGAGGTTGTCCAGGTCAAAGGCGCCGAGGTTCTTGATGCGCTTGTCCTTGATCTCCACACCGCAGCCCAGCACGCGCATGAGGTCCATGATGATGTCGGACTTGAAGATGCGCGGGTAGTCCTCCTTCAGGCAGTTGAGGATTTTGCCGCGGACGGGCATGACGCCCTGGAACTCGGCGTCGCGCGAGGTGCGAATGGCGCCTGCTGCCGAGTCGCCCTCTACGATGTAGATCTCGCGGCGGCTCTTGTCCTTGGAACGGCAGTCGATGAACTTCTGCACGCGGTTGGCCATATCGGTCTTCTGCTGCAGGTTGGTCTTGATGCTCTGGCGCGTCTTCTCGGCATTCTCGCGCGAGCGCTTGTTGATGAGCACCTGCTCCATGATCTTATTGGCGGCGTCCTTGTTCTCGATTAGATAGGTCGAGAGGCGCTCCTTAAAGAAGGCGGTCATGGCCTGCTGGATAAAGCGGTTGTTGATGGCCTTCTTGGTCTGGTTCTCGTAGGACGTCTGGGTGGAGAAACAGTTGGTCACCAGCACCAGGCAGTCTTGGACGTCCTGCCACTTAATGCCGCTCTCGTTTTTGTTGTACTTGCCCTGTTGCTTAATGTAGGCATCGATGGCGCTGGTCAGAGCGCTGCGGGCCGCCTTCTCGGGCGAGCCGCCGTTCTCGAGCCACGACGAGTTGTGGTAGTACTCCTGCATCATGAAGGTGCGCGAGAAGCACATGCACGCGGTGATCTTTACGTTGTAGTCGGGAAGGTCCTCGCGATCGCGACCGCGACGGTCGGCCTCGATAAAGAAAGGTTCGGTGAGGTAGTCGGTTCCGACCTTCTCGAGCACGTAGTCCTCGATGCCCTTGGGGTAGCAGAAGTCCTCTTCGGAAAACTCGCCATCGTCGCCCTCAATACGCAGGCGGAAGGTCACGTTGGCGTTGACCACTGCCTGGCGGCGCATGGTCTCGCTATACCACTCGTGGGGAATGCTGATGGAGGTAAAGACCTCGAGGTCGGGGCGCCACTTGATGGTGGTGCCGGTACGGTTCTCGTCTGTGGGCTCAATCTCGAGCGCCTTCTTTTTGGCGCCGACGACCTTGCCCTTTTTAAAGTGCAGGGAGTACTTGTTGCCGTCGCGCCAGACCGTGACGTCCATGTACTCGGAGGCGTACTGGGTCGCGCACGAGCCC
The DNA here is from genome assembly GCA_900551555.1 of uncultured Collinsella sp. Lineage (GTDB taxonomy): Bacteria > Actinomycetota > Coriobacteriia > Coriobacteriales > Coriobacteriaceae > Collinsella. The sequence goes on along the minus strand of URWC01000018.1, from coordinate 8,480 downwards.
AGGCCGTTGGTGCCGAGCGAGAAGTCGTAGTCGCCGCCCTGGTTGTTGTTGTACTTGCCGCCAGCGTAGAGCTCGCAAAAGACGAGCTCCCAGTTAAAGCGCTTCTCGGAGGGGTTCCAGTCGAGCGGGCAGCCACGGCCATTGTCCTCTACCTGAATGGAGCCATCGCGAAAGGCGGTAAGGGTGATGAGCTTGCCGTAGCCCTGGCGCGCCTCGTCAACGGCGTTGGACAGGATCTCGAACGCGGCATGCGCGCAGCCATCGAGTCCGTCCGAGCCAAAGATGACGGCGGGGCGCAGGCGTACGCGCTCCTCGTCCTTGAGCTGACGAATACTGTCGTTACCATAGTTTGCGGTGTTTTTTGCCATGCTCGCTCTCTTGGTGCTTCCTCTTGTGCATTTAAGTCGTATAGATAGTCAAGGTAGCATAGCCCAGCCCGTGGGCGATTCCACCCAACACGAAATCCATCGAACAATCGTTCGGAATTTGGTGGAACGGCGCTTGCTCGGGCAAAACCGAGTCGGCTCTGTCCGAGTAAGTTTGAAGGCGGTTGTAGGCGCCCCGTTGTGCTTGCGGCTGTTGGTTCAAATCGAACATTGGGACAAGCGTCTCGTTTTATGGGCCACGGACGTGCGTGTGCGAGTCCTTTTGGCCCATAAGGGATGCTGGCAGGCCGTTATTTGGGCCACGGGTCACTTCGCTCGTGCTGCTTTTCGTCATACGCTCATAGTGAAAGCCGATGCCACGGGGACGACGAAGGACTCGGGCAACGGATGAGCTGCAAGCCGAAAGGAGCGGTGAGGATGATGAAGCCCATGACGAAAAAGCTGCTGTTAGGAATTCCCACCGTGACGCTTTCGGCCGTGCTGGCGTGTACGGTGGCAGGCTGCGGCGGTAGCGCTCCGAGCAGCTCGGCTGGCAGCTCGGGTGGCAGTGCTCCCGTAGAGAAGAAGGCCAAGGCCTATGAGTCGCAGACGGTCGAGGTGGCTGGTATAACCTATGAGGCGGTAGCCCACGGTACGTTCTATCGCGGCGACGCTAAGCTGCAGGACGGCTTTTACCTGCACGTCAAGATCACCAACAACAATGCAAAGAACAGGACGTTTAACTCCTTTAACGTGCATGCTGCCCAGGGCGATCTTGAGGCAGGCGACCCGTTGTTTACTTCCGGCAAGGCGGCCGTGCTCGACTACGTTGCAAGCGAGGCTCCCGATGAGCTTTACGAGGGCATCGACCTTTCCAAGAGCCAAGATATCGGTCCGGGCGAGACCGTTGAGTATGTCTACTTCTGGGCGCCCAAGACGGCGTACTACGGGCCCATCACTGTCGAGTTCGTAGACGCTTACGCCCCCGCCAAGAATCATGAGGCCATGCACTTCGACACCACGGGATGCGAGACCAAGGAGTTCAAGGCGGCCGGCGGCGTGGCCGATTCTGGCGAGAAGGCAGATTTAACAGGCATCGATTGCGCATCGTACAGTATCGAGGCCGCCGATGGGTACACGCTGGATTCGTCCAACGAAGAGCACGAAAAGGCAGACTTCTTCCACGACGAGACTGGAGGGCGCCTGCACATCAGCATCTTCCCGCGCTCGCCGGAGGAAGAGGTTGCAAGCCTAGAGCAGGTCTTCGAAGGCAAGGAAACAACAACCGACCAGGTCGAGTACAACGGCATAACGTGGCTGCGTTTTACCGGCCCCGACAACGGCCATACGCTGTTTGCGACGGCTCCCGCAACGGGTGAAACCGTCCGCGTGTCGATTGGCTGGAAGATTGACTGGGATGCCGCCGTGCCCATGATGGAAGCGCTGAAGCTCAAGTAGCGAGCTACGATTCCAATGCAGGCGACTCAAGGCTGGCTCTGGGTTATCAGAGCCAGCCCCTTTTTGTTCGACGAACAGGGCCAGCGCCGCTCAAAAAAGCGGCTGAGAGCTAGCGGGAGCCATCAGTGCCGGCTTCATCGCTGCCGCTACGCTCGAGTGCGGTGCGGCGGGCGCTGTAGGCGACGAGGCCGGCTCCGGCTGCGGCGAGTGCTGCTGCGGCTGCCGTCAGGGGGATGTTGCTGTCGCCCGTGCCGGCGAGAGCGCCCGTTTTTCCGGAGCTCTTGTTATTGTCGTTGCCCTTGCCGCTACCAGAGCCGCTTCCGCCGGAGCTGCCTCCCGTGCCAGAATCGCCGCCGCTCGAGCCGCCATCGCCGTCCACGGTCATCGGGGCGTCGTGAAGCCCCGTTGTATCCGCGTTGCCGCTTACGCCCACCAGCATCTCCGCGCGTTCGCATGCTGCGTCGGGAATGTGGAGCTCGTGCAGCACGGCGCCCAGCGCGGAGTTTGCGCCCGGTCGAATCTCCTCGAGCGTTACGGGATCGAGCGCCACCAGGTCACGCGCCTTTGCATAGAGCGTGACGCGTTTGCCCACCTCGTCGCTCCAGCTCTCCGGGATGGCAAAGCTCATGCGGAACTGTGCCGTGCAACCCGGTGCCAGCACGGCGTTGCCGTTGTCGGCTACCAGCGGGTGCATGGCGAAGCGCTCACCCAGTGCCCCGAGTGCGTACTTCACATGTGCTATGTCGTTGGCCGATGCGTCCTCGGCAAGCTCCGGGTCGTAGATCGATGCCATGCGTGCGTTCGGGCCGAATCCGATGGATGCGCTGGAGAACGGTTGGTTGGAGCCTTCTCGGTACAGATCGACTGTTCCTGCGGTCAGCAGCGTGTTGCCGTCGTTTCGCACCGTTACCGTAAACGACTCGCTTGCCGCCCCGGGCACCACGGCGCCCAGGTTGGCTATCGCGCCCAGTGGTGTGGCGCATGCCACCAAGGGCACTTCGATGCCGTGCAGTTCTGCCTTGCTCTGCTCGGCACTCACGATGTGCGTGGCAAGCGCTGAGAGCATGCCACCCGAGGTCAAAAACGTCGTTATCTGATCGATGGGATGCTCCAACTCGCAGAGCACGAACGGCTCCGTGAACAGGTCGTCGATCAGGGTGCTGGCGAAGATGCGGAAATGCTTGCCCATTACCGCCACCGGCTCGCCTTCTTCGTCGTAGGTTTGCCCCACTTTGCCGTCGGTGTTCTCTACGTACATCAAGCACCGGCCGTTGTTGCTCGCGCTGAACGATGCCGGGCCACAGCCCGCGGCGCCCACGGGCTCCGACGCAAATGCCGTCGCGCCTCGTGTCCAAGTAATATGCTGCAGCTGCTCGTTGACGGTAGCCAAAAAGCCCGTGTGCTGCGGCCACGGCACCGCGTGGGGCACTGTGGCATCTGGCGGCATAACGCCCCAACCCGCGATGGACTGGCCGATCACGGCGTACGATGCGCAGCCGCAGCCGGCTGCGGTTTCGTATGCAACGGGCACCACCATTTTGCCGTTGACGTTCTCGGGCGCGCCCAGCTCGATGCTCGATGGCGCTTGCGGAAAGCGGAGAACCTGACGGAACGTGAGGCTGTCGCCCAAATCATCCGACCACAGGGTAAAGCACTCCAGCGCGACCTCTGCCTCGGTGCCCAGCGCCTTTTCTGAGGTGGCTCCGCGGCGGTGGAGATAGGCGCCCGACAGACGTCCGTCGACAAGCGTTTTGCCCACCGTGATGCGCGGACACTGCAGACAATGGTAACCGTCCTCCTGCAGGCGGCCGCGCGAGATACTGCGCCATGACGTGTGCGACACTACGCGAACTTCGCTATTGCTTATGCGCAGGCGCACAACGGACAGTATGCCTGCCGTGCTTGCCGTATCGAACCGTGTTGTGTCGCCTTCGGGTCGCTCTCCCGAGACCAGCAATACGTAGGCGTCTTGGTTTCCTCTCCCGTCCGTAAATTCCACCACGTCGAAGTCGTAATCGAACGTGCCGCCACGCTCCACGTCGCCCTCGCCAAAGCCCAGGGGGAAGTCGACCGGCATAGGAGCGGACCACGCGCCGTTTGCCTTCGTGTGTACCACCAGGCGCGAACGGCCATCCTCGCCGTAGCGCACCGAAGCGATACGGAACAGGCATTCCGTGCCGGCTATCTCCGCAAATTTCATGTGAGCTTCGCTGAGCACGCCAGTAAACAGCACGTTGTCGCTCGAGGGCTTTATGCCGCCTCGCTCGTCCTCCGACACGCCGGCAGAATTGGCGTTCGAGTCCGCAACGGCGTTCGTCGCCTGGCCGATGTAGGTGTACTTATACATCGGCGCGGCATTTTCGTCATTCTCCATCAGAGCGTGGACGAAATGCTCGACCTGTCCCGTGTCATTGCTCTCTGCATCCGCGTCGAGCTCGATACACGTGACCGTTTGCTCCCAGTCGCGCACGACCGGCGCGACGTTGATGGCGGTGGCTGCAACCTCGGCGCATGCGAGCAGCTCGGCATTGGTGACGATGGTGGCCGACGCGATAAACTGTGCTACGCCGCCCGACTCGGCATTGCCGGCCGCGCCAAAGCAGGCATCCAACGTATAAGGCGTGTCTCCGCCCAGCGCTAGCTCAGAGCGCTGGAGCACATGCTGGTCGCTGTTGTTGACCGACATGTTCCACGAATCGGCGAGTGTGGGCCACGACCCCGACCAAGCCTTGGCGGTCCACTTGAACATTACGAACTGGAGTATCACGTCGACATCGACGTCTGCACCCACGCGTAGTCGCGGAAGCTGGTGCCCATCTGCCTTCTCGTACCCAATGAACAGCGTGAGGGATGCGGCGCCGCGCACGGCAGACGAAGCGACGCCTGCAACGCCGGCGCCAAAGGTGACGGCAAGCCCGATCTGGATGGTGAACGAGCCCGAGGTGTTTGAATAGTCGAGCGAAATGTTTTTAAAAAACGCCGCGCCGCTGCCGTGCGTGTGGGCACCCACGGCGAGCGCCAGCTTCGCCAGCACCCAGGGGTTGACGTTTAGGAAAAACGGCACCGGTCCTAGGGTAAACTGCTCGGTCCAATTGAGGTCGGTTCTTACTTGGAAGAGGGCCTTAATATTGCCGTATGCGGGATCGTTGTTGTTGCCCCAGGTTTTGCCCACCCAATCGTAGGCGAGCGAGCCATACAGCTGTGTGGCGATATCCATCGTGAACAGCGGCGTGCAACGGTGGCGAAGGAGCTTGGTGTTTCTTGAATCGGTGCCCGAACCGGCACTCATCCTTTTGTACTGATTCCACTTCCCCTCCATCTCGTCGAGGTAGCGGTTTGCCTGCTTGGCGCCCGACTCACGCGGCGATTTCTTCCAGTATTCCGGATCAGGGTTGCCCGAATCGTTCATATAGCTGGCTGGTTTGTATCCTCCGCCAAACAGCACGTATCCAGCAAACGAGAAATCGAAGAGAATCGGAAATGTGGGCATCCAACACGTGAACTTATTGCCGCCGATGCCGGGAAACGCTGCGGGGAAATCAAACGGAGTGATCTCTTGGTCCATAGTGGTGGGGACGATAGTGGTCGATCCGGATTCCGCCTTTGCCGCCGGCGCGGTAACAACGGCCATGGGGGAGGAGAGCGTGTAGGTTTTGCCCTGGTAGTCGAGGACAAAGCGCAGCTTGCATCCTTCTTCCAGAAGGCTCGACGCTGCATCGAGGAACTTGTCTTCGAGCGTGAACGTCGCCAGATTATCCGCGCCCGATGCGCTGGCCTTGACTTGGCCAATCTGTGTGACGGTTTCGGGCGAGCTGCCCGTGGCGGGCATTACCTTGTTGATGTGCAGCGTTGCCTGTCCACCCTGTGGCAGATGTGCCTGCACGGTAAAGGCGTGCGTGTCGGGTTGGTCGTTTCCGGCGTCGTCCTTCGGCAATGCCATGAACGTAGCGTCGGCGTACTGGATGTCCCATTCGTCGAATGTGAGCTGGCGGAAGTACGGCTCGCCGTCGGAAAGCGGACGCGTGGGCGCGGTTATGGCGGTGCCACCCTGGATACGCGCGAGGGGAATCTCGACATCGCGGTAGCCTGCCATGCTAATGGAGATGCCGCCGTTAAAGTCGTACACGTCGAGAAGCGTTGCCTCGTCCACGTAGCCTTCCGAAAGCGGTGCGATCTCAAAGATGGCCGTGCCTTCGTCATCGGTCGTGGCGGTGAGCTGCTTGCCTGCGGCATAGCGCGATGTGAGCGTGACCTGGGCACCCGTGATGGGCGTATTCTTGTTGGCGACGTCGACCACGACCACACCAAACATGGTGCGCGAGAGAACGAGCACCCTGAAAGGGTCTTTTTCGTCGGCATAGGCTTCGGTGGGCGCGAACGGCAATATGAAGGCGTTTGCGCTTCCCGGCACGCGCGGCAACATAATGCTCGCCAGCGAGGACGCTCCGGCAACAAGTAACGAACGGCGATCAAGCATCTTTGGCTCCCATCCCGCAGGTATCGGTGGAAATAATCCAATTTTGCGAGAAGGCGCCACGTGGCGGTAGTGCCGTTCAAGGGTCAAAATGTCCAATTTGAGCGCGCGAAGCGTCGGGTTCCGGAACGTGTTCGATGCGCTTGGCAGCCCGGTCGCTAACGCAACATATGCGCGACCAGCTCCGCGCGCGTGCCGATGCCAAGCTTGGCGTATACGCCGGATAGGCGGTTTTTGACGGTGCCCGGCGATACTCCCATATGGCGTGCGATTTCGACGTTGGTCCACCCACGGCAGGCGAGCATGGCCATGGTGAATTCCGTGGTCGTTAGATCGTCGGCCACGTCCTCGCCCGAATCGGGGTTGTGGATGCGCCGCCAACCGTAGCTGAATCGATACGTGATCTCGATGATGCGCGCGAAGTCGTCAGGGTATTGCGTTTTTAGGCACGCCTCGATGAGCCCCTGCAAAAGGCCGTGGTGCTCGCCAATGAGCTCGATAAGGCCGTCGGGACGCGCAATGTTCCAAGCGGTTCCGAAGTGTGCCTTTGCGGCGTCGATGTCCTTGAGGCTCATGCATGCCATGGAGGCTGCCAGGTGCAGGAACAGTTCCGAGATCGGATAGCTTCCCTGTTTCATAATCAGGGCGTTTTCCGCCATGCCCAGGCTGCGGCCGTATTCGCCGCGCAGATACAAGGCGTGCGCCATCACGTAGCTGGCGAACAGGCGCAGGCCTTCGGGCAGATGCGCCGCAAGTGGATAAAACTCTTCGGCGGAATACGGGGAAGGCAAGTGCAGCAGGACGCTCGCGGCCGAGGCGAACAGGATATGCATGGCGTGGATGGCGGGCGATTCCTCGTCGGCCGGCATATCGAGGATGCCGGCAAGGCACCGGCGGGCGTCGGCGATACGGTTGAGCGACAGACTGGCGTATCCGCAGATGAAGCATGCGGAGTAGCGCAGTGCGGGGTCGGTGGCGTCAAGATAGGGGCGCGCCGTCTTGGCAGCGAGGGTGGCCTGCCCGCGAAAGTACAGCGCTTCTGCCGTAGCAATGGCGCGCGAATCGGGGTCGGAAATGCCTGCAACCGCAGCGTCAATCTGCCCCGGCACAAAGGCAGTGCACATCAACGGCATGGGAACGCATGGGTAGCCATCGCAGTCCATCTTCCATCTCCCAACAGCTGACAACAATGCAGCAATTGTACTCCTGTTGTTCGGGACTGGAATTTGTGGGTATCGCCTACGATTATGCCGAACGTATAAAGGAAGAGTCTATTGGCGATGCTTCCAAGGTGGCTACCGAAGCCTATCTGACCTTGGGATATAGAAAAACTGCCACCCCTGCAAAAAGCTCTGCCGCAGCGATGGGAAACGCATCTTCTGGGCATTCCGGCGTCTCCAGCCAGCGCTGGACTGCTGCTGTCGCCTGCGCGTTGGCGAGCGGGGCGTGGGGACCGTCCGGCGACCAGCGGTGACGGGCGAGCCCTGCCGCGTACGTGGGACTCCATCGGCGTAGACCCATGATCCCCATGGCATCGGAGAAGTTCACCATGGCGTCCAGGACTTTACCGTCCGGCACGTCCAGCCTAGCGGCTCTCTTGAACCCAAGGTTGAAAGGGGGCGTTGTACAAGGCGAATGGGGCCGAGTGGAAGTGGATCAAAAGAGCGTTACTTGACGTTTCATGCATAATGCCAACCGCCCCGCGACATCACGTTCGCAGCGCGCAGGGGCCGGAGAATCTTCGCGATGAGAGTTGACGTCTAATACCTTGCATCGTATAGTGTGTATAGCACAGTATATGACGAGAGGAGGTGTGCGGATGGAGGCACAGATGAAGCGCGGCTTCCTGGAGGCCTGCGTGCTCGCGGCCGTCTCCGGCGAGGAGTCCTACGGCTACCAGATCGTGAAGGACGTACCGGCGAGCATGGGGCTCACGGAGTCGACGCTCTACCCGCTGCTCAAGCGCCTGGAGAAGGCCGGGTGCATCACGGCGCGCTCCGCCGAGCACAACGGGCGGCTGCGCCGGTACTACCGCATCACGGACGACGGGCGAGCGCGCATCGAGGAGTTCCTGGCCGAGTGGCCGTCCGTACGGGAGATTTACGCATACGTTGAGGGGGCGCACCATGACGCGCGATGAGTTTCTGGGCCGGTTGGGCGAGCTGCTCGCCTGCCTGCCGGCC
>URWC01000017.1 GCA_900551555.1 uncultured Collinsella sp. | reverse complement strand
GGCGCTCCGACCGCCTCCGCGGTCGTCGGAGACGTCGTGACCGAAGCCCGCCATATCGCGCAGGGCTGCACCGGCCCGTCCATCCCGCTGTACAAGGATCTGAAGAAGGCTCCGATCGAGGCTTCCAAGGCCGAGTTCGCTGTCCGCTTCGTGATTCACGACAATCCGGGCGTGCTCGCCGCGATCGCAGCCAAGTTTGCCGACCATGGCGTGTCCATCAACGGCGTGAACCAGGATTTGAAGCCGACGCTGAAGGATCCGGGCTACGATGGCGAACTGCAGCAGCTGCGTCTGGTCACCCACATGACCGACGAGCTTACCCTGCGCGAAACCGTCAAGGACGTGTGCGAGCTGGATTGCGTGTGCGGAGAGCCGTCGATCCTGCGCGTGCTGAACTGATATCGGATGCGATTCGGGCCCATGATGAGATTGGCATGCAAGCCATGCCAAGCCGCCATCATGGGCCCGAATGCGATACATGGGTGCGGTTCCCCCTGAAATTTGACTCTGGCACTGCCACGGTATACGGTGCTTGATTTGTAATGAAGATGTGACGAAGGACGACGAGAGATGACTCCAGTTACCCGCAAGGTGCGTGTGAAGGTTCCGGCCACCAGCGCCAATCTTGGCTCCGGCTTCGATACGGTCGGTTTGGCCTTGGACTACCATGACGAGCTTGAATTCACGCTGAGCGCCGACCCGGTGAACACCGCGGCGCAGGTGATGATTGAAGGCGAGGGCGAGGACACCCTGCCGCGTGACGAGACGCACCTGGTGGTCTCCACGTTCCGCCGCGCATGCCAGACCTTCGGCCTGGGACGTGTCGGATTCATTCTGCAGGCGCACAACAACATCCCGCAGGCGCGAGGCATGGGCTCCTCCGCCGAGGCCATCGTCGCCGGCATCGCCGCCGCGGCCGCCTTCGCGCAGGACGACGACCTCAACCGCGACGCCGTGTTCGAGATGGCCGCCGCCATCGAAGGCCATCCGGACAACGTGGCTCCGGCCGTGTACGGCGGACTGACCATGTCCTGGGACATGGAGACCGCGGAAGGCGTCGGATCTGTGCCGATTCCGGGCGGCGAGCCGATGCACAACGGCTTCCACACCATCAACTACCGCGTGGCGGACGATCTGACCGCGGCCGTGTTCGTGCCGGACTACGAACTGTCCACCGAAAAGGCCCGTCAGGCGCTGCCGACCGAGATTCCGTTCAAAGACGCCGTGCACAACGTCTCCCGCGTGAGCCTGCTGCCGGCCGCCATGAACCCCGCGATGCTGGCCTCCGGCTCGCGCCAGAACGCCAATGCGCTGCTGTTCGCCGCCACGCAGGATCGTCTGCACCAGCCGTTCCGTGCGCCGCTGATGGAACCGTCCTGGGCGCTGATCGAGAAAATGCGTTCCCATGGCTTCGCCTCCACGGTGTCCGGCGCCGGCCCGTGCGTGCTGGTGCTGCATCATGGCGACGCGCATGAGGAGCTTGAACAGATCGCCGCCGAGGAGCTGGCGTCCGGCCATTGGCGTGTACTGCACCTCGCGGTCGACACCAAGGGCGTGCAGGTGGAGCGCGCATGAGCATTCCGCTGATCCTTGCCTCCCAGTCCCGTCCGCGCCGTGACGTGCTGTTCTCGGCCGGCATCTGCCCGACCATCCGCGTCTCGCATGTGGACGAGCCGGCAGCGCTGGAACGCGAGGCCGCGTCGCTCGGCACCACAGTCGACAATCTGACCGTCGAACAGCGTGTGATGATCCTCGCCACCGCCAAAGCCGAAGCCGTGCATCAGGCGTACCGCAACATCGCGGACGCCGCATCGCACGCGAGCGGCGAACGGATCGTCGGATTCCCGCTGAAGGCGACTGGCCAGGCGCCCGGCTCCGGCGAGCGCGTCACCCTGCGCGCCGACGAGGTCCAATCCGCCGACAGTGTGAAGACCCGCGACTTCTCCGGCGTCACCGTTCCCACCGTCACCGAGCCGATTGCCGATTTTCTGGACGGACGGCCAAGTCTGACCCGCTCGAAGGTCGGACCGCTGATTCTGGGTTGCGATTCCATGTTCCTCATGGACGGCGAATGCTATGGCAAGCCGCACAGCGAGGAGGTCGCGCGCGAACGTTTGCGCGCCATGCGCGGCTCCACCGGCGAGCTGTGGACCGGACACTGCCTCATCGACTTTGCTTCGGGACGCATGGTACGCGGCGCCAGCAAGGCCACGCTGCATTTCTGTGATTATTCCGATCGCGACATCGAACGCTACATCGCCACAGGCGAGCCGTTGGAAGTGGCGGGATCATTCACTCTGGAAGGCTTTGGCGGCGCGTTCATCGATTCGATCGAAGGCGATCCGCATGGCATCATCGGACTGAGCCTTCCGCTGGCACGCCGGCTGGCGGCGCAACTGGGCGTCGAATGGACGGATTTGTGGAACGTCAAGCGTTCCGATTTGGCTCCCACCGTTGAATACGATTCGAAGACGGGCGCTGAGAAGCCGCTGCCGCCCAAGGAAAATGTGCACCAGCCTGGCGATGGCTGGGTGGTCTGCGATTGCGGGCGCAAGCATTGGGGCACGAACGGCGCGTCCGGCGTGCTGCTGGCACGTCGTGACGAAACGACCGGCGAAGCGACGCATGTCGTCATGCAGCATCGCGCCGCGTGGAGCGCGGAGGGCGGCACGTGGGGCATCCCTGGCGGCGCCACCGCGGACGGCGAAAGCCCCATCGAAGGCGCGTTGCGCGAATCGTATGAGGAAGCCAACATCACGCCGGAGGACATCGACGTGGTCGGCTCGTACTGCGAGGATCATGGGCCGTGGGCGTACACCACGGTGTTCGCGTTCGAGAAACCGGGGCATCGCGTCGAGCCGAAGGCCAATGACGACGAAAGCATGGAGATCGAATGGGTGCCGATCGACGAGGTGCCCAATCGCAAGCTGCTGACCGCCATGCGCACCGACTGGCCCAACTTCGCCAAGCGGCTGCGCGATCTGGCCGATGTGCGCAATAACGGACGGAACGAGCGGTAGCCTGTGCCCGTGCAGGTCTTCAAAACCTAAGAACAAGAAGACCGTTAGCGCTAACTGAAGTTGCGTGTACAATAGGCGAACGTACCAACAGTTGTGTGCGAAAGGCGACGGGGCATGGCAGGCAAACGCAATGCGGGCAATAAGCGTCCTTCGATGTTCGAAGTGGCGAAGCTGGCTGGTGTGAGCCACCAGACGGTCTCGCGCGTCATCAACCATTCGCCGGACGTCTCCGACGCCACCCGCGAGAAGGTGCAGAAGGCCATCGACCAGCTCGGATACCGTCCCAGCAACTCCGCCCGCGCGCTCGCCTCGCACCGGTCCCGCACCATCGGCCTGATCGCCGGCGGCCAGCATTTCTATGGCCCGATCTCCACGATTTCCGCGATTGAGACGATGGCTCGCCAGCATGGCCTGTTCGTGACGGTGAGCATGGTGCATGAGGCGCTGTGCTCGCAGGAGGAATTCGACGACCTGTGCCGCACCTTCGACGAGATGAACGTCGATGCGTTCATCTTCCTCACGCCCACCGATGTCATGTTTTCCGCGGCATGCCGGACGCGGATCGCGCAGCCTCGTGTGATCGTCACATCCACGCACGGTGGCATCGACGTGCAGGACGGCCTGCGGCTGATGAAGTCCGCCGACCGCCGCCGCGTATCCGTCGTCGGCATGGACCAATGGTCCGCGATGGCCGACGTGATGCATCTAGTCGTGGAATACGGGCACCGTTCGGTGCTGTATTTCGCCGGTCCCAAGGAGTGGCGCGACGCGGCGACGCGCCTGCTGGCATGGAACAAGCTATGCGCGGCCAATGCGGTCAATTCCGTGACGGTGCAGTGTGAGACCTGGGAATCCTCTGAAGCGTACGGCAAGATGAACCACATCCTCGACAACATCGGCCGCACCGGCGGCAATCTGCCGACATGCATGGTCTGCGCCAACGACAGCCAGGCCGTGGGTGTGGCCCGCGCGCTGCATGAGCATGGCGTGCGCATTCCGCAGGATGTGAGCCTGGTGGGTTTCGACGACATGCCTGCCATGGACAATATGTTCCCGCCGCTGACCACGGTCCGCCCCGGCTTTGAGCAGCTGGGTGTCGCCGCCATGCGCGAGACGCTTGCGGTTGCCAACGCCGAGGGCGTTGAGCTGACCGAAGCAGACCTGACGCAAATGGTGCACCTCATCGAGGGAATCGACCCCGCCGGTATGCCCTCAATGGCTCAGGACCGCATCGCGCAGCGCAAAACAGAGGTCGAGGAGTTCGCGGGCACCGTCCGCCGCCTCGCGGCCAAGCACGATATCCAGGTTCCGCAGAACGAATGGCTCTATCAGCGCATTCGCGATATCGAGGCAAGCTGGTAACGCCAACGCGCCGCATTCAACAGCCTTAGCAGCAAAGCCGCCGCAAGGAGCACTCCCCTTACGGCGGCTTTCATCTTCGTCTATGACCGGCGGTCAATCTCACAACAGCTAGCGTTGCGACTCCGGAACCTCGTCCTCATCGTCGCGACAAAGGACAACACCGGCGCTTCCCAGCAGCGTGGCCGCGATTAGCACGCCGACCACGATAGGAGCAGCCCCGCATGTCCCCTGCATGCCCGCGACGAGCGCGGCCGTGGGACCAAGGCAGCCAAGCATCAACGCGACGGCGGCAACGGTAATATCTCGAGCATTCACAAGACCACTTCCTCCAAGAGAAAGACCTTATTTCTCAAGAACCAGTGTGCTCCGCATCCATTCGCCCAGCGTACCGCCACGGTAAGGGCTCTGTTAACTCAAACGCATACATAGAACGGACGTCCTTACGTTGCCCTAAAGCTCGGTAAAGACGCCCGTCCGCCAAATATCCGTGATGCAGAAAAATTACCAACCGGTGTAGTAGTCGGTGGTTCCGGCAGCGCAGCCGGAGTCATAGACCTTGCAATCACCCTTGGAGCCCGTAAAGGTCGAGCCCTGGGCCATATCGCCCGCGGCAACAACGTAATAGCCGTCGGAATCGCGCCAAAAGCCCTCAGAATCCTGAGTCCATTCGCCCGTGCGATAGTGATAAAGCACATTGCTGCTGTAATAGGTCTCGCGGCGCCCGTTGTAGTTATTGACACCCGCAGAGCGCGTCAGGCCCGATCCGTTCGCGCAGGACGCGGCAGACGCGTAGGACGAAGTGTAACCGGCGTTGTAGTACGAAGCCTGGGCGGCCTCGGCAGCCTCCGCCTCGGCGGCAGCAGCCTCGAGCGCTTCGCGCTTGGCATCCTCAAGCGCAGTGCGCAGCTCATCGAGCTCGGTCGACTTCGCATCGACCTCCCCCATCGTCAACAGGCTGCCCGCGCCATCGATACAGCCCTGCAGCACAGCGCGCTCGTCATCGGTGGCATAGTCACCGTACATGTTCATGATGATCTGAGCGCGCATCTCCAGGGAATCGCGCTTGGCCTCCATCGAGGCGTTCCACTCCTGCATGGAACCATAACCATCGCCGCGATAGTCAACGGGCTGCACCAGCGTCGTCTCAGACGGCGTAGATCCAACCGTATCGGACAGTGTTGCGGCGTGGGCATCAGTTGCACCGGCGCCCGCCAAAAGTGCCACGGTCAGAGCGGCGGAAAGGGCGGCGGCTTTCGGTTTTCGTGAATCAATCCTCATGTAGCTGGAAACCTCCGTAGTGCGTTTTTGCTGCGTTTGAGCTGCGTGTGATTCGATCGCGCTGCATAGTACCCCGAGCAAATCGCGACCTGCGGTTTTACTTAAAAGGCGCACGTCAATTGCGTAAAACTCACATCCTCTCAACAGGAGTTTTCCACAACTCGAATGCATAAAGCGTGTCAAAAACCCTGTGTTTGCGCCCTCTCTATGCAAAAAAGGCGCCTGTGCAACCATTGTTCGCACAGGCGCCTTGAGCAGGCATTTTATACAGTTATACCTATCGAGTCGCAAGGGGTCCTTGCACAAGTCGCCTTACTCGTCCAGCGCGGCGAAGGCCTGCTTCAGATCCCAAATGATATCCTCGGCATTCTCGGTACCGATGGAAAGACGGATCGTGGAGGGCGTGATGTTCTGCTCGGCGAGCTCCTCGGCAGACAGCTGGGAGTGCGTGGTGGTAGCCGGGTGCACGACGAGCGACTTGACGTCGGCCACGTTGGCGAGCAGCGAGAACACCTGCAGATGATCAATGAACTTCCAAGCTGCCTCCTGGCCACCCTTAATCTCAAAGGTAAAGATCGAGGCACCGCCGTTGGGGAAGTACTTCTGATAGAGCTCGTGATCGGGGTGCTCAGGCAGGCTCGGGTGATTCACCTTGGCAACATGGCTGTCACCAGCCAGGAACTCAACGACCTTCTTGGTGTTCTCGACATGACGGTCAACGCGCAGCGACAGAGTCTCGGTGCCCTGGAGCAGGACCCAGGCGTTGAACGGGCTGATGCAGGCGCCCTCGTCACGCAGCAGGATGGCGCGGACATAGGTTGCGAAGGCGGCGGGACCGGCAGCCTCGGCAAACGAGACGCCATGGTAGGAGGGGTTGGGCTCGGCGATCTGCGCGTACTTTCCGCTCGCCTTCCAATCGAAGTTACCGCCGTCGACGATCACGCCGCCCAGCGAGGTGCCGTGGCCGCCGATGAACTTGGTTGCGGAGTGGACGACGATGTTGGCACCATGCTCCAGCGGGCGGAACAGATACGGGGTGCCGAAAGTGTTGTCGACGACAACCGGCAGACCGTGCTTCTTGGCGATCTCGGAGATGGCGTCGATGTTGGGGATGTCGGAGTTGGGGTTGCCGAGCGTCTCGAGATAGATGACCGTGGTGTTGTCCTTGATGGCGCCCTCGACCTCGTCCAGGTTATGAGCGTCGACAAACGTGGTCTCGACGCCAAACTGGGAGAGCGTATGCTCCAGCAGGTTGTAGGAGCCACCGTAGATGGTCTTCTGGGCAACCACGTGGTCACCGGCCTGGGCAAGAGCCTGCAGGGTATAGGTGATGGCAGCAGCACCGGAGGCGACGGCGAGACCTGCCACGCCACCCTCGAGTGCGGCGATACGGTCCTCGAAGACGCCCTGGGTGGAGTTGGTCAGACGGCCGTAGATGTTACCAACATCGGCAAGGCCAAAGCGGTCGGCGGCGTGCTGGGAGTTGCGGAACACATAGCTCGTGGTCTGGTAGATAGGCACGGCGCGGGAGTCGGATGCGGGATCGGCGCTCTCCTGGCCAACGTGAAGCTGCAGGGTATCGAAACCAAAGGTGTGCTCGGGGTTGTTGATGAACTGGCTCATGATGATCTCCTTGATCGAACAAAAGTAAACAAATTAGAGAGAAGTAAGTCGCTGTCTCCTGATCACGCCAACGGGCGCAAACAGGAGCCCGGCATTCGTCTTGGTAAGCAATTCATATGCGGGCCTCCTTTCGCATCCCGGTTCCGTGGTCGGTTTAATTACCTACCTCCTTTGTGTGTTTTGAATAGTACGAGCATTGTTTCGCTCGGTCAATCACTTAAAAGCGCTAACCTGTTATCGGTTTTATAGATAGCAATCGAAAGGATGGCGTCGATGACCCTTCAGCAGCTTCGTTTTTTAATCGCCGTAGCAGAGTCCGGCTCAATCAACGCCGCAGCTCAGCGCCTCTATACCGCTCAGTCCAACATCTCAAACGCCGTCAAAAGCCTGGAGCAGGAGCTCCACTTGGAAATCTTCACGCGCTCCAGCCGCGGCGTCACGCTCACCAACGACGGCACCGAGCTTTTGGGTTATGCGCGCCAGGTTGTAGAGCAGGCCGATATGCTCGAGGCCCGCTACGAAGACGGCGGCACCCCGCAAGCCCGCCTTGCCATCTCGGCCCAGCACTACGCCTTTTCGGTCGAGGCCTTCGTCAACGTGGTCGAGCGTTGCCGCGACAGCAAGTTCGAGTTCATCATGCGCGAAACCACCACATCGCAGATCATCGATGACGTCCGCGCGTTTCGCAGCGATATCGGCATCCTCTATCTGGATGACTTTAACGCTCGCGTCCTGCAGAAAGCCTTTACCGACGCGCGTGCGAGCTTCCATCCCCTCTTTGACGCAAAGGTCCACGTATTCGTAAGCGAGCGCCACCCGCTCGCCCGCCGCCCGCAGTTGTCCCTTGCCGACCTTACGCCCTACACCCGCTACAGCTTTGAGCAGGGCACCTCAAACTCCTTCTATTACGCAGAGGAGCCGTTTAGCTACATCCCCTGCGACCGCAACATCCGCGTGTCCGACCGCGGCACGCTCACCAACCTGCTCATCACCTCGAACGGCTACACCTTGTCGACCGGTGTCCTCTCCAACGAAATGCAATGGGGCATGGCATCGATCCCGCTGGCAGACGCCCCGACGATGCACGTAGGCTACATCATGCACGACGAGCGCAGGCCCTCTCCCCTGCTGCAGCAATACCTCGATGAGCTCGACCGCATCATCCACGAAAGCCAACCTTCGGGCAACGAGGTAGAAGCGGTGGAACACTAGCCCTCAACGAACGCGGCGCTACAATGGACACCCACGAGAGAAGCACCCAGCGAAAGGAACCATGTGAAGGTCATCATCTATACCGACGGCTCGGCCCGATCAAACCCGGGACGCGGCGGCTACGGCGCCGTGCTCAAATACACCAACCCCGCCGGCAAGACCTTCACCTCCGAGCTTTCGCGCGGCTACGCCAAGACCACCAACAACCGCATGGAGCTCATGGCGGTCATCGTGGCGCTCGAGGCGCTTAACCGCCCCTGCGAGGTCGAGGTCCATTCCGATTCGCAGTACGTCGTCAACGCTTTCAATAAACACTGGATCGACGGCTGGAAAAAGCGCGGGTGGAAAACTGCCAACAAGCAGCCCGTCAAGAACCGCGACCTGTGGGAGCGCCTGCTTGCCGCCAAAAGCAAGCACAAGGTGGAGTTCATCTGGGTTAAGGGACATGCCGGCCACGAGCTCAACGAGCGCTGCGATGAGCTCGCCACCACGGCAGCCGACGGCAGCAACCTCGATATCGACACCGGCTTTAACGAGAGCGACCTGTAACGGCGTTTTCGCACGCTTTTGTGTCCTCCCGCGCTACACTCGTCCTGTAGGCCAAACAACGCAAGGGGGACACATGCTGCGTATCGCAACCATCGGCACGTCCATGATCACCGACGACTTTATTCAGGTCGTCAATGCCAACGACCAGGCCGTATTCGTAGGCACGCTCTCGCGCAATGCCGAGCGCGGCGCCGCCTTTACTGCCGAGCACGGCGGCGAGCGAAACTTTACGTCACTCGATGAGCTTGCGGCCGGCGTCGATGCCGTCTACATCGGCAGCCCCAATGCGCTCCATTACGAGCAGGCGCTCGCCTGCATCGCCGGTGGCAAGCACGTCATCGTCGAGAAACCCTTCTGCGCCACCGAAGCACAGGCGCTGGAAGTCTTCCGCGCTGCCGAGGCAGCAGGTGTCGTGGCCCTCGAGGCCATGCGTCCCCTCCACGATCCCGCCTTCCACGCCATCGAGGACGCCCTGGGCGAGATCGCCCCCATCCGCCGCGCCTCATTGCGCTTTGGCAAGTATTCCTCGCGCTACAACGTGATTCTCGCGGGACGCGCCACCAATATCTTCGACTGCAATATGGCATCGGGTTCCCTCATGGACATTGGCGTCTACACCGTCGAGCCCATGGTCGAGATTTTCGGCATGCCCTCCGGCCTTACGAGCATGACTACTCTGCTCGACCCCACCACGCGACAGCTCACGCACGGCCCCATCGACGGCTGCGGTTCCATCCTCGCCAGCTACGGCGGTGGCCGCATCTCCGTCGAGCTCGCGCACTCCAAAATTACGAATGACCTGCTGCCCTCGCAGATAGAAGGCGAGCGTGGCACTATCCAGATCGACCATCTGTCCACGCCCCGCAACGTCCGCATCGACTATCGCGGCGACGTCGTACGCGGCTCGGCGACCGAGGCACCGCGCGAACAGGACGAGAACGGCCGCGTGCTCGACCTGCCCAAATCGAGCAACACTATGGAATACGAACTCACAGACTTTATCACCGCCATCGGCGGCATCGATAACGTTAAGGAAGAGATTTGGGAGACCCCGGCAGGACGCCACGAGCTTGGCCACTACCGCGATGTCACGCTCGTCTCACTGCGCATCATGGATGCCGTGCGCCAGCAGGCCGGCATTACCTTCCCGGCCGACGCAGACAAACAGGCATAGCGATGGGCCTCTTCGATACGTTCTTCTCCAGCGTCACCGGCGGCAGTCGAGAGCCTCAAAAACCATCGAACGTCGAGCTCGAGCTGCGCCGCAGGCTTACCGTACTCGCAAGCGACGAGGCCACTCAAAACACTCCCCTGCGCTATTTCCTGCACTGGACGGGGCAAGTCCAAGGCGTTGGTTTTCGCTTTACCAACACCAACCTCGCGCAGGCACGCTCCCTCACCGGCTGGGTGCGTAACATGGAAGACGGCTCAGTCGAGATGGAGATACAGGGAGCTCCGGCAAACATCCTATCTCATCTCGAGGCGCTTCATGCCTCCTACGAGCGCATGGGAACGCGTTTTCGCCTCGTAGACGCCCAGGCCCGAGCCCCACTTGCCAATGAAGACGGTTTCAGTCCTCATTATTAGTATTGTGTGCTAAATACGGTATCATTTACCTACGACCGTTAATAGAAAAGAGGCGAGGCGCATGGCGGTGCAAAGAAGGAATACCAGGCAGCGAAAGCTGGTTCTTGACGCCGTGCGCCAAAGCTATAACCATCCCACCGCCGACGAAATCTACAACGTCGTGCGCGCGCAGGATGACAAAATCAGCCGCGGTACGGTCTACCGCAATCTCAATCTCTTGGCCGACGCAGGCGAAATCCTCTCCATCAAGACGCCGGGCGGTAGCCGCTTCGATCGCACGATCGAGCCGCATGCGCATATCATCTGCACCTCGTGCAGCCGCGTCATCGACGTACCGCTCCCCTTCGATGCCCAGCTCGACGCCAAGGCGTCCGAGCAAATCGGCTGGCACGTCACGTCGCACTACACCATCTTCGAGGGTCTCTGCCCCGACTGCCGGTAGATGTTCGGGACATGCCTTAAAATCCACCTTTCCGCGCTTTGCAGCAAACAGTACATTTCTAGGCATGTCCCGAAAACCTACTCGGCGAGCAGGCGGCGCAGTTCTTCTTCGACCGTGTGCACGTAACGGACGCGATCGTTGATACCGCGCATGGTGGGGTTGCAGCTCTCCATCAGATAGGGATGGCCCACGACGTTGAGCATGTCGCGATCGTTCTCATTGTCGCCAAATGCCATCATCTCATCGGGCGAAATCCCCAGGACACGACCGTAATCGACAAGCGCGGAGCCCTTGCCCGAACCGAAACCGATAAGGTCCGTCCATGCGGTTCCTGACGTCATCACATCGACACGGTCGCCAAAGAGGCGCTCGAAATACTCCCGGGCCGCCGGATAATCCACCTCGGGCGTCTGGAAGCCAATCTTAATGACATCCTCGTCGATGTCCTCGGGACGGTCGACCACCGCCACATCGCAGTGGACCACATAGCGCAAATGGTCGACGAACGCATCGTTGCCGCTCATGGTGTAGATGTGCCCCTCACACGAAAGGGTCATGTCGGTATGGGGATACGCAACCACGGTATTCGCGATAACCATAGCAAGGCTACGCTCCATGGAACGCTTGACGACGGCACGCCCCTCGCTCATCACCAGGGTTCCGTTTTCGCATACATAGGCGAGCTCATCGGCCACCGGGGCAAACAGGTAGCGCAAGCTCGCATATTGACGGCCACTCGCCGGCATAAACACGATACCACGACGATGCAGCTCATCGATAAGCTCAAAGGCCTCGGAACGCAGCTCGCGCTCCCCCGGATGCAGCAACGTGCCGTCCAAATCGCATGCAATCAGTTTGATTCCCTCAAGACCCATATGCTTCCCCCAAAGCCTCATATCAACAGCAAGACGGACCTTGATCGGTCGCCCCTCAAAGCCCGTCTTGCGCATACGCGCGCTTAGCCGCGCGCCTTTTTTACGATGGTAAAGTCGGGAGCCATGCTCACGACGACCTCCGCCGCACTCGACGCAAAGCGCCGGTCCGCATCGAGTTCACGGGTAACCAGCGAGAGCCGAACACCCTCGACACCCCGGAGCATGCGGCCCAAAACAGGCTGCACCGGCGTATACATGCGCACAGTATGCTCGTCCGAGTCGCCCCGGTAGAGCGGCGCGTGCATATTGCCGATCTCCCAGCACGAATGCGCGAGCGCAATCGGGTCCATGCGGTCAACTTCGACCAAATAAACCTCGGCGCTGCGCAAGCGCACGACAACCGCCACGGGCACCATGCCCGAACGGTCAATGGCGAGCACGTCGCCGTCGGCAAGACGACCGCCGTCGGCAGTATCCAGCCGAACATCGACCGTGCGCCCCAGCTCCGTCACGCCCACAAACGCGTATACATCAGCCTGGTCCCAATCGAGCAACAGATCGTCAACTTCAAAGACGCCGCCCAACTTCCGGCGAAGCAGGAGTTCATAGGACGGATCGTTGAGATTTCCCAAGCATGTCGTCGAAACCAAGCGTTCAGGCATACTCTAACCCTCGACCTCGACGAGCTCGATATCAAAGTTGAGGTCCTTACCGGCCAGCTCGTGGTTGGCGTCGAGCGTCACGGCCTCGGGCGTTACATCGATGACCACGGCGGGGACGGGCATACCGCTCGGCGTGGACAAGAAGAGCTTCATGCCCTTCTCAATCTGCTCGATGTTGGGAACCTGTTCGGCCGGGAAGGTCAGAACCATCTCGGGATTGTGCTCGCCGTAGGCATCGGCAGCAGGAATGTGCACGGTCTTCTTCTCGCCCACCTGCATGTCGACGACAGCGGCGTCGAAGCCCTTGATCATCTGACCGGCACCGCAGGTGAACTCCAGCGGCTCGCCACGATCGTAGGAGCTATCGAACTGCGTGCCGTCGTCGAGCGTGCCGCGATAATGGGTCTTGACCTTCTTGCCCTGGTTGGACATGGTAACCTCCGTGATAAGGGCGGCGCACAACGCGGGCCGCCATGAACATATGGCGCTAACTATACCCTAGTCATACAATTCAATGACAGTTTGCAAAGAAACGCTGCAACCGGAGGAACCATGGCATATCCCGTATTTGATCTACACTGCGACACCGCCGACCGCATCGGCTGGGCAACGCTCGATCTCGACCTGCGCTTTACCGCCGGCACCGACGGTTATTTCCCCGGCGACGAAACGCATCCGCAAGATTTCGACCTCATCGAGGGCAACGCCTGCGCCATCTCGCTCGCAAAGATCGGCAACACGCCGTGGGCACAGTGCTTCGCCACGTTTGTCCCCGACGAGATTCCCACCGCCCACGCCGCGCGCTTCCAGGCGCAAATCATGGCGCACATGAGCGGCCAGGCAATGCTCAACCACGACCGCATGGTCAACGTACGCAGCGCCGCTGACATTCGCCCTGCGCTCAAAGACGGCAAGGTCGCCTGCATCCACACCATCGAAAACGCCACGTTCTTTGCCGAGGACCCCGCGCTGATCGAGGTACTCAAGAGCCTGGGCGTACTCATGTCATCACTCAGCTGGAACGCGCAGGGACCGCTCGCGAGCGGGCACGATACCCACGCCGGCCTCACCGCCGCCGGCATCGAGGTACTTACGCAGATGGAGCACGCCGGCATGGTACTCGACGTCTCCCACCTCAACGATGAGTGCTTTGACGAGGTTGTCGCCCACGCCACGCGCCCCTTCGTCGCCAGCCACTCCAACTCCCGTGCGGTTTGCGGCGTCAAACGCAACCTTACCGACGACCAGTTCCGCACCATTCGCGACATGGGCGGCATCGTCGGCCTCAACTACTGCAGCGAGTTCCTATCCAACGACGTAACCGACAAGACCGCCGCAGACGTCACCTTCGACCAGCTAGCGGCACATATCGAGCACTGGCTCGACCTGGGCGGCGAGGACGTCATCGCGCTCGGCGGCGACTGGGACGGCGCCACTGTGCCCGCTTTCCTCTCCGATGCCAGCATGATGCCCGAGTTCCAGAACATGCTCTCCAAGCACTTTGGCAAGACCGTGATGCAAAAGCTCTGCAGCGACAACGCGCTTGCCTTCTTTGAACGTTATTAATTTCACATCCCTTGAGCGGGCCGGCATGCCGAACGGTCGGCATGCCGGCCCGTCCCCAATCTGAAGGACCGCTTTTGACGCAGCAATTTACGATTTCCGTACCCCGACCGGATGGGACGCCCATCCCCGTCGTCGTTACCAAAAAGCGCGTCAAAAACTTCAACCTGCGCGTCACATCGAGCGGCGAGGTCCACGCCAGTGCACCGCTCGGCGCCAGCCACGAGCGTATCGAAGCGTTTGTGAAGCGCAACAGCGCCTGGATTATCAGCCGACTTGCCCGGCGCGAGCAACGTCAGGCGACGGTGCGAGAGCCGCCCAGCCCCCACTCGATCATTGCACTTTGGGGCAAGCCCATCACGGTACAGGACGCACTCGACCACAACTTTGCATCACCCGCACCGCGACCCAAACAGGCCACCTTCGCAAGTTTTATGGGTACCGACAAGCCAGACGAACGTCCACAGGCCAAGTGGCATGCGACCCTCGACGGCTTAACGCCCAGTGAGATCCAAGCCCATATCGACCAGCTCTATACGTCCGAGGTCACATCGGCGCTGCACGATATTGTGCACGCATACGAAATCGCAATGGGTGTCGCCGTTTCCCGCGCTTCCGTACGCAGCATGAAAACGCGCTGGGGCTCGTGCACGCCCAAAACCGGCGCCATTCGCATCGCACGAGAACTTGCCGCCTACCCCGTCGAATGTCTCGACATGGTTGTCGCCCACGAGCTCGTCCACTTGCTCGAGCCAAGCCACAACCAACGGTTCCACGCCCTGCTCGACACGTACTGCCCCAACAACAGGGCTCTGTCGCAGCGGCTCAAGCAGCCACCCATAGAGACGTATTAGAACCGGTTAGCGCACACGCTCGATCTCGACGCCACAGCTTGCCAAGGGCAGGCCAACAGGCGCCCACGGCTTATCGAGCTTGATGCGCACACCAAGCAGCGAGGGATAACGGCGCAGCAGCATCTGGGCCGTACCTTCAGCTGCCGCCTCGATGAGCTTAAACGTATGCTCGCGCAGATAGCCATCGACATCGTGGCACACCGAGCCGTAGTCAATCGAGGCGTCCAAGTTATCGTGCTCTCCCGCTGCACGCAGGTCAGCATAGAGTACCAAGGACACGATGAATTTCTGGCCCAGCGCGTTCTCTTCGGGATACACGCCGTGGTTAGCAAAAACCTCAAGACCTTCAACGGTGATGCGGTCGGCATGGCGCAGATCGTCATAGTTCACGTGGGGCACCGCCGTTGCGGTGGATATTTCGCCCCTTCCACGGCGGGCGAGCTCGGCGCCTTCAGTCTTGGTTGCATTCTCGGGCAGTTTCTTGTTGCTCATCGCGATCGTCTCCTTCGTTTAGAACCCCGACCGCGTAAACTAACTACACGCGAATCGACAGGTTCTTTTTATCATCGCTCCAGTTGCAAGCATTGCGCGCGGGGCATGCAAAGCAGGAGCGCGACGCTTTGTCGGCTGCATAGAGCAGACGCTCAAGCGGTTGGCTGTTCACGCGCAGCTTTCGATGGCCCAGAATGGCCGTCTTAATGGCTGCGGCATCGGCCGGCTCAAACGCCACGTCATCGGGCATGCCGCCGAGAATCGCATCAGCGACGCGTTCGCTTGCAACATCATGGGATATACCCGATTCATACTGTTCATCTTTGCCGATATCGTGAAGAAGTGCCGTGGCGTAGATGACCTCGCGGTCAAATTCGAGCTGTTCCTCGAGATTCTTAATCCACATAATGCGCGCGACATCC
This sequence comes from uncultured Collinsella sp., assembly GCA_900551555.1. Lineage (GTDB taxonomy): Bacteria > Actinomycetota > Coriobacteriia > Coriobacteriales > Coriobacteriaceae > Collinsella. Next base: position 3,600 of record URWC01000017.1, on the reverse strand, counting down.
AGCAGATGGTCAATACCGTGGCGGCAAAAGATGCGCCCCGATTCCAACTGTGCAATGTTGCCCAGGTGCCGCCGGAACAGGCCATTGGCACAGATGTAATCGATACGAGGCATGACGCCAAAAGGCGCCAGGCCCGAAGCCATAAAACCGCGACGCGACGTCCCCTCATCGGTCTTCGATGTAAAGTCGTTGACGACCCTCATGCTAACGGCCCAGCATCCTAAAGAACCGCTCCTCGAGCGCGGGATCGGTCTCAAAGACGCCGCGACGAGCGAGCGTCACGGTCTTGGTGCCGGGCTTTTGCACGCCGCGCATGGTCATGCACATGTGCTCGGCTTCCATCAGCACAATCGCCCCTTGGGGAGCAAGATATTCCATGAGGGCATCGGCAACCTGCGCACACAGCTGCTCCTGCAGCTGCAGACGACGGGCATAGACCTCAACCGTGCGGGCAAGCTTAGACAGACCTGCCACGCGACCGTTAGGGATATAGCCGATCGCAGCCTTACCATAAAACGGCAGCAGATGATGCTCGCACAGCGAGTAGAACGTAATGTCGCGCTCGATAACCAAATCGTTCGAAGCGACGGCAAAAGTTTTGGACAGGTGCTCCTCGGCACTCTGGTCCATACCGCCGGCAATCTCGCCATACATACGGGCGACGCGTGCCGGAGTCTCCAGCAGGCCCTCACGAGTTGGGTCCTCGCCTATACCTTCAAGCAGCAGCTTAATGGCAGTCTCGACTTTTTCCTGATCGACCATCTGGGCCTCACTTTTTTCGATTTCGCGTTCGCGCTATGGTACCACGCCGGCACGCAACCTCTGCCAGCTACATAGTATGGGTCGAATAGACCGGATCGTCCCGCCAAAGCTCCACAGCATCGCAAAGCGCAACGCCCTCACGTGCAGCACGAGTGCGCGTGGCGTTCATGTCGATCACGCGCTGATTGCTCGAGCCCCTAAAGCGCAACGAGATATCGTACAGATCCTGAACGAACGGGCCGTCCACCAACATGTCGAGGCAGGCCAGGATACGGTCCGTCACCTCGGTATGATGACGGCCACCCAGCATAAGCTCCTCGAGCACGTCACCGGTAAAGCACCAAATGGTCTTGCCCGACCCAGCAGGATAGGCCGCACGCACGCGCTCGATAAAGTCAACAAGCCCCGCCTGATTCTCGGGCTCCATAGGCTCGCCACCCAGAATCGTCAGGCCATCGATAAAGGGATGATCGAGACTCTCGATAATCTTATCCTCGACGGCGCGATCGAACGGCTCGCCCGCAGCAAAGTCCCACGCGACAGAGTTAAAGCAATTCTTGCACCCACGACGGCACCCGCTCACAAACAGAGAAGTACGAACGCCTTCCCCATCAGCAATGTCGAAATACTTAATGTTCGCGTAGTTCATAGGTAACCTTTCTGGGGGTCTGGAGTATATCATCCCGTCCTCAAACAGCTTCGCTCGCTGCGCTCGCTGCAGAACTGCGGGCGGGACGATATACTCCAGACCCCTCGCGAGCGATACTCGGTGAACAAAGCGAACATCGAGTATAGGGTTCGAGGTCTAATTAATACTGAGTTGCAGCTCAACCGACTTCGCAAGCAAAGCGTTGTTGCAAGTCAACTCATTTCCGCTAAGAACTTCGAGGAGTGAGCAGACCGCATGCCGCATCTCAGCTACATCAACTTGGCTGCCCGTAGCGAGGCCCCGGACCTTTGCTCGATATGAGTTCCGCACGAACAGGAGGCGCCAGTGGCGCCTCCGTCGTGAGCCAGGACTGTCCGAAATAGCGAGTAAAGGTCCGGGGCCTCGCTACGGGGCAGCCTGGGATGGTTATTAGAGATGCAGCACGCGGTCGCGGATCTCCTCGGTTCGACCCTGGTTCCAGAACTGGGTACCGATGTAGCCGCACGTACGACGAGCGACATTCATCTTCTCCTGGTCGCGGTTGCCGCAGTTGGGGCACTCCCACACCAGCTTGCCATCGTCCTCGACAATCTTGATCTCACCGTCGTAGCCGCACACCTGGCAGTAGTCGCTCTTGGTGTTGAGCTCGGCGTACATGATGTTGTCGTAGATGTACTGCATCACGCGGATGACAGCCTTGAGGTTGTCCTGCATGTTGGGAACCTCGACGTAGGAGATGGCACCGCCCGGCGAAAGCTGCTGGAACATGCCCTCAAACTTGAGCTTGTCGAATGCGTCGATCTCCTCGGACACGTGGACGTGGTAGCTGTTGGTGATGTAGCCCTTGTCCGTCACGCCCGGGATGATGCCAAAACGACGCTGCAGGCACTTGGCGAACTTGTAGGTCGTCGACTCAAGCGGGGTACCGTACAGCGAGAAGTCAATATCGCTTTCGGCCTTCCACTCCGCGCACTTGTCGTTCATGCGCTGCATGACGGCCATGGCAAAGGGCGTGCCCTCCTTCTCGGTGTGGCTGTGGCCCGTCATGTACTTGACGCACTCATACAGGCCGGCATAGCCCAGGCTGATGGTGGAATAACCGCCCACGAGCAGCTTGTCGATCGTCTCGCCCTTCTTCAGGCGCGCCAGGGCGCCATATTGCCAAAGAATCGGCGCGGCGTCAGAAAGCGTACCCATCAGGCGCTCATGACGGCACAGCAGGGCACGGTGGCACAGCTCAAGGCGCTCGTCGAAGATCTTCCAGAACTTGTCCATGTCCTGATGCGAGCTCAGTGCGACATCGGGCAGGTTGATAGTCACAACGCCCTGGTTAAAGCGACCGTAGTACTTGGGCTTGCTGGGGTCATAGTTCAGCGCGTTGGCAACATTGTTAAAGCCGTTGCCCGAGCGATCGGGCGTCAGGAAGCTGCGGCAGCCCATGCAGGTATAGCAATCGCCATTGCCCGCGGTCTCACCCTTCGACAGCTTGAGCTCGCGCATCTTTTTCTCGGAGATATAGTCGGGCACCATGCGCTTGGCGGTGCACTTGGCAGCCAGCTGGGTCAGATAGAAGTACGGGGAATCCTCATAAACGTTATCATCCTCGAGCACGTAGATAAGCTTGGGGAACGCCGGGGTGATCCACACGCCGGCCTCGTTCTTGACGCCCTCATAGCGCTGGCGCAGCGTCTCCTCCACGATCATGGCAAGGTCGTGCTTCTCCTGGGCCGAACGGGCCTCGTTGAGATACATAAAGACCGTCACGAACGGCGCCTGGCCGTTGGTGGTCATAAGGGTCACGACCTGATACTGGATCGTCTGGACGCCACGACGGATCTCATCGCGCAGACGGTCCTCAACGACCTCGCGAACCTTCTCGGGGGATGCGGAAACGCCGAGTTCCTCGAGCTCGCGGGCAACCTCGCCGCGAATCTTCTGACGGCTCACCTCGACGAACGGGGCAAGATGGGTCAGCGAGATAGACTGACCGCCATACTGGGAGGATGCAACCTGGGCGATGATCTGCGTCGCGATATTGCAGGCCGTCGAGAAGCTGTGCGGCTTTTCGATCAACGTACCCGAGATAACGGTGCCGTTCTGGAGCATATCCTCCAGGTTCACCAGGTCGCAGTTATGCATGTGCTGGGCAAAGTAGTCGGAATCGTGGAAGTGGATCAGACCCTCCTGAT
>URWC01000016.1 GCA_900551555.1 uncultured Collinsella sp. | reverse complement strand
TGGCGGGGCAGAGCTACCAGTTGTTCTTTGCCCGCCACCTCGCAGGTTGATTCCAGCCCCATCGAAAGGAAAGCATGTTCGGATACATCTATAAGAAAGATGTCGCCATTATCGCGGTTGTCCTGTGTCTTTGTCTGGGCGTGGGCAGCTTCTTCGATTATCAGATCTCGAGCGCGCTGTTCAATATCGGCAGCATGTACGGTCGCTTTATCGAGGCGGCCGGCGAGCTGCCGTTTGAGCTGACGGCGAGCATCGCGGGCGTTATGCTCGTGCGCGCGGTGCGTCCCGACTCCAGGGGGAGCAAATGGCTCGCCGTGCTCGGCATCCTCATCAACGTGGGCCTGCTCGGCTACGAGATCGTTTCGTCCCTGAGGGTTGGCGGCAAACTCATCGCGGCTCAGTTGGTGCTGACGTTTGTGCTGGTCATCGCCGCCAATCTTATCGTCTATCGTCTCACGCGCACGACCGAGCCCGACGAGCTCACGCGCTGGGCGTTGATGGTGCTTGTCGTGTGGGTCGCTCAGGCCATCATCCTCAACGTGATTGTCAAGCCGCTGTGGTCGCGTCCGCGCATGCGCGTGATCGAGGTGACGCAGGGACTCGAGTTTCAGCCGTGGTGGGTGATCGGCAACCCTGACAAGTGGGCCTATATTGCCGCCGGTGTAGTCAAGGACGGCTTTAAGTCGTTTGCGAGCGGACACACGGCGCATGCGGCGATTGGCCTTATGCTCGCCGGGCTTCCCGCGGCAGCCTTTAAGGAAAAATCTTCGCGTCGCCGCGTGATCTTTTGGGCGGCGGCTGTGGTCGCGGCGCTCGTCGCGCTTGGGCGCATCGTGATCGGTGCGCACTTTTTGAGTGACGTGAGCTGCGGTTTTGCCCTGGTACTGGCGCTTGAGTGCCTTGCCGCGCGCATTGCCTATCCCAACGGCGTACAATAGCTCCGTTTGAATCATCTGGCCGATACCCGGTAAGAGAGGATTGCCATGCTCGCGTTCAACAACGACTATTCCCACGGCGCACACCCAGCGGTGCTGCAGGCGCTCGTCGATACCAACATGGAGCCGCAGCCCGGCTACGGTACCGATGCGCATACCGAGCGTGCCAAGCAACTTATTCGCGAGGCCTGCCAGGCCCCCGATGCCGACGTGTTTTTTCTGGTGGGCGGCACGCAGGCCAACGCGACGGTGATCGACATGCTGCTCGCGCCGTACGAGGGCGTCGTTGCTGCCGAGACTGGCCACGTCGCCTGCCACGAGGCGGGCGCCATCGAGTTTGGCGGCCACAAGGTACTCACCATCCCCGGCTACGAGGGCAAGATGCACGCCGAGGATCTGGAGGACTATATCCAGGTGTTCTACGAAAACGAGAGCTACGAGCATACGGTGTTCCCGGGCGCCGTGTACGTGAGCCTATCGACTGAGTACGGCACGCTGTACTCCAAGGCCGAGCTCGCGGCGATTCACGCGGTGTGCCAGAAGCGCGAGATTCCGCTGTTTGTGGATGGCGCCCGCCTGGCCTATGCACTGGCGGCCGATGAGTGCGACATTACCCTGCCCGAGCTGGCGCAGCTGTGCGACGTGTTCTACATCGGCGGCACCAAGTGCGGCGCGCTCTGCGGCGAGGCCGTGGTGTTCTGCGGCATGCACGCTCCGGCGCATCCCATTCCGCGCATTAAGCAGCACGGTGCGCTGTTGGCCAAGGGCCGCCTGACGGGCGTGCAGTTTGAGGCGCTCTTTACCGATGGCCTGTATTTTGAGATTGGTCGACAGGCGATTGAGACGGCCCAGGCGCTACGCCGTGTGCTGCACGAGCGCGGCTACCAGTTCTTCTTGGAGACGCCCACAAACCAGCAGTTTGTGATTCTGCCCAACGAGGACATGGCCCGCATTCGCGAGCATGCCTCGATCGAGTACTGGGAAAAGTACGACGAGACCCACACGGTGGTGCGCTTTTGCACCAGCTGGGCCACGACGCAGGAGGACATCGACGCGTTGGCGGCTGTCCTGTAGCCTGATGTAATGACGAGGGGCCGCCTTGCGCCGGGTTTGGCGCAGGGTGGCCTTTGCTTTTGAGGGGGAAGGGTTGTATGACCGAGATGTTCGAGCCGACGATTCGTCTGGCGACGCCCGATGATGCGCCGGCGTTGCTTGCCATCTATGAGCCGTATGTGCGCCAGACGGCGATTACCTGCGAATACGAGGTGCCGAGCGTTGAGGAGTTCGCCGGGCGCATCGAGCGTACGCTCAAGCGCTATCCGTATCTGGTGATGGAGCTGGACGGGCGTCCGGTAGGTTATGCCTATGTGAGTCCGCTCAACAGCCGCGAGGCATACGACTGGTCGGTCGAGACATCGATCTACCTGGCGCGTGATGTGCGCCACGGCGGGCTGGGTCGTAAGCTGCACGACGCGCTCAAGCAATGCCTGATTGCGATGGGCATCACCAATATGTGCGCCCTCATCGCCGTGCCGCACGACAAGGACGACGAGTATCTGACGCATAACAGTCAGGATTTCCATGCCCATATGGGGTATCGCCTGGTGGGTGCCTTCGACCGCTGCGCCCAAAAGTTCGGTCGCTGGTACGACATGTGTTGGATGGAGCTGGTCCTAGCCGAGCGCGTCCCCAACCAACCCAAACCAACCTGGTTCCCCGACCTCCCCAAACCTACCATTTAGGGACAGGTTTATTTTGGCAGGTTAGCCGATTGGCTCGGTGTATTTGGCGCGGTCGGTGCGTTGGATGCGCTTAGAGACATGGAGCGGTCGGCCGTCGGTGTCGTAGACGTAGTCGGTGATCAGGATCAGCGCCTGCCCGCGCTCGACGTTGAGCAAAAACGCCTCGTTTTGCGAGGCATAGCACACCTCAAAGGTCTTATGTCCCTGTGCCGGCGCGCGATGGAATTCTTGACGTAGCGTGGCGTAGAGCGAACCGTTGATATCGCGATCGATGAGCGACCCAAAGCTTGGCGGCAGATAGGTGGTCTCCAGGCACAGTGGCGCATCGTCCAGATAACGCAGACGGACAAGTTTGACGAGCTTACTGCCCACGGCGGCATCAAAGAACTTAGCTATGCTGCCGCCCGCCTTGGTAAAGCCCGAGTCCACCGTGCGCGTGGTGGGCTTCATGCCCTGGCCCTCGACCTGCTTGGTATAGCTCGAAAACACCAGATTGTTCTCGTGGAGCGCGGGCGTGTCGGCCACAAAGGCGCCACGCCCGCGCTCGGTGCGCACCAGGCCCTCATCAATGAGCACCTTAAGGGCGTGGCGCACGGTGCTGCGCGACAGCCCCGATTCGTCCATGAGTTCCATCTCGGACGGCAGCTTGTCTTCGCGCGCGTAGACGCCGGCGGCGATGCGGTCACGCAGCATGCCCGCCAAGCGCTCGTATTGGGCCAGTTTCTTTTTAGACGAAGCTTTCATGCGATCAACCTGTATCTAACTTGTATGCGAGTCTAATCAAGCATGTATTCAATACAACAACAAAACTGCTGGTAACGAGAAGTCGAAAACCTTACCAGCAGAATTTCTAAGTCAAATATAGCATACAACTAGTCGACATAACCAAAACATGTATGTAACTTGTATGCCATCGAGAGCATCAAACGAGAAGAAAGGCTGATGCACGATGACTACTCAGGAACAGGTTAAGGATGTCGTCTCCCAGGTTTTGGCTGACAAGGCAGACAAGGGCGGCATCAAGCGCGTCGTGTGGATTGGCGCCGGCGGATCCAACGGCGGCAACTATCCTGCCCAGTACTTTATGGAGCACGAGGCCACGCAGGTCGTGAGCTCCAGCTACACCAGCAACGAGTTCGTGCACGCAACCCCCGCCTACGTTAACGAGAACGCCCTGGCCGTCGTCGTGTCCATGCGCGGCACCAAGGAGACCATCGTCGCTGCCCAGGTCGCCAAGGACCACGGCGCCAGCACCATCGCCATCTATGTTGACGAGTCCGGCCTCACCGAGGTCTGCGACTACAAGATCCAGTACGACAGCTTGGCCGTCGACGAGTCCTGCATGGGCCGCACCAACTCCGCCGTCGTGACCATGATCGCCATGGAGCTTACGCAGCAGACCGAGGGCTATGCCGAGTACGAGACCGCTATGGCCGCGTTCGACTTGGTCGACCCCATCTATCGCAAGGCCGTCGAGTACACCCGTCCGCTTGCTGCCAAGTGGGCCGAGCAGAACGCCGACAAGCCCTGCATCAACGTCATGGCTCATGGTCCGCTCTTTGGTGCCGCCTACGTCTTTAGCATCTGCAACGTGCAGGAGATGCTGCAGATTGACTCCTGCACCATCAACACCTGCGACTTCTTCCACGGTCCCTTCGAGATCCTGGACAAGCGTACCTCGCTGTTCCAGCTCATCAGCGTCGGCCGCAGCCGCTGCAACGACGAGCGCGGCATCCGCTTCGTCAACCAGTACGGTGGCGAGCGCGTCTATCAGCTTGACGCCAAGGAGCTCGGCCTCAACGACATCAAGGACAGCGTGAGCGAGTACTTCAACCACCTGATCTTTGCCCCGATCCTCAACAACGTGTATATGCGTGCACTCTCTGCCGTTACTCACAAGGACTACATGACGCGCCGCTACATGTGGAAGCTCGACTACTAGGGGATAGAGCGGCCTAACAGCTCGATGTCCTCATAAGTTGCGGTGGAATAGTTCCTGTTTGGGGGCTTGAAGCCTCTATTTGGGAACTAGTCCACCGCAACCGCCAAGTAATCCGCTGAGGACGGAGGAAAACGGATCACTTTCCCGCTCGCCGATTTGTGTCTTGAAAAATGTATATAACGACTATAACGTAGTGTGAAACATATTGGAAACAATACCGAGGAGGCTGCGTTGAAGAAAAGCAATCTGGGCTATGTGCTGGTGCTGATCGCCGCGCTTATGTGGGGCAGCATCGGAATCTTTGTAAACGGCATCTCGGCCATGGGCGTTTCGTCCCAGAGCATGGCTGCCTTTCGCTTGTTGGTCGGAGCGCTTATCTTGGCGCCGGTCCTGATGTTTATGGGCTGCCGTCCGGGTGAGGGGTCTACCGTGGCTCAGGGTCCGCTGGCACTGTTCAAGGCAAGCCCTAAAGAGCTTGTTCCCTGCGCGCTTGTCGGTATTGTCGGCCTGGCCGCCGCCAACACCTGCTATTACGAGTGCATGGGCGAGGTGGGCATGTCCACGGCCTCGGTGCTGCTCTATACCTCGCCGGTGTTTGGCGTCGTGCTCGGCCGCGTGCTTTATCGCGAGGACGTGACCCCCAACAAGCTCGTCGCCATTGTCTTTAACATCGTTGGCTGCGTGCTTGCAGTGACCAATGGCGACCTTTCCGGTTTTCATTTTTCGGTTTGGGGCGTCACGTCGGGCGTGATTGCAGGCCTTTGCGGTGCGTCGCTCGCGGTGTTTAGCCGGATAGCAACCAAGACAGTCCACCCGCTGGCTGTCACGTTTTGGGGCTTTGTTTTTGGCGGTGCGGTTATGGCGGCTATCGCGGCTCCGTGGCCGGATGTCGCCGCGGCAATGTCGCCACAGCTGCTGCTGCTGTTCCTTGGCTTTGGACTCATCCCCACAGCCGTGGCTTACATCTTATATATGCAGGGTCTGTCCATGGGGCTCGAGACGTCGAAAGTTCCCGTCGTAATGTCTTTCGAGACGGTCGTCACCGTACTGGTGGGCATTGGCATCTACGCTGAGCCCGCCGGCGCGATCAAGGTCCTGGGCATCGTGCTGGTGCTCGCGTCCATCCTGATCATGAACACCGACTTCTCCAAGCTGCGCAACAGTGTGTTTGTCGGTCATGTTGTTGAGAGCATGACCTTTAAGCCCAACGCGTGGTGGACGGAGAAATCGCAGGACATGGATCTGTTTAAGGAGCGCACCGGCATCGCGCTGGAGCCCACCGTGCAGGAAAGCCCCTGGTACTTTGTGCGATAGAGGATTGCGCGCAGGGTCTGACCTCGGGTTATCCAGCCAGCGCGGCCTACCCAGCCCCAACGTTTCAAATACGTTAAACCCGTCAACGGTCGATTTTCACCCGCGAACGGTCTTTATACTAATTAGCAATATAAGCAACGTATAAGACGTTATAATGACCATAACGAAAAGGAGGAGGCAAGATGAATCAGATCATTCTCGCATCTCATGGCGGCCTGGCCGCAGGCGCCAAAGACACGCTCGAGATGGTTCTCGGCGACGTGTCGAACGTCCACGTCGTGTCGCTTGCTCGTGACGACAAGGAGCCCATCACCGATAAGGTGGACGCCATGATCGCCACGTTCAACGCGGACGACACCGTCTATGTGCTGACCGATATGCTCGGCAGCTCGGTCAACAACAGCATGGTCGAGCTTTCCAAGAACGGCACGAAGTTCACGGTTGTCAGCGGTTTCAACATCCCGCTGGCGCTCACGCTCGCTATGAGCCCCGTCCCCGTCAAGGGTGCCGAGCTCGCAGCCCTCATCAACGAGGCCCGCACCGGTCTGACCAACCCCAACGCACCGGTCGAGGCTGCCGCGGCTCCCGCCAAGAAGGCCAAGGCGTCCCGTCACAGCTCCGGTCCCGCCAAGATCGTCCTCGCACGTCTTGATTACCGTCTGCTGCACGGCCAGGTCGTCTTTACCTGGACCACCAAGGTTCAGGCCGAGCGCATCATCGTCGTCGACAACGCCGCCGCCAACGATGACATCAAGAAGGGCGCTCTTAAGCTGGCCAAGCCCCAGGGCGTGCGCCTGAACGTCTTCACCGTCGAGCGTGCCCTCGCCAAGATGGACAAGCTCAACACCCTCGGCGAGCGCGTCATGTTCGTCTTTGGCAACACGGCCGAGATGCTGCAGTTCTGCCAGGGCTACAAGCTCGACGCCATCAACCTGGGCGCCACCGCCAACCACGACGGTGCCGATCAGGTCGGCGGCAAGGACAGCTCCGTCTTTCTCGACGCCACCCAGAAGGCCGACGTCAATCAGCTGCTCGACATGGGCATCAAGCTCTATGTTCAGCAGACCCCTACGTATCAGAGCGTCGACATCGACGCCAAGCTGTAATCAACCAGGCTTTTGCCTGACTGAAAGGAGAAGGGTATGAATACGTTCATCAGTGCGGTGCTCGTCGGCCTCGTCGGCGTGTTCTGCATGTGGGACTCCCGCCTGCTCGGTCGTCTTAACTTCGAGCAGCCCCTCGTTGGCGCTACGCTCGTCGGTCTGCTGCTGGGCGATGTGCCCACCGGCCTTGCCGTCGGTGCCGCCGTCGAGCTCGTGTCCATGGGCCTGGTGCAGGTCGGCGCCGCCGTTCCGCCCGATATGGTCCTGGGCGGCATCGTGGCCGCTGCCTTTGCGTGCCTGACCGATGCTTCCGCCGAGACCGCCATGACGATCGCCATCCCGGTCGCCGTCCTGGGTCAGCTTCTCGGCATCGTGTTCCGTTCCATCATCGCCGCCCTCACCCATGTGGCAGATAGCGCGATCGATAACGGAAAGTTCAAGACCGCCTACCGTATGCACATCTGCGCCGGCTCCGGTCTGTACGCCGTCATGTACTTCCTGCCGATCTTCCTCGCCGTTTTTGTTGGCACCGACCTGGTTCAGGCCATCGTCAACATGGTTCCCGAGTGGCTGTCCACTGGTCTTAACGTTTCGACCAAGATCATGACCGCCTACGGCTTGGCCCTGCTGCTCACCATGATGATCAAGAAGGGTATGACTCCGTTCCTGTTCATCGGTTTCCTGCTCGCCGCTTACCTCAACCTGTCCGTCATCGCGGTCGCTCTGATCGGTGTGTGCCTGGCTGTCGTCTTCATGGGCTTCAAGTTCAACGGTTCCCATGCAGCCGCCGGTGTCGATTCCGACTACGATCCGCTCGAAGACGACGAAGACTAAGGAGGAACACACTATGGCAACCGCAACCAAGGACGTGTCCCTGAACAAGAAGGTCAGCCAGTTCTTCTGGCGCTCCTGGGCCATCCAGGCCTCTTGGAACTACGAGCGTCAGATGAACATGGGCTTCCTCTACGGCATGGTTCCCACGCTCGATCGCCTCTATCCGGACGAGTCCGACCCCAAGCAGCTCGCTGCTAAGAAAGAGGCTTACCACCGTCACATGGCGTTCTAAAACTGCACCCCGCAGACGAGCGCCTTTATCCTGGGCCTCACCGCCTCCATGGAGGAGGAGTACGCCAAGGATCCCGAGAACTTCGATCCCGATTCGATCAACGCGGTCAAGACCTCCCTCATGGGTCCGCTTTCCGGCATCGGTGACTCCTTCTTCCAGGGTACCATCCGCGTTATCGCTTTTGGCCTGGGCGTTCAGCTGGCTCAGCAGGGCTCCATCATGGGCCCGATCCTGGCCATGCTCATCTCCATCGTCCCCTCTGTGCTGATCACTTGGTTCGCAGCCAAGATGGGCTATCAGGGCGGCCACGAGTACCTGAGCAAGCTTCAGGGCGGCGACCTCATGGAGAAGCTCATGTATGTCTGCGGCATCGTGGGCCTTATGTCCGTGGGCGGCATGATCGCTACGCTGATCGGCGCCACCACCCCGCTGCAGTTCGCTGAGGGCACCGTTGTTATCCAGGACATCCTGGACGGCATGATGCCCCAGATGATCTCCCTCGGCCTCACCGGCCTTATGTACTGGCTCATCAAGAAGAACGTCAACACCGGTTGGCTTCTCGTGATCGCCATCGTGGGCGGCATCGCCCTCTCCGCGGCCGGCATTCTGGCCTAGTCGCGACCAAGCGCCTAACCGCTTTCCCCCGGGGGCCTGCCTGGCATCCCATACCCCAGGCAGGCTTCCATCCCCAAAATGCGACAATGGGACAGTCCCCTTGTCGCATCCTCAACGGACCGGCGACTCGGTCCAAACCACGGTAACCCTGCGAGCGCCCGGCAATGTGGCGCCGCAAAAATCGAAAGGAATGTGTCAGATGTACGAGATCGACCTTAACCTCCCTAAGCAGATCGTCGCTGACGTCCTGTCCAACCACGAGATCCACAGTGTCGCCTTCGTCGGCTGCGGTGCTTCCATGTCCGACCTGTACCCCGCCAAGTACTTCCTGGCCAACAACACGGACAAGCTGAACGTTCAGATCTTCACCGCTAACGAGTTCAACTATGACACGCCTTCCTGGGTCAACGAGCACACCTTCGTGATCACCTGCTCCCTCGGTGGCTCCACGCCCGAGACCGTCGAGGCTAACAAGACCGCCAAGAAGCACAACTGCCCGGTCGTCTCCCTCACCAACAAGGCTGGCTCCGCTCTGACCGTCGACGCCGACTACGTCATCGTTCACGGCTTCCACGCCAACTTCGCTGCCAAGTGCGAGAAGCCCGGCTATGCCATCGCTCTTGCTCTCGAGATCCTTCAGCAGACCGAGGGCTATGACAAGTACGACGACATGATCACCGGCCTCACCAACGTCTTCGATCTCTGCGAGAACGCTGCTCAGTCCTGCAAGAAGCTCGCCAAGAAGTTCGCTGAGGACTTCAAGGACGACAAGATGATTTACTTCATGGCCTCTGGTGCCTCCGAGAAGATGGCTTACTCTCACGCCGCCTTCCTGTTCACCGAGATGCAGTGGATCGACGCCGCCGCCTACAACACCGGCGAGTACTTCCACGGCCCGTTCGAGGTTTCCACCGAGGGTAAGCCCTACGTCTTCTTCATGTCTGATGGCGCTACCCGTCCGATGGACGCCCGCGCCCTCACCTTCCTTGAGCGCATGGGCGCCAAGGTCGCTCTGATCGACTCCAAGGACTACGGCCTGGCTGACGCCGTGCCCGCGAGCGTCGTCACCTACTTCAACCCGCTGCTGCACCTCGCCGTTATGCGCGAGTACGGCAACCAGATCGCCGAGGCCCGTCAGCACCCGCTGACCATGCGTCGCTACATGTGGAAGCTTTCCTACTAATCACAAGTAAGTAGACCTTACGGGTTGATTGAGAGGGGATGGGGTTTGCGCCCCGTCCCCTTTTTTGCTCTGGGGAGGGCGTGTCTGTCGCGTCGCAAATCCCAGATAAAACCTACCAAAATAAACCTGTCCCTTTTTGGCAGGTGGGAGGAGATGCGTATGATCAAGGCAGTGCTGTTTGACATGGACGGCGTGCTGGTCGATACCGAGTGGTTCTACAACCGTCGTCGCGTGGCGTTTATGGAAGAGAAGGGCTTTCACTTTGACGAGATCCCCGATCTTTCGGGGTCTAACGAGCCCGCCATTTGGAAGTCGCTGGTACCTGACGATGTTGAGCTGCGCGAGCGCCTGCGCGTGGAGTACAAGCAGGTCTATAGCCCGGACCATCCCGTTCCGTATGCCGAGCTGCTCAACGAGCAGACGGAGCCGGTGATGCGCGCACTGCACGAGCGCGGCGTGAAGTGTGCCATCGCGAGCTCGTCCTATCGCGAGTTGATCGACGAGCTGGTGGGGATTGCCGGTATCGCCGACGTGCTGGACTACACCATCAGCGGTCACGAGTGCAGTGCGTTTAAGCCCGACCCCGAGATCTACCTGCGTGCCATGGAGGCGCTGGGTGTGGAGCCTACCGAGTGCCTGGTTATCGAGGACTCGCCTTTGGGCATCGAGGCTGGCAAACGTTCCGGCGCCCGCGTCCTGGCACTGCGCCCGCACGAGGGCGTCAACCTCGATCAATCGCGAGCCGATGCCGTTATTGATAATCTGACCGACATTTTGGCCGCTTTGTAGTGTCAATCCGCCGCGAGAAGCACGGGTTCAAACGTTTTTTGCGGTGGACTGGCTCAATTTGGTTTCGATTTTGATCCGTTTGGCTTCGATTCGGACTGAGTGAGTAGACTTTTTGGTGCAGGACGAGCACAAAGCGCATCTGCTCTAGTAAAACCGCAGGTCACAGGGGTGGCGGTTTTGGGTGTGCTCTGCAGGTCGCGTAAAGTCTACTCACTTGTAATTTGGGCCTTTGGTCGTGGGGTTGCTGGTCCCGCTTTGGTTGTCGAGAGAGGGTGAATTGAAGCGCCCCCGCACGCTCCATGCTACAATCGCGGACATACCCCACAACTACATCTGCCTTCGAAAGGAGCCTGCGTGGCGAACGCCATCGATCAGCTCACGGACCGAGTGCTCGTACTCGGCCGCCTCACCATCGTCCGCCGCGCTATTACTGCCGTGGCGGTCACCATTTCCGCCGTTCTCCAGACATTTCTGATCCAGGCGTTCATTCAGCCCGCCGACCTGCTTCCGAGCGGTCTTACCGGCGTCGCGGTCCTGCTCGATCGCGTTACCTCGCTGGGTGGCGTTCATATCGACATCTCGCTCGGCATGCTTGCGCTCAACATTCCCGTGGCGCTCCTATGCTGGAGCGGCATTAGCAAGCGCTTCGTCATCTTCTCGATGATGCAGGTCGTGCTCTCGTCGCTGTTCCTCAACGTCTTTCACTTCGCTCCATTTTTGGGCGACAAGATTATGCTCATCATTTTTGGCGGCGTGGTCTCGGGTCTGGGCGCTGCCATCGCGCTAAAGTCCGGCGCATCTACCGGTGGCACCGACTTTATCGCGCTGTGGGTCTCCAACCACACGGGCAAGACCATCTGGGGCGTTATCTTTGGTTTCAATTGCTTTATCCTGGCGATCTTTGGCTTTATGTTTGGCTGGGACAACGCGGCGTACTCCATCGTGTTCCAGTTTATTTCGACCAAGACCATCGACAGTTTCTATCGTCGCTACGACCGCGTGACGCTGCAGATTACGACGCGCAAGGCAGACGAGGTCATGACTGCCTACGTAAACCATTTTCAGCACGGCATTAGCTGCGCCGAGGTCGTCGGCGGATACAGCCGCGAAAAGATGTACCTGCTGAACACCGTTGTTTCGACCTACGAGAGCCAGGACATTATCAAGTTGGTGTGCGACGTTGATCCCGGCGCCGTGATCAACGTGTTCCACACGCTCAACTTTGTGGGCGGCTGGTGGGGCGGTCATGTCGACGAGCCCATGCCCACGGCCGTTCCCGATCCCGACAAGCCCGCACGCATGGCCAGCAGGCAGGCGCGCCTCAGCGAACAGGACAGCCTGCAGCAGGATGACGGCAAGTAGGGTATTGGCATTTTGCCGGTCCTGCGCAACCCATCCGAACGAGCCCCCCGAAAGCCCCGTTGCTTTCGAGGGCTCTCGTTTGCCCAGATAAAACCTACCAAAATGAAGCTGTCGCTTTTTGGTAGGGAGGGTGTATCGTTTTATCAATATGAGGTAACATGAAACTAGACGTTATATACGTATTAGAAATTTAGCTATTTTGATAAGAGTGATCAGATATGCCTGCGCCCAAAAATGCACCGCTTTACCAGCAGATTTATGACGAAATCAAGGATGCGATCGAGAAAGGTGTTTATGCACCCAAGGAGCGTATTCCGTCCGAGCTTGAACTAGCCGAGCAGTACGAGGTGAGCCGTATTACGGTGCGCCGCGCTGTCGAGGAGCTGTGCTCCGATGGTTACCTGGTTAAGCAGCAGGGCCGCGGCACCTTTGTCTCCACGCCGCACATCAACCGCCAGTTTCACGCCTCGACGCTGCAGACGTTTACCGCGCTGTGTGCCGGCAACGGCATGAAGGCCGGTGCGCACGTGATCGATCGCCAGATCGTTCCGGCGCGCCAAAACGAGATGGAGTTCTTTGGCCTGCAGAAGGATGCGCTGCTGCTGCATATCAAGCGCGTGCGTACGGCCGACGGCGAGCCCATCTTTGAGGAGAACATCTTTGTGCCGTTTGACGCCTACCGTGAGCTGTTGACGGCCGATCTTGAGGACAAGTCGATTTTTGCCGAGGTCGAGCGTGTTGGCGGAACGCCGATTGTCTCGGTTGGCTACCGTACGGTCGAGGCCGTTCGAGCTAACGCCGAGCAGGCGGCCGAGCTGGGCATTGCTCCGCACGATCCGCTGCTCAACCTGCGTGCCGGCTTTACCGGTCCCGATGACGAGCCGGTTTTGATGGGTAAGCAGTACTACGTGGGATCGCGCTACGTTATGGTGATGTAGGGTTGGTTCCGCCGTTCTAACGAACGGCGGATCGGTCGACGCTGCAAGCCCGCCAGAGCGGCAATCTGCCTTTCAACTTCGGCGGCATGATCAGAAGATCAATGCCGCCTTGTTTCAAGGCACCTTGCTCGCTCTGGCGGGCTTTCGCTGTCGTTGCCAAAACATCGGCGTTGCCATGGCCCGGATGCGGCACTTGGGGACGTTCCTTTTCTGCCGGCATCTGGGGACATTCCTTAGTCATTGGGGACGCTCTTAAACGACTAGTCTGGGCGGCGGCCGTGTGCTGCTGTCCGCGTGGCGGCGTATAATCGGCGGCAGATGACTTGGACGTTAGGAAACCATGACCGATAGCATGCAGCAGATGGCGCTCGACACGCTCGGCGCCTATTTTGGCTACACCTCGTTTCGCCCGGGACAGGACCGCATGGTCGATGCGATCCTTGCCGGTCGCGATGCGCTGGGTGTTATGCCCACGGGTGCCGGCAAGTCCATTTGCTACCAGGTGCCCGCGCTCATGCTGCCCGGCATCACCTTTGTGGTGAGTCCGCTGCTGTCGCTTATGGAGGACCAGACCCGTGCGTTGCTCGCGGCGGGTGCGCGACCCAGCTATCTCAACTCCAGCCTTACTCCGGCCCAGCAAAACACCGTGCTCAAGCGGGCGCGCGAGGGCCGCTACCAGCTTATGTACGTGGCGCCCGAGCGCTTGCTCGAGCCGCGTTTTTTGGCCTTTGCGCAGGAGGCTGCGGGTTCCGCCGGCATTGGCGTGCCGCTCGTGGCCATTGACGAGGCCCACTGCGTAAGCCAATGGGGTCAGGATTTCCGCCCCGCCTATCTGCAGATTCGTGAGTTCATCGATTCCCTGCCGCAGCGCCCCATCGTGGCGGCGTTTACCGCCACGGCGACCGAACGCGTGCGTGCGGATATTCAGCAGATGCTCGGCCTGCAAAACCCTGCGACGGTGGTGACGGGCTTCGATCGCAAGAATCTCTACTTTGGTTGCGAGGAGATGGGCGACAAGGCCAAGACTGCCTGGGTGCGCGACTATGTGATCGCGCATTCGAGCGAGAGCGGTATCGTGTATTGCTCGACCCGCAAGACGGTCGATGCGCTGGCGGGCGAGCTTGCCGAGGCGCTGGGCCCCAGCGGCATTCGCGTTGGCCGCTACCATGCCGGCATGGGCAACGACGCCCGTCGCCAAAGCCAGCGCGCCTTTATCGACGACGATATCCAGGTGATGGTTGCCACCAACGCCTTTGGCATGGGCATCGACAAGCCCAACGTGCGCTACGTGATCCACAACAACGTGCCCGAGAGCATCGAAGCCTACTACCAGGAGGCGGGCCGCGCCGGCCGCGATGGCGACCCGGCCAGCTGCTACTTGCTGTGGAACGGCAACGATTTTCGCATGCGCCGCTTTCTGATCGACCGCGGCGATGCTGCCGATGAGGCGCTCGACGACGAGCAGCGCGCGTGGGCGCTCCAGAATCGATATCGTCTGCTCAGCCAGATGGAGGGCTACTGCAATACCACCGGCTGCCTGCGCGAATACATGCTGCGCTACTTTGGCGACGAGGCCGCGGCCGAGCATGCCGCGGCCAGTACGGGCGGCACCGCCGCGGACGACGTCGAGAGCTGCGGCAACTGCAGCAACTGCCTCACGCAGTTCGAGGTCGAGGACGTCACCGATATGGCCCGCGCCGCCGTGCGCTACGTGGCCACGCGTCCCATGCGCTTTGGCAAGTCGCTCATCGCCGATGTGCTCCACGGCGGCAACACCGAGCGCATTCGCCAGATGCATCTGGACGAGGACCGCGGCTACGGTGAGCTGTCGAGCGAATCGGTCGGGCGCATCAAGGACATCATCGGCCAGCTGTGCGGCCGCGGTTATCTGGCCACCTCGCAGGGGCAGTACCCGGTCGTGGGGCTGGGTCCGCGTGCCGTCGAGGTCGAGGATGAGGCGTTCGCCTTTACCGTTAAGCGTCGTGCGTCCAAGCGCAAAGCTTCGGCCCGCGCCCGCCGCGCCGTCGATCTGCTGCGCGAGGAGGCCGAGCTGGATCAGCGCCCGCGTGTTGGCGACGATGCCGAGCTGTTCGAGCGCCTGCGTGCCCTGCGCAAGGAGATCTCGACCGAGCTGGAGATGGCGCCGTACATGGTCTTTTCCGACAAGGCCCTGCGCGGCCTGTGCCGCCTACGCCCACAGACGCGCGACGAGCTTATCCAGGTCAACGGCATCGGCGAGAAAAAGGCCGACGCCTTTGGCGAGCAGTTTATGGCGGCGATTGAAGAATTTGAGTCCGAGCATGCGCGGGATGGAGTGTAACGATGGCATTCGACGATAAAACCGACCGCACTGACGTGCCCGCCGTGCCGCTGTACCAGCAGGTCATGGACGACCTAAAGGGCGAGATCGCGCGCGGCGTGTACGTGGCCGGCTCGCGCATCCCTGCCGAGATGGAGCTCGCGAAGTCCTACGGCGTGGGGCGCATCACCGTGCGCCGTGCCATCGAGGAGCTGTCGCGCGCGGGGTATCTCAACCGCCAGCAGGGGAGGGGCACGTTTGTGTGCGCCCCCAAGCTCAAGCGCAAGATTCGCCAGAAGGGTGACGTCCAGAGCTTTACTGAGGGTTGTGCTGCCAACGACATGGTGCCGGGTGCGCGTCTGGTGTCGCGCACGGTGGTCGCGGCGACGCACGAGGATGCGGCGTTCTTTGGCGTGGAGCCCGGCTGCGAGCTTATCGTGGTCGAGCGCGTGCGCACGGCCGACGGCATTCCCGTCATGCTCGAGAACAACGCCTTTGTGCTCGCCGACCATCCCTACCTGCAGACGCTGGCCGACGAGGACCTCACCGATAACTCAATCTTTGCGCTCGTGGCCGAGCATTCGGGTCGCGCGCCGCTCAAGTCCGACCCCTGCACCGTGGAGATTGCGCTTGCCGATACTCAGACGGCCCCGCTGCTGGAGGTGCCGGTCGGCGAGCCGCTCTTCTATATGGAGGCGTACTTTACCGATGCGGACGAGCGGCCCTTGCTGCTCGGACGCCAAAAGATCGTGGGCTCGCGCTACGTGTTCGACATCTAACGTCCATAGATAGAACAACATAGAACAAGTTTGGTGAAATGACTTCACGAGCGTCGTCGTGCGTGCTATAAATAGGACAACATAGAACGACCGCAGGTACGAGCTGTCGTCGTTCAAAACCGCCACACAAGGAGGAAAACCAGGATGAACGCACATGATCTGGTTCAGGAAATCATCGAGCGCAAGGGCAAGATTGAGAACGTCTTTTGGATCGCTTGCGGCGGTTCGATGATCGACCTGATGCCGGCTAACGAGCTGCTCAAGCGCGAGGCCACCACGTTTACCTCGACGGTCTACACTGCACGCGAGTTTTGCCTGATGGCCCCCAAGAGCCTTGGCGAGAAGTCGCTCGTTATTGCCTGCAGCCACAGCGGCAACACGCAGGAGGTCGTCGACGGCTGCGAGATGGCGCTGGCTGCCGGCGCCGAGGTCGTTGCCCTCACCGACTGCGAGGGCTCCAAGATCGATAACGGCAAGTGGACCACCTGGGTCTATCCGTGGGGCGAGGGCGTGTCACAGGTCGAGGTGCCGCAGGGCATCGGCGCTCTGATCGCCGCCGAGCTGCTCGACCAGCAGGAAGGCTACGAGGCACTCGCTGACATGTACGAGGGCCTCAAGCAGATGGATGCGCTGCTGCCCGCCGCCCGCGAGAAGGTCAACGCCGAGCTGGGCGATCGCTTTGCCGAGCTCTGCCAGCAGCACAAGTTCTTCTATATCCTTGGTTCCGGCCCCAACTTTAGCCAGACCTATGCCATGGCCATCTGCTCGCTCATGGAGATGCAGTGGCAGCACTGCTGCTACATCCACTCCGGCGAGTACTTCCACGGCCCCTTCGAGGCCACCGAGCCCGGCGTGTTCTACTTTGTGCAGCTCGGATCGGGCGAGTGCCGCCCCATGGAGGAGCGCGCGCTGGCGTTCCTCAACACGCATACCGATACGGTAATGGTGCTCGATGCACTCGAGTACGGCGTGGGCGAGGTGCCCGCCAGCGTGCGTTCGTACCTGGAGCCGATCTTCTTCTACAACATGAGCTGCGAGCTGCGCGCCGCCCGCGGAAAGGTGTTCGACCACAGCCCTGAGATTCGTCGCTACATGGGCATCGAGCAGTACTAAGTAACGGGAAAAGTATTCACCTTCGATTCGCAGGGGCACTGCGTGAGTCAAAAAAGCGCATTCTGGAGATGTTCACCATCGGCGTCGGCCGGTGGGTTTCCGGCGCGGCCCGCTTAGTATCGCGCATAGATTCGCAAGGTTGCGGCAGCCGGCGGCCTACTTCGCGTCGTAGGCCTCGGCATCCCACCAGTCGAGTTGGGCGATGTTGTCGCGGATGTGCTGGCAGCTCTTGTGGAAGCCCTCGAGCTCGTGCTCGGACAGGTCCAGCGTGTAGACCTCCTCGACGCCCTCGGCACCGATCACGCACGGCAGGGAGGTGAAGATGCCCTCCTCGCCATACTGGCCGGTCATGAGCGTGGATGCCGAAAGCACGGCATGCTCGTTGTGCAGTACGGCGGCGCAAACGCGCGCGGCGGAGTTGGCGACGGCGTACTCGGTGCACTGCTTGCCCTGGTAGGTTACGTAGCCGCCCTTGCGTGCGAGCTCCTCGATCTCCATGTGGTCGAAGGCATACTTGTCGGGGTTCTCGGCCTGGAGCTCGTTGAGGCTCTTGCCGGCGATGGTTGCGGCCTTAAAGGCGGCCAGCTGGCTAAAGCCGTGCTCGCCGATCATGTAGGCGTCGATGGACTTGGGGCTCACGCCGACCTTCTTGGAAATCTCGGTGCGCAGGCGGGCGGAGTCCAGGCCGCAGCCCGAGCCGATGATCTTCTTGGGATCGTAGCCGGTCAGGTGCCACAGCTCGGTGCACACGACGTCGCAGGGGTTGGAGATGCTCACGAAGATGCCGTCAAAGCCGGCGTCGACGATGTGCTTGGCAAAGGTGCGGGCGGCGTCGGTGGTAAAGAACAGCTCACCGTCGCGGTTGCCGGCGGCCAGCGCGACCTTGCCGGCGGCGTTGACGATGACGTCGCAGCAGGCAAGCTCCTCGTAGTGGTCGTAGCAGTTGACGATCTTGGTGTTGTACGGGACAAACGAAAGGGAGTCGCGCAGGTCCTGGACCTCGGACGTCACCTTGGCCTCGTTGATATCGCACAGGTACAGCTCATCGGCAATGCCCTGCATGAGCAGACTGTTGGCAACATGTGCTCCTACGTGGCCCTGGCCGACCACACCGATCTTACGCGTTTGGTACATATATGTATCCTTTCGGCCGAGTTTTTCGCGTCGAACCATTGTAGCGTCCTGCTGCCACTTTGCTAGGCTAAAGCGCCATAGATTTTTGGGCATGCCTTAATCTCTACTTTTGGAGTGATTTGGGCCGCTGACGGCATCGCCGGGCGATGTACTCGCGCGGATGGGGCCGGTCGTTGTACCATAACTGCAACTGACTCGTAAGGAGCATTCATGCCCATTCGCATCCCCGACGCCCTCCCTGCCGCCGCGCAGCTCGAGAGCGAGAACATCTTTGTCATGACCGAGTACCGCGCGCTGCACCAGGACATCCGTCCGCTGCGCGTGCTCATCCTCAACCTCATGCCCACCAAGATTGCCACCGAGACGCAGATCATGCGCAAACTCTCCAACACGCCGCTGCAGGTGGAAGTGGACCTGCTGCGCACCAAGACGCACGAGGCCACGCACGTGAGCGCCGGCCACCTGGAGACGTTCTACCGCACGTTCGACGACATCCGCGACATCCACTACGACGGCCTGATCATCACGGGCGCGCCGGTGGAACAGATGCCGTTCGAGGAGGTCGACTACTGGCCCGAGCTCTGCCAGATCATGGATTGGTCCACCACGCACGTGCACTCTACGCTGCACATTTGTTGGGGCGCGCAGGCCGGCCTGTACCATCATTACGGCATCCAGAAGTACGACCTGCCGGCAAAGGCGAGCGGCGTGTTCGAGCATTATCTGGTGAAGCCGCAAAGCCCGCTGGTCCGCGGCTTTGACGACCGCTTCTATGCCGTACATTCGCGCAACACCGACGTGCGCCGCGAGGACGTGGAGGCCGAGCCGCAGCTTGAGGTCGTGGCCGTGTCCGACGAGGTGGGCCTGTACATCGTCAAGTCGACCGACAGCCGTCGCTTCTTTGTCTTTGGCCATCCCGAGTACGACACCGATACGCTGCGCCTGGAGTACGAGCGCGATGTGAAGCGCGGGCTCAACCCGGAGGTGCCGGCGCATTACTTCCCGGGCGACGACCCCTCCGCCGAGCCGCGCAACGTCTGGCGCAGCCAAGCTCAGCTGTTCTACACCAACTGGCTCAACTACTACGTCTACCAGACCACGCCCTACGACCTGGCCCGCGCCGGCGAGGAGCACTAGGCTGCGATGGTACTGCTGTAGCCGTGGCTGATATGGCGGCGATTAGGCGCTGATGATGTGGGGTAGCGGCAGGTCGTGAGCGTCGGTGGGAACGCGGTCGACACGCTGCTCGTCAAAGGCGATGCCGATGATTTGGCATGCGGGCGAGAGCATGGGCAGATAGCGGTCATAGCAACCGCCGCCGTAGCCCAGGCGCGCGCCGGTTTGGTCGAAGGCCACGAGCGGCACGACGATCATGTCGAGAGCTTCGGCAGGCACGATAGGGAAGTGGTTGCTGTCGATGTCCGTGGCCGCGAAGGCCCGCGTGGGGTGGGCGATAAACGGAGCCGCGGACGCATCGTCGGCGGCAACTGCCCGCATACGCATGCGCTGGCCACAAGCCACGGCGTCTGTTGCCGAGAGCATGCACGGATAGGCCACGCGCC
>URWC01000015.1 GCA_900551555.1 uncultured Collinsella sp. | reverse complement strand
TACTTACGTGCCGGCGGCCAGCAGGCTCGAACCGCCTTCGAGCGCCTTGACGCAGCCCGCATCGACGACGAGATCGCCCTGCAACCGCTTGCCAAAGGCCAGCCAGCTCTTGCGCACGCGCAGATGCGATTCGCGCGCGGCAAAGACCGTGCCGACCTCCTCGCCCTGCAGGATGCGGCGCAAAGCGCCCTCTTCACTGCCCGAGGCGATGACCATGTTGACGCCGGCGCTCATGGCCACCTGAGCGGCCTGCAGCTTCGTCGCCATGCCACCCGTGCCGAGCGAGGAGCCCGCGCCGCCGGCCATTTCGATGACCTCCGGCGTGATCTCCTCGACCTCGTGGATGAGGCGGGCATCTGGATGGGTTGCCGGATTTGCCGTGTAGAGGCCCTCGATGTCCGAGAGGATGATCAGCGCATCGGCATCGACGAGCGTCGCGACCATCGCCGAGAGATTGTCGTTATCCCCGATCTTGATCTCGTCGACGGCGACGGCATCGTTCTCATTGATGACTGGCACGGCCCCCATCGCGAGCAGGGCGAGCAGCGCATCGCGCGAGTGGCGGTACTGGTGGTGACGCACGGCGTTCTCCTTCGTCAGGAGCACCTGGCCGATGGTCTTGCCGTACTCGGCGAAGAACTTCTCGTAGATATGCATGAGCTCCCCCTGGCCGATGGCAGCAACCGCCTGCTTCTCCGGGATGGAGTCCGGCTTCTTCGCGAGGCCGAGCTTGCTGAGGCCCGCCGCGATGGCGCCCGAGGAGACGAGGATGATCTCGCGCCCCTCATTCATGAGGTCGGCCAACTCCCGCAGGAGATGGTCGATGCGGTAGAGGTTGAGCATGCCCGTATCATGGGCAAGCGTACTCGTGCCGACTTTGACGACGATGCGCCTGGCTTCCCTGAGCCTCTGACGTGCGTCCATACTGCATCCCTCCGTCTTACGGCAGCTCGATCTTCGGCTTCTCGAAATTGCGCTTGAAGAGCAGGCCGTTGCGCCCGATGACCTGCACGAGGTTAGCGTCAGCGCGCTCTGCGAGCATGGCGATGGCATCGGCCGGCAGTTCCATGCAGTTCTGCAGCACGCGTACCTTGATGAGCTCGCGCTTCTTGATTGCCTCGCGTGCCGCCTGTACAACGGTCGGCGTCACGCCCTCCTTGCCAATCTGGACGACCGGCTCGAGCTTCATGCCCATTGAGCGCAGGAAGCTCTTCTGTTTTCCTGTCAGTGAATTGCGGATCAAATCGATTCCTCCGTATCCTATATGATATATCTCTTACTCGTCTCACTCACGGTACTCGAATTCCATCTCGCCGATGTGGACGGTCTGGCCTTCCTTGATGCCGCGCTCCTTGAGCTTCTCGTCGATGCCCTTGATGCGCCAGATGTACTGGAAGCGGCGCACAGCCTCATCGTTGTTGAAGTTCGTCATGATAACGAGCTTCTCGATGGCCTTGCCGTGCACGATGAAGTCGCCCGCATCATTGCGCGTGATCGTGATCTTGTCCGGGTCTTCGGCCGTCTCATCGTAGACCTTGACCTCTTCCTCCTGCTCCGGCTCCTCGACGTAGTTGTCGAGCCATTCACCGACGTAGGAGATGAGTTCCTTGACGCCCTCGCGCGTCGCCGCCGAGATGGCGAAGAACTTCAGGCCCTCCTTCTCGGCCAGCTCCTTGAGGCGCGGCAAATTCTCCTGCGCCTCCGGCAGGTCGATCTTGTTGGCCACGAGGATCTGCGTACGGCGCGCGATCTTCTCGCTGTACTTCTTGAGCTCTGCATTGATCTTGTAGTAGTCGTCGACCGGATCGCGGCCTTCGATGCCAGAGGCGTCGACGATGTGCAGGATGAGCTTCGTGCGCTCGACGTGGCGCAGGAAGTCGTGGCCGAGGCCGACGCCGTCGGGCTTGACTATGCGATCGACACGGCATCGGTCACCGATGCCGCGACCTGCCAACTTTTCGACCTCTGGTATACCGGCATGTGTGGCGCTCGCCTGCATGCCAAGTACCTTAAACCCGTCTCGGACGAGCCCGTGCCATTGGTGCTTCAGTTCCATGGGTATCCGGGTGCAAGCCGCAGCTGGTTTGAGCAGGCGTCGTTTGCGGGCATGGGCATGGCACTCATCGCCCTCGACTGCCCCGGCCAAGGAGGTCCCTCCGAGGACATTGGTGGATTTGAGGGCACAACGGTTGCCGGGCATATCGTCGCCGGCATCGACGGTGACCCGGCCAACCTCTACTATGTCCGCTTGCACCAAGATATTCGCATCCTGTGCCGTATTGTTCGCGAGCTCGAGGGCATCGATCTTTCCCGTGTGTTTGTGAACGGCGCGTCGCAGGGTGGTGGTTTGGGCATTGCGACCTGTGCGCTTAACAGCGAGCTTATCAATCGTGCCGCCATCCTCTATCCCTTCCTGTCAGATTTCCGCCTAGTCTGGGATTTGGATGCAGACGACATTGCCTACGAGGGCCTGCGCTATTGGTCTCGCTGGTTTGACGAGGACTCGACTCGTATTGACGAAGCCTATGCCAAGCTGGCGTACTTCGATTCCAAGAACTTTGCCCCTATGGTCAAATGCCCCGTGCTGTTTGGCACCGGCACAGCCGATATCGTCTGCCCGCCAGCGACGCAGTTTGCGGTCTATAACAACCTGACCTGCGAAAAGCGTCATGAGTTCTTTGAAGGCTTTGGCCACGAGGAGATTCAGGATTTTGACGATCTGATCATTCCGTTTTTCTGCAAGGGAGGGGAGGCTCGTGTCTAAGTGCGAGAGCAATGTTAATGAGCTGATTGTCCCCGGGCTCGTGGGAATTCCTGGAACGGTTTCGTCAAGGCTCGCAGAATATCGGGACTGGCGCGGTGATGTCCAAGCAGATGTTTCTGATTTAGAGACATGCGCTTCGAATCTTGAGATTCAAGGCCTGGCCATTACGGCGATTGACTTTGTTAACCCCTGCGCCCGTTACTCGGAGGTCTCCTTTGAGCTCGGTGACGATGCGATTCACGCTCGTTTGATCGAGCCTGTCGGTCGTGCCCGAGTGTCTGAGCGCGTGCCGCTGTGCCTGATGTTCCACGATATCGATCGGCCTGTGCGCGGCTGGCATCACATGACGAGATTTGCCGCCATGGGGTATGCCGTCCTCGCGCTGGATGACGATGTTGCTGGTGCGGACGACCTGCAGCGGGGGATTTCTTCGCCCGCTTTTGTCGAGCGCGTCCGTTGGGGTTGCGCGCTGGCGAAGGTGGCGCGCAATCTTGATGGCATGGACCCCGACCGCATCTTTGCATGGGGCGAGGGCCTTGGCGGCGGAGTCGCGCTGGCGGTTTCTGCTCTGGACGAGCGGGGTCTCGCCTGCACGGCGGTTGCCGATCCGCTTCCTGGCGGCCTCGAGGCGCTGTCGTCTCGGGTGCGCGGATCGGTGCTCATGGGCACATCGCTCATGGATACCGTGAGCGATCCCAAGGATCAGTTTGCCGTATTCAACGGTCTTGAGTGTGACCGGAGACATATCATCTATGCCAAATACGCTCACGAGCGCATCAATGCGTTCGAAAACGAAGTCGTCGACTTTTTTAACCAAACGTTCTACTCGTGTTCTTTGGCCTAGACGGCCTGGACACTGCCAACAAGAGTGGGCGGCATAGGGCTGCCCACCAGACAACTAAGGAGATTCTTGTGGCAACTCAGAAATTCACCGGCGTTATCCCTCCCGTCGTTGTTCCCGATACCGAAGATCACCAGCTCGACGTTGCCTCCTTTGAGCGCAGCATCAACCGCATGATCGATGCCGGCGTCGATGGCCTGTTCTTCTTGGGATCCTCGGGCGAGGTCGTCTTCTCCACCGACGAGCGCCGTCGCCAGATTATCGCCGAGGCCGTTCGTATCGTCGACCACCGTGTGCCTGTTCTGGTCGGCATCATCGATACCGAGACCGAGCGCATGATTGAGCACGGCAAGGTCGCCCAGGAGCTGGGCGCCGATGCCCTCGTCGCCACCTGCCCGTTCTATGCCCTGCAGGGCATGACCGAGGTCGAGGAGCACTTCCGTATCCTGCACGAGGAGCTTGACCTGCCCATCTTCGCCTATGACATTCCCGTCTGCGTTCACACCAAGCTCCCCTGGAAGCTCCTTGCCAAGCTCGGCGCCGAGGGCGTCCTTGCTGGCGTCAAGGATTCCTCGGGTGATGACATCTCGTTCCGCTACCTCGTTCAGGAGAACGAAAAGAACGGCCATCCGATGAGCATTCTCACCGGCCACGAGGTTGTTGTCGACGGCGCCTACCTCGGTGGCGCCGACGGTTCCGTCCCGGGTCTCGCCAACGTTGAGCCCGAGGGCTACGTGCGTCAGTGGAAGGCCGCTCAGGCTGGTGACTGGGCTACCGTCAAGGCCGAGCAGGATCGCCTCAATGAGATTTCGCACATCTGGGATGTCACCTCGGGCGTCCAGGGCTATGCCGGTGGCGTCGGCGCCTTCAAGACCGCTATGAACCTCATGGGTATCTTCGACAGCCCGACCATGCCGCGCCCGGTGAAGGCCATGACCGGCGAGAACGTCGAGGCGATTAAGAAGGTCCTCCAGGACAACGGTCTCCTGTAAAGCTTCCCCAGGCACCCGATCTTGGGGTGAAAGTGGTCGGGCGTGACCCATTAGGTCAACGCCCGACCACTTTCACCCCAACCTCGGGCACCTGGGAAACCTTTACTGAGTTGCGGCGATAACACCGCCTTCATTTCCTGTAGTTGTTTTTATCTCCTAAGGAGAGCGACATGGAGAACAAGTACGTCTGCTCTGTCGATATCGGCGGAACTAAGATCGCGACTGCCATCATGGAGTACCCGGCTGACGGTAGTGTGCCCCATCCCGTTTTTGAGGCCGAGGTTCCTACCGAGGCCCAGGAGGGCGGCGAGGCCGTCTTCCAGCGTATCGAGGCGTCCATCAAGGCTGCTCTCGAGGCGAATCCCGATGTCGAGGTCCTTGGCGTCGGTATCGGTGCCGCCGGCGTCGTCGATCCCAAGACGGGCGCCATCGCGTATGCCAACGAGATCATGCCCGGCTGGTCCGGCGTTCAGTTGGGGCCGCGCCTGCGCGAGGACCTCGGTCTTCCCGTTGCCGTTGTAGGCGACGTGCAGGCTCATGCTCTGGGCGAGGCCCACTGGGGCGTCGGCAAGGGCAAGTTCTCCGTCTTGTGTCTTGGCATCGGTACGGGCATCGGCGGCGCATATGTCGAGAACGGCCGCGTGATGCAGGGTTTCCATGGTGCTGCCGGCCATATGGGCCACATCGAGTGCTCGGCTGCCGCTGGCATTCCCTGCGCCTGCGGGCGTTCCGGCCATCTGGAGTCGGTTGCTTCGGGCACTTCCATTGGTCGAATGTACGATGAGCGTTTTGGCCGCGTCGACCCCAGCCGTCCTTCGGTCGGTCGCGATGTGAACGATTTGTGCCGTGCGGGCGACGCAAAGGCGACCGAGGTCATCCATGACGCCGGCTTTGCGCTGGGGGCCAGCTTGGGCTCGCTCGCTAACATCCTGGACCCTGAGGTCATCGTGCTTTCGGGCGGCGTGATTCACCAAGGTCCCGATTGGCGTTCGCAGACGTGGAAGGATTCGGTGCACGAGGGCTATGCCAGCCAGGCGCTCGATCCGCTTCAGGACACGCCGATCCTCATCGGTTCTCTGGAGGGCGATGCTCCGCTCATCGGTGCCGCCGAACACCTTCTTGCGTCGTTGAAATAAACATAGCTACCAAGTGCGCCTTCTGAGGTGCCGCAGATTGACGTGAAAGAGGAGCGAAGCGTACTTCGGTACGCGAGCGACGGTTTGAACGTCAAGGTGCGGTGTCTCAGAAGGCTGTTTTTGAGAAAGGTTGAGTCGAACATGACCGTTGATCCTTTGATCCAGTCCCTGAAGGGCAAGCTCGTCGTGAGCGTTCAGGCGTATATGGGCGAGCCGCTTCGTACGCCCGAGACCATGGCGCAAATGTCTCGCGCTTGCGAGCTCGGCGGCGCCGCCGCCATTCGCTGCCAGGGCCTTGCCGACATTGCCGCCATTAAGGGTCGCTGTGAGGTTCCCGTCATCGGCCTGTGGAAGGATGGGCACGAGGGCGTTTACATCACGCCGACGCTGCGTCACGCTCGCGCCTGCGTTGCTGCCGGTGCCGATATCGTGGCGATCGACGCCACCGATCGTCCGCGCCCCGATGGCAAGACGGTCGAGGATACCTTCCGCCCGCTGCACGAGGAGGGTGTGCTCCTGATGGCGGATTGTGCCACCATCGAGGATATTCGCCGTGCTGTTGATATGGGCTTTGACCTGGTATCCACCACGCTTTCTCACGGCGTCGCCGCCATCGACTGCACCATGGCCGATGGCCCCGCCCTGCCGCTCCTGCGTCAGGCGACTGAGGAATTCCCCGGCCTTCCTATCATTTGCGAGGGTCGCGTGCATACGCCCGAGGAGGCTCGCGCCGCGATCGATGCTGGCGCCTGGGCCGTTGTCGTCGGCACCGCCATCACACACCCCACGAGTATTACGAGTTGGTTCAAGGCTGCACTTGAGGCGTAAGACAGGCCTCGTATCCGCTCGGGGCGGTATACTCAATATAGGCAATTGACCGCGCGGGATCCGGGTTGCTGGGTCCCGCGCTTGTTTTCGGGAGGCAGCACATGCAAAAGGGAGATGCCATGGATGCGGCGGAGCGCTCGGAGCGCATCCCCGATATCGTCATCATCACCGGAATGTCCGGATCGGGCCGCACACAGGCCATGCACGTGTTCGAGGACATGGGCTATTTTTGCATCGATAACCTGCCTCCGCGTCTCATCGCCCAGCTTGCCGAGCTCGTCGGCATCAATACGGGCGTGGGCAGGCATCTCGCCGTCACCTGTGACCTGCGCAGCCAGGGCTTGTTCGATGAGCTGCTCGATGCCGTTGCCGCACTCGAGGAGCGCGAGATGAGCTGTGACATCGTGTTTCTCGAGGCCTCTGACGAGGTGCTGATCCGTCGTTATAGCGAAAACCGCCGCCGCCATCCCATTGCCAAGCCGGGGGAGACTACGGCCGATGCGATTCAGCGCGAGCGCCTGCAGCTGCAGGGTGTGCGCGACCGAGCCGATATGATCATCGACACGAGCCGCCTGCGTACCTCTGCCCTGCGCAACAAATTGCGCATGGCGTTCTCCGAGTTGTCCGACCAGCAGCTCATGGACGTTCACGTGTTCTCGTTTGGCTTTAAGCACGGTATGCCCGTTGAGGCGGACATTATGATCGACGTTCGCTTCCTGCCCAATCCGTTCTACGATCCCGAGATGCGCACCATGACCGGTCTCGATAAGAAGGTCTCCGACTTTGTTCTGGACCATCCCAAGACCCAGGAGTTCTGGAAAGCTTGGACGCAGCTGCTCGATACGGTGATGCCGGGCTATATCGCGGAGGGCAAGCCACAGCTTTCTATTGCCATCGGCTGCACGGGCGGTCAACACCGCAGCGTTGCCATCGCCGAGGCCACGGCACGTTATTTGGAAGGCGCTCAATATCACGTGAGCATTTCCCACCGCGACCTGTCGCGCGCCAACACGAAAGCATAGGCCTGCATGTCGTTTACCGCCGAGGTGCGTGACGAACTCGCGCGCTGCGAACCCGAATGTGAATACTGCGATTTGTCGACGCTTGCCGCCCTGACGCGTGTGAGCGGTACACTTTCGCTGGCCGGCTCCGGGCGGTATCGTTTGACGGTCGCGACCGAGACGGGCGCTGTCGCGCGCACGATGATCACACTGACGCATCGCATCCTTAAGCTCAAAACGGAATTCACCGTTCGTAAATCGGTCTTGCATAAGGTCCGTAACTATCTCATTACCCTGCCCGATCAGCCCGACCTGGACAAGGCTCTGGTGCTGCTGGGCATTCTCGACCGCAGGGGAGGGCTCGTCGCTGGTGTTCCCCGGCACATCGTTGCCCGTCCCTGCTGCAGGCTTGCCTACATTCGCGGCGCGCTCATCGCCGGCGGTTTCGTGGCCGATCCCCGCGGCGACTTTCATTTGGAGATCGCGGTGCAGGGCGAGCAGTATGCACGGGGCCTTTGCGATCTATTGGAGCAGATTGGGGTCCATGCGCGCGTTAACGCGCGGCGCGGGTCCTTTGCTGTCTACATTAAGAGTGCCGAGGAGATTGAGCATCTTTTAAAGCTGATTGGTGCCAAGCGCAGCGTTGCCGAGATCGAGGAGGCGCGCGCGGTCAAGTTGGTTAAGAACGATGTGAACCGTCGCGTGAATGCCGAGCTGGCCAATCAGACCAGAAGTGCGGGTGCCGCCCAGCATCAGCTTGCGTTGATCGATGAGCTCGAACAGCGAGGTTTGCGCGACACGCTTCCGGACGCCTTGGCGGTCTTTTGCGACCTGCGCGAGCACTATCCCGATCTGTCGCTGCGCGATCTGGGCGAGATGGCCGACCCTCCCTTGTCGAAGTCGGCCCTCTACCATCGTGTTTTGAGGCTTGAAAAGCTCATTGAAGCAAACAGGTAGTTGAGCGAAACTGCTACTATACGGATTTAGCTGCTATTTTAGTCTTTAAAACGTTTTAACGTAAATTTGATTTTCAATTTCGAGCATTCTCGTGAAATTCAAGTCAAAAAAAAGGTATATTAGGCGAGTGGTTAGTTTGTGGGCCTCAACGGCGGGCGCTGTAGCTCGCGGGGGCCTTACGAAAGGAGACACAATGGCAGTAAAGGTTGCTATTAACGGCTTCGGTCGCATCGGTCGTCTGGCTTTCCGTCAGATGTTCGGTCATGAGGGCTCCGAGATCGTCGCTATCAACGACCTCACCTCTCCCGATATGCTCGCTTACCTGCTGAAGTACGACTCCACGCAGGGCAACTACGCTCGCGATCACGAGGTCGTTGCTGGCGAGGATTCCATCACCGTTGACGGCAAGGAGATCAAGATCTACAAGGAGGCCGACGCTAACAACCTGCCTTGGGGCGACCTTGACGTCGACGTCGTTCTCGAGTGCACCGGCTTCTACACCAGCAAGGCTAAGGCTCAGGCCCACATCAACGCTGGCGCCAAGAAGGTCGTCATCTCCGCTCCGGCCGGCAGCGATCTGCCCACCATCGTGTACAACGTCAACCATGAGACGCTGACCGCTGAGGACAACATCATCTCCGCTGCTTCCTGCACCACCAACTGCCTCGCCCCGATGGCCAAGGGTCTGAACGACTTCGCTCCCATCGTGTCCGGCATCATGACCACCATCCACGCCTTCACCGGCGACCAGATGCCGCTCGACGGCCCGCAGCGCAAGGGCAACTTCCGTCGCTCCCGCGCCTGCTCCGAGAACATCGTCCCGAACACCACGGGCGCTGCCAAGGCCATCGGCCTGGTTCTCCCCGAGCTCAACGGCAAGCTCATCGGTGCCGCCCAGCGCGTCCCGACGCCGACCGGCTCGCTGACCAACCTCTACGCCGTCGTTGACAAGAAGGTCACCGTCGACGAGGTCAACGCTGCCATGAAGGCCTACGCCGAGACCATCCCCGAGACCTTCGCCTACAACGAGGACCAGATCGTCTCCCGCGACATCGTCGGCGAGACCCACGGCTCCATCTTCGACGCCACTCAGACCATGTGCTCTGACCTCGGCAACGGCCAGACCCTCGTTCAGGTCACCTCTTGGTACGACAACGAGAACTCCTACACCTCTCAGATGGTCCGCACCATCAAGTACTTCGAGAAGTTCGTTGCTTAATTTAGCTTTTAGCGAATAGCTCGTTGAGCGTCTAAAGAAGGGCGCGGCCTTATAGGGCTTACACCCTAGGGTCGCGCCCTTTTTATAAGAAATCGTCTGCCGTAATGGGAGGCAGACACGTACGAAAGGTAGAAGCAAACATGGCCTTTACCAAGAAGACCGTCCGCGACATCGATGTCGACGGAAAGCGCGTTCTCGTCCGCGTTGACTTTAACGTGCCTATCAAGGATGGCGTCGTTGGCGACACCACCCGTATCAAGGCTGCCCTGCCCACCATCAACTACCTCGTTGAGCACAACGCTCGCGTCATCCTCATGAGCCACCTCGGCCGTCCCGAGGGCACCGGCTTCCAGCCCGAGCTGTCCCTCGAGCCCGTCGCCAAGAAGCTCGCTGAGCTCTCTGGTCTCGACGTTGCCTTTGTCGCTGACACCTACGGCGAGAAGGCTGCTGAGGCTGTCACCGCCGTCGAGCCGGGTAAGGTCCTCGTTCTCGAGAACGTCCGTTTTGACAAGCGTGAGAAGAAGAACGATCCCGAGATCGCTAAGAAGCTCGCTTCCTATGGTGACGTCTTCGTTCTCGATGCCTTCGGCACCGCTCACCGCGCCCAGGGTTCCGTCGTGGGCCCCGCCGCTTACCTGCCTGCCGTCGCCGGCTTCTTGCTCGAGAAGGAGGTCGACACGCTGACCGGCATCTTCGCCGAGCCCGAGCGCCCCTTCGTCGCCATCGTCGGCGGTTCCAAGGTTTCCTCCAAGATCGGCGTTCTCGATCACCTCATCGACTCCGCTGACACCCTGATCATCGGTGGCGGCATGGCCTACACCTTCTTCCTGGCTCAGGGCCTGTCCGTCGGTCAGTCCCTCAAGGAAGAGGACTGGGTCGAGCGCGCCGGCGAGATGCTCAAGAAGGCCGAGGAGAAGGGTGTCAAGATCCTGCTCCCCATCGACAACCGTGTTGCCGATCACTTTGGCGAGGACGCTGTCCCCGAGGTTGTTGCTTCCGACGCTATCCCCGACGATCGTGAGGGTATGGACATCGGTCCCAAGACCGAGGAGCTCTATGCCGAGGCTGTCAAGGGCGCCAAGACCGTGTTCTGGAACGGCCCCATGGGCGTCTTCGAGTTTGACAACTTTGCTCACGGCACCCAGGCTATCGCCGAGGCTCTCGCCGAGGCTGACTGCACCTCGATCATCGGCGGTGGTGACTCTGTCGCAGCTGTCAACAAGTTCAACCTGGCCGACAAGATGAGCTGGATCTCCACCGGTGGTGGCGCTTCCATGGAGCTCGTCGAGGGTAAGGCCCTGCCCGGAGTGGAGGCGCTTCTCGATGCCTAATCGCACCCTTCTTATCGCTGGTAACTGGAAGATGAACAACGACGTCGCCGAGGCCGCCAAGCTCGCTGACGAGCTGGCTCAGGCTCTGCCCGAGGTTCCGGCTGGCGTCGAGGTGCTCGTCTGCCCTCCGACCATCGACATCACCACGGTTCATGACCGCATTCAGGCTGCCCCCATCGCCCTCGGCGCACAGAACGTGTACTGGGAGGCCAAGGGTGCCTTCACCGGTGAGTCCTCTTGCGACATGCTCAAGTCCGCTGGCTGCACCTACTGCATCATCGGTCACTCCGAGCGTCGCGACTACTTCCACGAGACCGACGAGGACCAGAACAAGAAGGCCAAGGCTCTCGTTGCCGCCGGCCTTGTTCCCGTCTTCTGCTGCGGCGAGTCCCTCGAGGTCCGCGAGGCTGGCACCTATGTCGAGCACGTCGTGAACCAGGTCAAGGCTGGCCTTGCTGGTCTTGAGATCACCTGCCCCAAGCAGGTCGTCGTCGCCTACGAGCCCATCTGGGCCATCGGCACCGGCAAGACCGCTACCGCCGAGGACGCTCAGGAGGTCTGCGGTGCTATCCGTGAGACCCTCAAAGAGATGTTCGGCGAGGAGCTCGCCAACGGCATCCGCGTGCTGTATGGCGGTTCCGCCAAGCCCGGCAACATCGCCGAGCTCGTCGCCAAGCCCGACGTTGACGGCGCCCTCGTGGGCGGCGCTTCGCTCAAGGCTGCCGACTTCGCCTCTATGGTCGTCAAGGCAGGCGAGTAGGACATATGGCACAACGTCATCTTCCTGCACTCCTGATTATCATGGATGGCTGCGGCCTTGCTCCGGCCGATGGCGAGAATGCCGTCGCCGCTGCCAAGACGCCCTTCCTTGATGGCCTGTACGAGAAGTACCCCCACACCACGCTCGGTGCTTCGGGCGAGGACGTGGGCCTTCCCGACGGCCAGATGGGCAACTCCGAGGTGGGTCACCTCAACATCGGTGCCGGCCGCATCGTGTTCCAGGAGCTTTCGCGCATCAACAATGCCATCAAGGACGGCTCCATCGCCAAGAACGAGGTTTTTGTCAAGGCTATGGACGATGTCAAGGCTGACGGCAAGACTCTCCACCTCATGGGCCTTATGAGCCCTGGCGGTGTTCATTCTCATATGAACCACGTTGAGGCTCTGGTCAAGATGGCTGCCGAGCATGGCGTCAAGACCGTTCGTGTCCACGCCTTCATGGATGGCCGCGACGTCGACCCGCAGTCCGGTGCTGGCTACATGAGCGAGTTCTGCGCCTTCCTGGCCAAGATTTCCGAGGAGACCGGTTGCGACGCTCGCGTTGCCACCGTCTCGGGTCGTTATTGGGCGATGGACCGCGACAACCGTTGGGAGCGCATCCAGCGCGCCTACGACGTCATGGTCAACGCGTCCGATGCCGATGTCGACCCCGTTGCCGGTATCAAGGCCTACTACGAGAAGGACCCGCGCGGCGACGAGTTCGTCGAGCCCTTCGCTGCCCACAACGAGGGCATTCACGAGGGCGACGCGGCTATCTTCTTCAACTTCCGTCCCGACCGCGCTCGTCAGATGACCCGCGTGTTCACGGACAAGGAGTTCGACGGCTTTGAGCGCGAGCAGATCAAGCTTTCGCACTTTGTGACGATGACCGAGTACGATCCGACGTTTGACGTCGAGGTCGCCTTCCCCAAGACGTTCCCCGAGAACGTCCTGGCCGACGTTATCGCCGCCAATGGCCTGAAGCAGCTGCACACTGCCGAGACCGAGAAGTACGCCCACGTGACGTTCTTCCTCAACGGTGGCATCGAGGAGCCCAAGGAGGGCGAGGAGCGCGTGCTCGTCGCTTCCCCCAAGGTTGCTACCTACGATCTGCAGCCCGAGATGAGCGCTCCCGAGGTTACCGAGAAGCTCGTCGCCGCCATCAACGAGGATCGCGCTGATTTCTACATCGTGAACTTCGCGAACTGCGACATGGTTGGTCACACCGGTGTCTTCGACGCTGCCGTTAAGGCTGTCGAGGCTGTTGACGATGCCCTGTCCAAGGTTGTCCCGGCGATTCTCGCCAAGGGCGGCTTTGCACTGATTACCGCCGACCACGGCAACGCCGATCACATGTTTGACGTTGCTTCCGACGGTTCCAAGCATCCGTTTACGGCTCACACCACCAACCGCGTGCCGTTCATCATCGTTGATGAGAAGGCACAGCTCACCGGTATCGAGGACGGCCGTCTTTCCGATATCGCTCCGACCATGCTCACCATGGCTGGTATTGAGCCTTCCGCCGAGATGACGGGCCGCGTGCTCGCCACCGAGGCCTAAGAGAAAACAAATACCGTTTTCTAGTAAGGGGGTTGTCCACAACCGGACAACCCCCTTTTTGGTATTTCTGCCATTTCCACCCCGTCCTTGAGTGGCAGGTAGGGGAGAGCGGGGGATTGTGGTACAGTACTGGTGTTTGAACTGTTCTATTAAGGAGCTTATCTATGGGTCCGTTCCAGATTCTTCTGTTTGTCGTTTGGGCTGTCTCTGCCGTGGCGCTGACGATTCTCGTCCTGATGCATTCCGGTAAGGGCACCGGCGTTTCGGATATGATCGCTAGCTCGCTGTATAACTCCAGCTCTGCCACGGGCGTCATGGAGCAGAACCTCGATCGCCTGACGGTAATTATGGCCGTTGTTTTTGCCGTGTGCGTCGTCCTGTGCATGTTCTTCTTCCCGCAGGGCATCGTGGGCTACTAAGCATCGGCGTATATACGTTTGCAATGGGTCTCGCATGTGCGGGACCCTTTTTGTTTACATATTTGTAACAGAGTCAAAATATCCCCACATACTTCGCCCAACTAAAGAAATTCTCGACCGTTAACCGGAATTAGCCCCAAATCGTGCATAAAATGCGCTACTGTATTGCAATACGTTGGTCCGCTTTGTATAACCAGCCAAAACGGCGGACCGCGTTTGAATGGTTCGATTGGGCTGTCTTGACGTTGCCCGACCGAACTTACTTTGTCCTATCTCATAAGGAGGATGGCATGGCTGATTCTATGTTCCACCAGCCCGTTATGGGTCGTCGCGCCTTTGTCGGCGGTACCCTTGCTGCGAGCTCCATGGCTTTTCTTGCCGCATGCGGCAAGAAGGGCGGCGACGCTTCCGGTTCTGAGTCCGGTTCGACGCTGAACTTCTACATCAACAACCCGGTCTGCATCGACCCCTATAACGTCCAGGAGGACCAGGGCACTCAGGTCGAGTACCAGCTCTTTGACGCTCTGACCTCTTATGACGCCGAGAAGGGCGAGATCGTTCCGCTGGCTTGCGAGTCCTTTGAGGCCAACGACGACGCCACCGAGTTCACCTTCAAGATCAAGAAGGCCAAGTTCCACAACGGTGACGACGTTACCTCCAAGTCCTTCAAGCTCGGTTGGGAGCGTCTGGTCAACACCAAGTCGGCCATCGCTACCGAGTATGGCCCGTCCGAGGTCTCCTATCACCTTTCCATGGTCGAGGGCTATGACGATCTGCTTGCCGGTAACGCTACCGAGCTCAGCGGTGTTACCTGCCCCGACGATGAGACCCTCGTCGTCAAGCTGTCTTCCGCTTACGCCGACTTCCCCTTCGTCGCCTCTCACCCGGCTCTGGCCCCGGTTCCCGAGTGCGCCGAGTCCGATGCCAAGAGCTTCTATCTTGCACCGGTCGGTAACGGCCCGTTCATGATGGACGGCAAGTGGGAGGATGGTCAGGAGATCAACCTCAAGAAGTTCGACGATTACTATGGCGACAAGGCCAAGATCGATGGCATCCACTTCCAGGTCATCAAGGACATGGAGACCGCTTACAAGGAGTTCCAGGCCGGTAACCTCGATGTTTGCGACGTTCCCGTTGCTCAGATCGATGCCGCTAAGAAGGATCGCGGCGTGTCCAAGGACGGCTACACCATGGGCGACGGCGAGCGCATGCTGCTCGGCTCTGAGCCTTCCACCTACTACCTGACCTGCAACAACACGGCCGAGCCGTTCAACAACGCCGACCTGCGTAGGGGCATTTCCCTGGCCATCAACCGTGAGGCCATCTGCAAGACCATCTTCAAGGGTACCCGTACCCCCGCTGACGGCATTGTTCCTCCGGGCATCGATGGCTACAAGGAGGGCGCATGGGAGTTCTGCGCCTACGACGTCGACAAGGCTAACGAGTACCTCGACAAGGTTGCTCCCGCTGACGCCAACGGCGATCGTGGCATTAACGTGCATCTGTCCTACAACCAGGACGGTGGCCACAAGGAGATCATGGAGTCCATCATCGGTGACCTTGCCAAGGTGGGCGTTAACGCTACTTCCGATACGCCCGAGTGGTCTGCCCTGCTCGAGCAGTATCAGAACTTCGACTATGAGTTCGGTCGTCTGGGCTGGATTGCCGACTACCCGATCATGGACAACTTCCTGTATCCGCTGTTCCACTCCGACTCTCTCGGTGGCGACAACCGTTCTGGTTACAACAACCCCGAGTTCGACGCCAAGGTCGACGAGGCTCGTACCACGGTTGACGACGAAGAGCGCGTCGCTAAGATGCAGGAGGCCGACGCAATGGTCGCTGCCGACTGCCCGGTCATCCCGATTATGTTCTACACGCACACCATCGCCGGCTCCGATCGCATTAAGCACCTCTATGTCGATCCGCAGAAGCACGCCGATCTGGGTACCGCTGAGCTCGCCTAAGAGTTTGCAGCTTCCGTGAGGGTCAAGTATTTACGTAGACCTCATGGGAAACATACAGTTCTCCCTAACCTGGGGTAAACTGGCTGATGGTAATTTTGGGATGCCGGTCTGGCGATCGGCATCCCATTTAGGTTAATCCCTAGATAGGGGAGTGGTATGGGTAAGTACATCGTTAAACGTGTGCTTCAGTTCATCCCGGTGTTTTTGGGCGTTACGCTGATTCTGTTCGCCCTCCAGAATATCGTGCCGGGAGATCCGATCAAGCTGATCGGTGGAGACAAGGCTCTGTCCCCCGAGGTGGAGCTTCAGCTTCGCGTCCGCTATCACCTGGTCCAGACGGACGAGGACGGCAACGCGATCCTTGACGAGAACGGCGACCCCGTTCAAACGTCGCTCGTGGACCGTTACTTGTATTACATGAACGGCCTGCTTCATGGCGATCTGGGCAATTCGTATCAGCGCAAGCTGCCGGTTACGGAAATCTTTGCCCAGAAGTATCCGTATACGGTCAAACTTGCCGCGTGCGCCATCGTGCTCGAGGCAATCATGGGTATCGGTGCGGGTATCATTTCGGCGGTAAAGCGTTATTCCTTCTGGGATATTTTGGTAACGCTCACCACGTCGATCCTCGTTGCGGTCCCGGCCTTCTGGCTCGGTATGTTGCTGCAGCTGTTCTTTGGCGTCATCCTCAAGGACGCCACGGGCGGTGCAATCTCCATGCCGATCTCGGGTGCCGGCGGTTCCAGCTCTCAGTATCAGGATTGGATGCACTATGTGCTTCCGACCATTACGCTGGCTTCGGTTTCGACCGCTTATGCTGCGCGCATTATGCGCTCGCAGCTGCTTGACGTCATGAACCAGGATTACATCCGTACGGCAAAGGCCAAGGGTCTCT
The DNA here is from genome assembly GCA_900551555.1 of uncultured Collinsella sp. Taxonomy (GTDB): domain Bacteria; phylum Actinomycetota; class Coriobacteriia; order Coriobacteriales; family Coriobacteriaceae; genus Collinsella. Next base: position 3,224 of record URWC01000015.1, on the reverse strand, counting down.
CCAATCGCGCGATCATCATCAAGCATGCGCTTAAGAATGCACTCATCCCCGTCGTTACCTATATTGGTGTCGACTTTGGTGGCATGCTTTCGGGCGCCATCCTGACCGAGACGGTCTTTAACTGGCCCGGTATCGGCTATGAGGTCTATCGCGCCATTAGCATGCGTGACTGGCCCATCGTTATGGGCGGCGTTACGCTCATCGTTGTCGTCGTCATGGTGATCAACCTGCTCGTCGACATTAGCTATGCATTCCTCGACCCGCGCATCCGCCTTGGCGGTCCGTCGGATAAGGCCTAAGGGAGGTACGTCTCATGCAGGAAACTGATTCTCAGTCTCAGGAGCAGGCTACCGCCACCAAGGCCGCATCTGCTCCCGCCAAGTCCCGCACGTTGTGGGGCGACGCTTTTAAGCGTCTTCGCAAGAACAAGCTCGCCGTTATCGGTGTCTGCTGGATCATCATCGTCGTTTTGGTTGCCCTGACCGCTGATCTGTGGGCTAAGCCCTGGCTCGGTTCGCCGACGGCATCCGATTCGACCACCATGGCCGAGACGTCGCTGCTGGCTCCGTGTGCCGAGCACCCGTTTGGCACCGACGCCCTTGGTCGTGACATTCTCGTTCGCGTTATCTACGGTGCACGTGTTTCGCTTTCCGTCGGTATTATGGCCACTGCCATCTCCACGGTGATCGGCCTGGTCATGGGTGCCCTGGCCGGTTTCTATGGTGGCATCTGGGATACGATCATCATGCGCTGTGCGGACATTTTCCTGGCGTTCCCGTACGTGCTGTTTGTCGTCGCCATGATCGCCGTTATCGGTCGTGGTCTTCAGAACGTCTTTATCGCCATCGGTATTCTCGGTTGGCCTTCGATTGCGCGCGTCTTCCGTTCTGCAATCTTGACGGTCAAGGAAAACGACTATGTTGACGCTGCGCGCGCGATGGGTGCATCTGATGCTCGCATCGTCGTGCGTCACATCTTCCCGAACTCCGTTGCCTCCATCGTGGTCTACGCGACCATGAACATTGGTGGCGCTATTCTGACCGAGTCTGCTCTGTCCTTCCTCGGTATGGGCGTTATTCCGCCTACGCCTTCGTGGGGCTCTATGATTCAGGACGGTCAGCAGTATCTTCTGACTGCTCCTTGGATGATGATCATGCCCGGTCTGGCAATTCTCTCGACGGTGCTCGCTTTCACCCTGCTGGGTGACGGTCTGCGCGACGCCCTCGACGTCAAGATGAAGGACGCATAAGGATGAAGAAGAACAAGAACTATGTGGACCTGAAGGACCAGCCGGTTCCCGAAGGCCAGCATCTGCTCGAGGTCGATGACCTTAAGATGTATTTCCACACCGAGGATGGCGTCGTTCGTGCCGTCGATGGTGTCTCCTACACGCTCGATCGCGGCGAGACCTTGGGCGTCGTCGGTGAGTCCGGCTCCGGTAAGTCCGTGACCGCCATGACCATCATGGGCCTTATCTCGATGCCTCCGGGAAAGATCGAGGGCGGCGACGTTCGCTATCGAGGCCGTTCTATCCTCGAGATGACCGAGGAAGAAATGCAGCACATTCGCGGTAACGATATCGCGATGATCTTCCAGGATCCTATGACCTCCTTGAACCCGGTCTATAAGATCGGCAAGCAGGTAGGCGAGGGCCTTCGTCTGCACCGTGGTTATTCCAAGCAGGAGGCGCTCAAGCGCGCCACCGAGCTTTTGGACCTCGTCGGTATTCCCGAGCCCGAGAAACGCGTCAACGAGTATCCGCACCAGTTCTCCGGTGGTATGCGTCAGCGCGTCATGATTGCCATGGCTCTTGCTTGCGACCCCGATATTCTGATTGCCGACGAGCCCACGACTGCTCTGGACGTTACCATCCAGGCTCAGATTATTGAGCTTATGCAGGAGATGCAGGAGAAGAACGGCAACGCCATCATCATGATCACCCACGACCTGGGTGTTGTCGCCGATATGGCCGACAAGATCATGGTCATGTACGCCGGCCGTCCCGTCGAGTTCGGTACTGCTGAGGAGATCTTCTACGAGAGCCGCCATCCCTACACCTGGGGTCTTATTCGTTCCATCCCGGAGCAGGCCATTGAGGAGAAGAAGCCGCTTACGCCGATTCACGGCAATCCGCCTTCGCTAATGAACCTGCCCGAGGGCTGCGTGTTCTCGCCTCGTTGCCCTTATGCAACCGATAAGTGCCGCAAGCAGCGCCCCGAGCGTGTTGTCACCGAGTCCGGTCACTATTCTGCGTGCCACTATTCCGGTGACCCCGATTTCCTCAAGAACGCTCCTGAGACGTCCCGTACGCGCATGGATTCCAAGAAGGGAGGCGAGGCGTAATGGCAGATACCAACGAGCGTACTCCGCTGCTGAAGGTCGAGCACCTCTCTAAGGAGTTCCCCGCTGAGTCCGGCATGTTCGCCAAGCGTTTTTCCAAGCGTGTCGTCTCTGCTGTGAATGACATTTCGTTCGAGATTTATCCGGGCGAGACCTTTGGCCTGGTCGGCGAGTCTGGTTGCGGTAAGTCCACCACGGGCCGCACCATCATGCGCCTGACCAAGCCGACGGCAGGCAAAGTGTTCTTCCAGGGCAAAGACGTTGCCGAGATGAGCAAGCACGAGATCAAGGACATGCGTCGCGAGATGCAGTTCATCTTCCAGGATCCCTATGCTTCGCTCAACCCTCGTATGACCATCGGCGAGATTGTTTCTGAGCCCATGACCATTCATGGCGTTGGCACCAAGGAAGAGCGTATCGAGCGTGTCCGCGAGCTGCTGGACGTCGTCGGTCTGAACCCCGAGCACATCAACCGCTATCCGCACGAGTTCTCGGGCGGCCAGCGCCAGCGTGTCGGCATCGCCCGCGCGTTCGCTCTGAAGCCCAAGCTGATCATCTGTGACGAGCCTGTCTCTGCACTTGACGTATCCATTCAGGCCCAGGTTCTGAACCTTCTTAAGGAGCTCCAGGACAAGTTCGGTACGGCTTATCTCTTCATTGCTCACGACCTCTCTGTCGTGCAGCATATCTCCGACCGTGTTGCCGTTATGTATCTGGGTAAGATGGTCGAGGTTTCGGACTGGAAGACGCTCTACAGTGAGCCGCACCACCCGTACACGCAGTCGCTGCTGTCTGCCGTGCCGGTGCCCGATCCAGATATCCAGAAGACCCGCAAGCGCATCATCCTCGCTGGCGATCCGCCGTCGCCGCTGGATCCGCCGACC
>URWC01000014.1 GCA_900551555.1 uncultured Collinsella sp. | reverse complement strand
CAGAAGAACATTGTCAAGGTCCCCATGGCGGACCCGGAGGACAAGAGCCAGGTGGGTGCCTCCATCCCCGGCGCTGTCAGCAAGATCAACGTCAAAGTGGGCGACACCGTGGAGAAGAACCAGACCCTGCTGACCATTGAGGCCATGAAGATGGAGACTGCCATCACTGCCCGTATGAGCGGCACCGTGGAGAGCATCGAGATCCACGAGGGCGATACCGTCATCCTCTCAGCAACTCCCGTTCCCGGCAACGAGAAGGCCGTCCAGCAGGTCGTCAACAGCCTGGCCAAGCTCGGCTGCGACGTGTGGGATAAGAACCGCGCTCTCGTCCACGTCTCCGGTCACGGTAGCCAGGAGGAGCTCAAGCTCCTGATGGCCATGGCCAAACCCACGTACTTTATGCCGGTTCACGGTGAGGCCGTGCATCTGCGCGCTCATGCCCAGCTCGCCCGCAAGATGGGCATCAAGGACGATCATATCTTTATCCTCGATAACGGCGACACGCTCGAGATGCGCGGTGGTATCGTCAAGCGCGGTACACCCGTCGAGTCCGGCGTCGTCTACGTCGACGGCCTGCGTATCGGCGATACCGACCCCATTGTCTTGCGCGATCGCCAAAAGCTCGCCAACGACGGTATGGTCACGGCCGTTGCCATCGTCTCGCTCAAGCACAAGAAGATCGAGGCCATCGAGTTCTCGGGCCGCGGTGTCTCGTTTGCCATTGACGACCAGTTCTCCGAGGATGCCTCCGCATCCATTATGAAGACGATCGAGAAGGGCAAGTTTAGCTTTACGAGCAGCGGCTCCGATGCCATTCGCAAGGCCGTGCGCGATTCGCTCTCCAACTTTATTTGGAGCCGTACGCGCACCCGTCCGATGATCATCCCGGTCGTCATGGAGGTTTAGTTTGGCGCGCGGATCTGCACAAAACGCCAAAGGCAATAAGGCCAATAACCAACCGGCATCTGCTAAGGGTGCCGGTTCCCATCTGCGTGCCAATAAGGGCCACGAGGCCGACTTCGACGATTTTGAGCCCTTGGTCGAGCCCTCGGCCAACCGCGATATCGCCGGCGTGGTCATCGCCGTTTTGGCGATTGCGTCCTTCATTGCCGTGATTTCGCCGGCGACCGCACCCGTGACGGCTGCGGTTGCTGGTTTCTACCACCTGGGCTTTGGTCTGGGCGCCTACGTGCTGCCGATCGTCATTTTGCTGTTTGCCGCCACACTCTTTTTAGGCGAGGACTCGCCGCTCAACGTGCGCTCTGTTGCGGGCGGCGCCGTGGTCTTTATCGCCGTCGTTTCCATTCTTTCGCTGATGGTGCCGGGTACGAGTGTCTCGTGTGACCTTATGTTCACGCCGCAAAATTTGTCCGCCTCGGGTGGCTACATCGGTGCGTTTATTGCGAGTGCGCTGCAGAATGCCCTGGGTAAGCCTATCGCGATGGTAGTCCTGTTGGGCCTTGTCGTCGTGGGCTTGGTCATCATCGGCTTTTCGGTTGGCGGCGTGCTGCGCTCTGCTCGCGACCGTGCGGCCGATTTTGCCGAGCGCCGTCGTGCCGATGTTAACGCGAGTCCGTGGGGTGACGACGAAGCCCTGTCGGTGCCCGGCGTTGCCCGTCCGCACCTGAGCATTCTTCGTCAAAAGGGCTCCGATGCTGCAGTGACCACGGTCATGGGCAACGATGTGGACCCGGTTTTGGACAATGACGACGAGGACGAGGACCCGTTTGTCGACGTATCCGATGCCGTGGAGGCCGAGCGCGCTAAGACGACGCTGCTGCCGCGCCGCCATGCCAAGAAGGGCAAGGCTGCGCCTAAGCTCAATACGAGTGAGCCCGACCCGTCTTGGTCCGATAGCGAGATTGAGCTCACTGAGGGCGATGACGAGGACGACGAGGCGCCGATTGAGACCGCAAAGACAACTTTGCTGCCGAGTCGCCATGCCAAGCGCGAACAGGTAACCGGCCAGCTTTCGATGGAAGACGACCCCGATAAGATTGACGAGTCCGAGCCGCCGTTTGCCGTGAATCCTGTCTCGGCAGCACCTCAGATTCCCGACTTCTTGAAGCATCCCAAGGTTGCCGATGCGCCTGCCTCGAGTGCTGTCGGATCGGCTGCGGCTAGGGATGGGGGAGCGGACGGCGGCGCCGCAGATAACGAGGGCGAAGAAGAGGATGGCCTTAAGCTTCCGCCACTCGAAATCCTGCATGCCAACCCGCAGTCGGCGTCCTCCGCGTCTTCTGACAAGGAGCTGGAACAGACTGCCGAGTCGCTTCAGTCCACGTTGCTTGAGTTTGGCCGCAGTGCCCGCGTGGTCGGCTGGATCGCCGGCCCCACGGTGACGACCTTTAAGCTGCAACCTGGCGAGGGCGAGCGCGTGAGCAAGATCTCGAGCCTCGAGGACGATATCGCGCTTTCGCTCGCTGCCCAGTCGGTGCGTATCTTTGCCCCGATCCCCGGCACCTCGCTCGTGGGCATCGAGATCCCCAATCGCAAGCGCCAGAACGTCAACCTGGGCGACGTGCTGCCCTATGTGAAGGGCGGTCCGCTCGAGCTCGCAATCGGGCGCGATGCCGAGGGCACGCCGGTCGTCGCCGACCTTGCCAAGATGCCCCACCTGCTGATCGCCGGTACCACTGGTTCCGGTAAGTCGGTGATGATCAACTCCATCATCACGACCCTGCTCATGCGCGCGCTTCCCGAGGACGTTCGCTTGATCATGGTCGACCCCAAGCGCGTCGAGCTTGCGGGCTATAACGGCCTGCCGCATCTTTATGTACCGGTCGTTACCGAACCCAAGCAGGCCGCGAGCGCTCTGCAATGGGCCGTGTCCGAGATGGAGCGTCGCCTGAAGGTCTTCGAGCGCCTTAACGTGCGTAAGATCTCGACCTACAACGAAAAGCAGGCCGCCGGCGAGTTTGAGCATTACGACAACCCGCCGCAAAAGATGCCCTACCTGGTCATCATTATTGACGAGCTTTCGGACCTGATGATGGTTGCCGGCAAGGACGTCGAGGCGTCGATTGTGCGTATCGCCCAGCTGGGCCGTGCCGCCGGTATTCATCTTATCGTGGCCACGCAGCGCCCCAGCTCCAACGTGGTGACGGGCCTTATCAAGGCCAACATCACCAACCGCATCGCCTTTAACGTCGCCACGGGTATCGACTCGCGCGTCATCATCGACCAGATGGGTGCCGAAAAGCTTACCGGTTTGGGCGACATGCTGTTCTCCAAGGTCGACTGGGGCAAGCCTCGCCGTATTCAGGGATGCTTTGTTTCGGATGATGAGATCAACGAGATTGTCGAGTTCGTCAAGTCGCAGAGCGAGCCCGACTACCACGAGGAGATTCTGTCTGCCGTGGCGCCCGCTTCCATGTCCATGGCGGGTGGCGGCGGTATTGTCCGCACCGGAGTAGCCGAGCCGCAAGACGATGATCCGCTCATTTGGGAAGCCGCCCATATTGTGGTGGAATCGCAGCTTGGCTCCACATCTGGCCTGCAACGTCGTCTGAAGGTTGGCTATGCGCGTGCCGGGCGTATTATGGACATGCTGGAAGAAAAGGGTGTCGTCGGCCCGCCCGACGGTTCCAAGCCGCGCGAGGTCCTGTTGGACGAGGAGGGGCTTGCCGCGCTGGAATCTGTCGACGCCGAGATGGCACGTGAAGATCGTGAGTTTGGAGGATTCTGATGGCTGCACGCTTTGGTGACATGCTGCTCGAGCAGCGTCGCCGAATGGGCCTTTCCATTCAGCAGGTCGCCAACACCATCAAAATCAGGCCGCAGATCATCGAGTTTTTCGAGACCGGTAACTTTGCCTCGATGCCGCCGCGCGGCTATGCGCAGGGCATGATTTCGAGCTATGCTCGCTTTTTGGGCCTCAATCCGCGCGAGGTCGTCAATGCCTACTTTGACGACCTGATGGCATACGAACGCGAGACGTCCCAGCAGGGCGGTCGTTTTCAGGACGCCGCCGGCTACGTCAATTCGCGTTCCTCGGTCGATAACGGGCGCTTCCTGATGGTTCAGGGCGGTCGTTCGACCCGCTATGGACAGCGTCCTCAGCAGGCCGGTTATATTACCGAGACGGGTTCGGGCGAGGAGATTCGCTCACAGCGTGACCGGTTCCGCAGTACGCCGATGCCCGAGGACCGTGCACTTCCCGCTGCCCGAGGCGTGGCGCGTGACCCTCGTGCCGGCTACGGCGACGGCGGCTATTCCGATCGCGGTTACCGTGGTGCCTCTACGGGACGCTCTCGCGGTGGCTATGCGGATGCCGATACCACGCAGGTGACGCCGCGTCTTCGCTCTCAATCACAGCCGTATGGCCAGCGCTCTTCGGCTCCGCGTTCGGGCCAGCGTGGCTATCAATGCCGCGGTGAGCTTGCGCCCCGCTCGGGTCAACGCAGCCTTCAGGACCAGGGCGGCTATCGCGGCCGTCCCGATAGCAATCGCGGTCGTATGCCTCAGGGAGGCGGCCGCAGCAGTTCCGGTCGTGGACGCGGCGGGTCACGTACTCCTCAAAACAACGGGCTCGATCCGCGTATCATCTACGCCGGCATCGGTGCCGTTGCGCTGCTGTTGATTGTGCTCATCGTGGTGCTTCTGCGTGGCTGCGCATCTTCGACGCCCGAGACCACGCCCGAGACGCCCGCTGCTACCAAGACGACGACCAAGAAGTCTTCTAAGAAGACCGAAACGGTTGACGAGGACGAAGACACCGATGAGGCGACGGATGAGTCGACCGATTCGGACGCCACCAAGACGACGGCTAAAAAGGAAGAGAACGAGGTAACGAAGGTCAAGGTCTCCGTTGCCAAGGGAAAGACCGCGTGGATTGAGGTCAAGGTCGACGGCAAGTCGGTCTATGGCGCCCAGGCGACTGGCCCCTTTGAGCAGGAGTACACGCCCGAGTCCTCGATCGAGATCACCACGTCCAAGCCTTCCGATGTCACCGTTACCAAGAACGGTGAAAAGGTTCGTTACGATACCAAGACCTCGGGCGTGGCGCGTGTGACGATCACCGTTCCCAAGAAGGAGACGACTGATTCCGAGAATGGTGAAAGTTCTGATGGTACCGACACCACCGATGGTACCGATACCACCGACGGTACCGATGCCCAGTCCACGGATGGCGCCGATACCGCAACTGACGGTCAGACGCCCACCGATTCTACCGACTATTCGTACGATAGCTACTAAGCCGCTCGTACGCGAAAGGAAACATCATGGCTAAAGATTCCAGCTTCGACGTCGTGTCCGAGGTCAACATGCAAGAGGTCGACAACGCCTTCCAGCAGACCACGCGCGAGATTTCCCAGCGCTATGACCTTAAGGATTCTGGCGCCACGATCGAGCTTTCGAAGGGCGACAAGCTCTTTACGATCAACGCCCCGGCCGACTTTGTCTCCAAACAGATTATCGACGTGTTGAGCTCCAAGCTCATCAAGCGCGGCATCGACCTCAAGGCTGTCTCGTGGGATGCTCCGCAGGCGGCGTCGGGCGGCACCGTGCGCGTGCTCGGCCATATCGTCGAGGGTATCGACCAGGCGACCGCCAAGAAGATCAACAAGGACATCAAGGACCAAAAGCTCAAGGTCAAGGTGACCATCGAGGCCGACAAACTGCGTGTTTCCTCTGCTTCGAAGGACGCGTTGCAGACCGTGATCCAGTTCCTGCGCGACCAGGACTACGGCCAGCCGCTGCAGTTCACCAACTACCGCTAATATCAATCGAAAGGACCGCTCTCCAACATGGATACACCGTTGGGCTCCGTGCTCTACATCACCCTCGGGTGCGCTAAGAACGAGGTTGACACCGACCGCATGCGTTCTCTTTTGACCGCCGCGGGCTACGAGGAGGCATTCGACCCGCAGGATGCCGATATCGCCATCGTCAATACATGTTCGTTCCTCGCCTCCGCAACGTCCGAGAGCATCGAGACCACGCTCGAGCTCGCCAATGAGGTTCAGGACGGCGTTCGTTCTTGCCCCATCGTCATGTGCGGCTGCGTGCCGTCGCGCTATGGCGATGACCTGCCTGACGAGCTGCCCGAGGTCGCTGCCTTTGTGAAGGCCGACGAGGAAGACGGCATCGTGGCGGTCATCGATGGCGTGCTGGGTGTCGAGCGTGAGATTGCAGCCTATATCCCGCAGGTCAAACGTACCGTCGAGGGTGCTGTCGCCTACGTCAAGATTTCCGATGGCTGCAACCGCTTCTGCAGCTTCTGCATGATTCCCTACATCCGCGGCCGCTATCATTCGCGCAATGCCGAGAGCATCATCTCCGAGGTGCGCGACCTGGTTGCCGGCGGTGTGCGCGAGATCGTGCTGATCGGCCAGGACACGGGCATCTGGGGTACCGACTTTGCCGACGAGGACGTCGCCGATGGCTCGCCGCGCAATCTGGCGCAGCTGCTGCGTGCCGTCGCCGAGGCCGTACGCCCGCACAACGTCTGGGTCCGCGTGCTCTATCTGCAGCCCGAGGGCATGACTGACGAACTCATCGAGACGATTCGCGATACGCCCGAGGTGCTGCCCTATATCGATATCCCCGTGCAGCACTGCGACGCGCGCATTCTTAAGGCCATGCGTCGCTCCGGTTCACGCCAGGAGCTCGAGGATCTGTTCCGCGACCTTCGCGAGCGCATCCCCGGCATCGTGATTCGTTCCACGGCCATGGTCGGCTTCCCGACCGAGACCGACGACGAGTTCCGCGACCTTATCGACTTTATGGACACCGTCGGCTTTGACTACACGAGTGTCTTTGCCTACTCGCGTGAGGAAGGTAGCCTGGCCGCCAAGATGGAGGGCCAGGTCGATGAGGAGGTTAAGCTCGAGCGCGCCCAGGAGGCCATGGACCTGGCCGAGTCGCTCGGTTTTGCCGCCACCGCCGCCCATGTGGGCGAGCGAGCCCAGGTAATCGTCGACGGTATCGAAGAGACCGAGGATGGCGCCGAGCTGATCGGCCATGCCTGGTTCCAGGCGCCCGATTCCGATGGCGCGGTGCATCTGGACGCCAGCGAGGCGTCCGTGGGCGATATTCTGTCCGTCGAGTTTACCGATAGCTTCTGCTACGAGCTTATCGGTCATGTTGTGGAGTAGGAGAGCGTCGTGGCTAACGAGAGTAATAAGGAACTGACGAGTGTCTGGACGCCCGCCAACATCGTGACGTGCGTTCGCATCGTCTTTATCCCGGTGTTCATGATCGTGTCGGCGCTTTCTCACACGAGTGTTGCCGGTACGGATTGGAGCACCTTCGACGGCCCGCTCGCCGCCGCTGCCTTCATTCTGTATGTGATCCTGTCGTGCACCGATAAGGTCGACGGTTATCTGGCGCGTTCGCGCAACGAGATCACCGACTTCGGTAAATTCTTGGACCCCATCGCCGATAAGCTGCTCGTGTTCTCGGCCCTGCTGCTGTTCTTGGATTTTGGCGCAGTGACCGTGTGGTCCGTGTTCATTATCCTGTTCCGTGAGCTTCTGGTGAGCGCCCTTCGCATGGTCGCGAGTGCGGCCGGTGTGGTCGTTGCGGCCGATAAGCTCGGCAAGTACAAGACAGCGACTACGATGGTTTCCATCTGCGGCTATCTGTGCGTCTTTGCGTTGTCTGGCCTTAACCTGGCCCCGGTGGCGCTGACGCTCGGTATCTATGGCGTCTCACGCTTCCTGTACGCCGTGGCCGTTATCCTGACCGTTATCTCGGGCGCTCAGTACTTCTGGAACTGCCGCAAGATCGTCTTTTCGGTCTAGGTCCTGGTAGGCATGACGGAATCATTTGAGCAGATTGCCGCGCATAACGAAGAGCTCGCACGCGATATTGTCGAGCGCGCGAGCGCTCGGGGCGTGACGGTTTCGACGGCTGAGTCGCTGACGGCGGGTATGATCGCCTCGACGATTGCGGATATCCCAGGCGCCTCGGCGGTGCTGCGTGGCGGTGCGGTGACCTATTGCGATGAGATCAAGCATCGCGTGTTGGGTGTTGAGCGGGAGACGCTCGACCGCTATACCGCGGTGTCGCATCAGACCGCGCGCGAGATGGCTGTGGGTTCGCTGGAGCTGTACCAGAGTGATATTGCAGTGAGCGCAACGGGTTATGCCGGCCCCGGCGGTGGCACTGAGGACGATCCGGCGGGCACTTTCTATATTGGCTGGGCGTATCGCGCGGCTGATGGGAAAGTGCCAGTCGTGGACTCTGTGCGCTGCCACTATGAGGGCGACCGTTCGTGTGTTCGTGCCCATGCGGTCGCGGAGGCATTGGGTCGAATTGTCCTTGTGCTCATCTCTATGGAATAGACGTGTTTTAAGGGGCCTTAGTGCCCCTTAATTGTGGAGATAGGGACCTCAGAAGAATTTAGCGTTTGTGCTGGTCATAGGTGTATTTTTGCCTGCCTTATTCTTATTTGGCCCTTTATGGTCAAGCATTTGGTCAGTGTTTGGTCGGCGTTTGGTTGGGTTTTGGAAAGGTCGGCTGCATATGATTTATCTGAACGGTTGACCACGAACAGCCGTTCGTTTATTATCGATGCATGTTGTTAAGAGGAGGGCTATTCATGGCCAAGAATTCAGGTCCCGTACGTACCGTTCATGCTCGCACGACGGGTAAAGAGCGCGATGAGATGATCGCCACCACCAAGGCCGAGATCGAGAAGAAATTCGGCCAGGGTTCCATCATGAGGTACGGCGACGGTGGCCCCGAGCTCGAGGTCGAGGCCATCCCTACGGGCGCTCTTGCACTCGATGCCGCTCTGGGTATCGGCGGTGTGCCACGCGGCCGAATCGTCGAGATCTACGGTCCCGAGTCCTCCGGTAAGACGACGCTTTCGCTCGAGATCTTGGCCGAGGCCCAGGCAATGGGTGGCGTTGTTGCATTTATCGATGCCGAGCACGCGCTCGATCCCACGTATGCCGCGCGCATCGGCGTGGATATCGACGAGGTGCTCATTTCCCAGCCCGATACGGGCGAGCAAGCGCTCGAGATTGTTGACATGCTCGTGCGTTCCGGCGCCATCGATGCCATCGTCGTCGACTCCGTCGCCGCGCTGACCCCGCGTGCCGAGATCGAGGGAGAGATCGGCGATACCACGGTCGGCTTGCAAGCTCGCCTGATGAGCCAGGCGCTCCGCAAGCTCGCCGGCTCGCTGTCCAAGTCCAACACGACGTGCATCTTCATTAACCAGCTGCGTGAGAAGATCGGCGTCATGTTCGGTAACCCCGAGACTACGACGGGCGGCCGCGCCCTTAAGTTCTTCTCTTCGGTGCGTATCGACATTCGCCGCATCGACAGCATTAAGCTTAAGGACGAGGTTATAGGTAACCGCGTGCGCGCCAAGGTCGTTAAGAACAAGGTGGCAGCTCCGTTCCGTTCTGCTGAGTTCGACATCATGTATGGTACGGGCATCTCTAAGGAGGGCTCGATTCTGGACATGGCTGTCGAGTGCGGCATCTGCAAGAAGATGGGCTCCTGGTTTGCCTATGGCGAGGACAAGCTCGGCAACGGTCGCGAGGCCGCTAAGGCGTTCCTGCGCGAACACCCCGATTGCGCTGACGAGATTGAGCATAAGGTCCGCCTTGCCTGCGGGCTTGAGTTTGATGACGATGCTCCGTCCGAGGTCGAGCTGACCGATCAGCCTGCGCCTGAGGAGTTTGATGAGCTTTACGCCATCGATGGCTCTGCCATGCTCGATGATGACGACGAGTAACGGATTCGCGTATGTCGTATACGGTGACCGAGGCCACGGTCGTCTTTCCCGATAAGAAGGCGGCCTCCTCGTTCTCGAGCGGGTATGCGTCTAAAAAGCCCTGCGCGCATATCGATTGTGAGCTTGAGGGCGGTTTTGAGCGGTCCATTTGGATTCCCGTGCGGGTCGCGCGCCTGTATGTCAAAAACCGCCCCGATCTTCCCTGCGATTGGGACAACTTTCGTGAGGCTGTGCAGCTCGTCGAGCGTAAATGTGCACTTACCATGGTGACTGAGATGTTATCGCGCCGCGACCATGCGACGGGTGAGGTCCGTGACAAGCTGGCTCGCTACGGCTTTCACCAACCCGCGATCGATTTCGCCGTCGAGCGCGCCACCGAGTATCACTTTTTAGACGAGAACCGCTTTTGCTCGTACTTTATCGAGGAACGCAAGCGGTGCGGTTGGGGACAGCGCAAAATCGAGACCGAGCTCAAGCGTCGTCATGTCGTGCTCGATGACATTCCCGGTTATCCCGAGGATTATTTTGCCGTCGAAGACGATTTGGCGCGTGCGTCAGCCCTGCTCGCCAAGCGGCGTGTTCCAGAGACGCGCGGATTCGAAAAACTGGTTCGGTTTTTGATGGGCAAGGGCTTCTCGTATCACATCGCCGCCGATGCCGTTAAGGCACGTCTCGATGCCGAATGCGAGGAATGTGCGCTTTAGGCATATGCGTTTTGTGGTCCCGCCGTTCACCGCGTATTAGCCGCCGTACTGGGGCCATTTATTTGACAGTTGTTGTGGTTCAACGTACGATAAACACTGTCATTTGCTTTGTGATATGTGCTCATCTGTGATGAGTTTGTTTATATGTTTATCTGTATCCGACCCGCATAAGCTGCGCCCATATTACTCAAATGTCGCGAGCCGTTCATAAGGACGGTTCGCTTTGTTGTGTAACGAATCCATAAAAAGGAGTGAGCATGCCTATCATTGCAGCGCTCGTTGGCATCGTTTTGGGTGCCATCGCCGCCATTGCCTACATGCGCACCGCCAAGCAGGGTAGTCTTCACGAGGCCGACGAAAAGATCCAGTCGGCACACGCACAGGCTGAGTCCCTGATCGGTGATGCAAAGCGTCAGGCCGAGACCCTCAAAAAAGAGGCTCTGCTCGAGGCTAAAGAGGAGATCATCAAGAACAAGCAGGCCGCCGAGGCCGAGGACAAGCAGCGTAAGAGCGAGATTCGTACGCTCGAGAACCGCGTGATGCAGCGCGAGGAATCCCTCGATCGCCGCGTCGAGTCGCTGGATGCCCGCGAGCGACGCTCTCGACAAGCGTGAGCATCAGCTGTCCAGTCAGGCCGGTCAGGTCGAGAAGCGCTCCCGTGAGCTCGAGGAGCTCTGCGCAAAGCAGACCTCCGAGCTCGAGCGTATTGCCGACCTTACCCGCGAGGACGCCCACAAGGAGCTCCTTGATAAGGTTCGCGGCGAGGTCACCCACGAGGCCGCCACGATCATTCGCGAGTCCGAGCAGCAGGTTCGCGCCGAGTGCCACAAGACCGCCCAGGAGATTCTGTCCCTGGCTATTCAGCGCTGCGCTGCCGACCACACTGCCGAGGTCACCGTTACCTCCGTGCACATTCCCTCTGATGACCTCAAGGGCCGTATTATCGGTCGCGAGGGTCGCAACATCCGGACATTCGAGCAGGTTTCCGGCGTCAACCTCGTGATCGACGACACGCCCGAGACCGTCGTTCTTTCGAGCTTCGACCCGGTCCGTCGTGAGACCGCCCGTGTCGCCCTCGAGAACCTCATCGCCGACGGCCGCATTCATCCTGCCCGCATCGAGGAGATGTATCACAAGGCTGCCGATCTGGTTCAGCAGCGCGTGCGCGAGGCTGGCGAGCAGGCTGCCTTCGATACCGGCATCCATGATCTGCACCCCGAGATCGTCAAGACCCTTGGTGCCCTGCGCTACCGTACCTCGTTTGGTCAGAACGTGCTTCAGCACTCTCTCGAGGTCTCTGATCTGTGCGGCGTGATGGCTTCCGAGCTTGGCCTTGACGTTGTGACCGCCAAGCGCGCCGGCCTGCTGCATGACCTGGGCAAGGCAATCGACCACGACGTCGAGGGCCCGCATGCCGTCATCGGCGCCGAGCTTGCCCGCCGTTATGGCGAGAAGCCCGTTATCGTCCACGCTATCGAGGCTCACCATGCCGATGTCGACCCCAACACGGTGCTCGATGTCCTGGTACAGGCCGCCGATGCTGTCTCTGCTTCTCGCCCCGGTGCCCGTCGCGAGTCTGCCGAGAACTACATCAAGCGTCTTGAAAAGCTCGAGGAGATCGCCAACTCTCATGACGGCGTCGAGCGTACCTATGCCATGCAGGCTGGTCGCGAGGTCCACGTCATGGTTCAGCCGGACAAGATCTCCGATGCCCAGTCCACGGTCCTGGCTCACGATATCGCCCATCAGATCGAGGAAGAGATGGAGTATCCCGGTCAGGTGCGCGTCGTCGTGATTCGCGAGAGCCGCGCTGTCGATATTGCTAAATAACATGAGCGACGCGAACGAGCTCATCTCATTTATCGCGTCGATGTCGGGGGAGGGCAACCTTCGCGTCGAGGAGAACCTTGGCGAGGGGTATGTCCGCCTCCGCGTTTCGGAGGCCGAGCGGCGCCAGGCTAAGCACGACATTCAGCATGTCGAGGACATCGTCATCGAAATGCTCCGTAATGCTCGCGATGCCGGCGCCGACAAGGTCTATCTCGCCACGACCAAGGAAGATGGCGTCCGCACGCTTGTCTTTCTGGATAACGGTTCGGGCGTTCCGCAGGATATGCAAGAGCGAATCTTCGATGCCCGCGTCACCTCCAAGCTCGAGAGCATGAAAATGGATCGTTGGGGTGTTCACGGTCGTGGCATGGCATTGTTTTCGATCAAGCAGAACACCGACGAGGCCCGCGTGGTCACGTCCGGTGTCGATCTTGGTTCAGCCTTTAAGGTGAGCGTCGCGGTAGACCGCCTCAGTGAGCGCGCCGATCAGTCCAGCTGGCCTCAGGCCGTCAAGGATGAGGACGGTCATTATGTCTGTGCTCGCGGTCCGCATAATATTATTCGCGCTGCTTGTGAGTTTGCGCTCGAGGAGTTGCGTGGTTGCGATGTCTATCTTGGTTCTCCGTCTGAGATTGCCGCGACACTTTATGCTCAGTCGTCAAGTCGGCTCGATACGTCTCGTCTCCTGTTCATTGACGACGAGAGCGAGCTTCCGGTTGTCGATCGTTTAAGCCTTGCCTCCGATGCCGAGGACTTTATCCGTATCTGTTCGGGTTTGGGTCTTGAGATGTCCGAGCGCACGGCTCATCGAATTTTGGCAGGGCAGATTAAGCCCGTTCGCGGTGTGACTGCGCGTCTGCTGCGCGAGCGTGACTCATCCTCGCATGCGCCGGCTCCTGTCGATCTCGCGAAGGATCGTCGTGGGCTGCGTATTGCCAAGGATGACATGGCACAGTTTTCGCGTGCTGTGGAGCGCGACTTTAATGACCTTGCCGCCCGGTACTATCTCAATCTTTGCGGCGACCCAAAGATCCGTGTTTCGCGTGATCGAATCACCGTGACCTTCGATCTTGCCAAAGAGGAATAGCGCCTTTACCGAGTCCACTCGGTACGATAAAGTTATTGCAGTTAAAACGTACTTTTAAACGCAGGAGTTTCTTCATGGATTGCCTGAAGGTATCAAGCAAATCATCGCCCGCGTCCGTTGCCGGCGCCATCGCCGGCATGGTCAAGGATGGTGTACCCGTCAACATCCAGTGTGTCGGTGCCGGTGCTGTCAACCAGGCCATTAAGGCCGTTGCTATCGCGCGCGGTTTTTTGATTCCAACCGGTTTTGATATTTCCTGCGCGCCTGTGTTCTCCGACATCCTCATTAACGGGGAGTCGCGCACGGCCATCCGCCTTTCTATCTACGTTCACCAGATCAATCGAGCTGCTATGGATAACGTCGTCATGGATGATGTTAAGCCTGTGGCATAGCTTCTGCTTGCCTCGTTTCGCTCCCCATCGTTAGGACTTATGCACATGGACCAGCGTTCCGTACGCGATATTCTTGCCGGTAAAACCTACTTTATCCGCACCTTTGGCTGTCAGATGAATCAGCACGACTCCGAGCGTGTGAGCGGTCTGCTTGATTCGTATGGCTGCCTCATGGCGCTCGATCCCGAGCATGCCGATATCGTTGTCTTCATGACATGCTGTGTGCGTGAGGCCGCCGATACTCGCCTGTACGGTCAGTGCAATTCCTGCAAAAGCCTGCCGCCTTCGCCTTCGGGCAAGCGTGTGGTTGCCGTGGGCGGCTGCATCGCGCAGCGTGATGGAGAGGGCCTGCTCACCAACGTCGATAACGTCAATGTCATCTTTGGCACGCATTCCATCGCACATGTGGCCGAGCTCATTGCCGAGGCGTTCCTTGATGGTAAGCGTCATATCCGCACCAATGAGCATGAGGATACGGATGCCATGAGCATGCCGTGGCATCGCGAGACCCAGTATCACGCCTGGGTGCCCATCATGACAGGCTGCAATAATTTCTGCACCTATTGCATCGTGCCGTACGTGCGCGGTCGCGAAAAAAGTCGCCCCTTCGAGGAGATTGTCGACGAGGTGACCGGTTTGGTGCGCCAGGGCGTGTGTGAGATTACGCTGCTGGGCCAAAACGTTAACTCATATGGTCGCGATCTGTTTGGCAAGCCGCGTTTTGCCGATCTGCTGCGTGCCGTGGGCGATACGGGTGTGGAGCGCATCTTCTTTACGTCTTCGCATCCCAAGGATCTGCTCCCCGAGACCATCGACGCTATGGCCGAGACGCCCGCCGTTATGCCGCAGCTTCACTTGGCCGTTCAGTCGGGCTCCACGCGCATCCTCAAAGAGATGAATCGCCGTTATACACGCGAGGACTATCTGGGCCTGGTCGATCGCATTCGCAACCGCATGCCCGATATCGCGCTCTCGACCGACATTATCGTTGGCTTCCCGGGCGAGACTGAAGAAGACTTTGAGCAGACGCTCTCACTTGCCGAGACGGTCCGCTATGCTCAGGCCTATACCTTCATCTATTCCAAGCGCGCCGGTACCCCGGCCGCCGAGATTGACGATCCTACGCCGCATGAGGTTATTCTCGAGCGTTTCAACCGCCTGGTTAAGGTTATCGAGACCACGGCGCACGAGTACAACCAGGGTGAGCTTCATACTGTGGTGCCGGCGCTCATTGAGGGAACGAGTAAAAAGAACGACGCGGTCCTGCTGGGCAAGAGTCCCAAGAATCAGACCGTGCATGCGCCTATCCCCGAGGGTTACAGCATCGATCAGCTTGTTGGCAAGATCGTTGATGTTGACGTTGACGTTGCCAAGACCTGGTATTTGTCCGGCTCCGTTGTGGGCGAGCCGCGCTAATGGTTTCTCCCGGGGCAGGTCTTTCCGCCGTTGCGATCGTCGGTCCGACGGCGGTTGGTAAGAGTGATGTTGCCGACCGTTTGGCGGCTCGTCTTTCGTCCGAAGTGCTGTCGTGCGATGCGATGCAAATCTATCGCGGCATGGACATCGGTACCGCAAAGATGGCGCCCGATGAGTGTACGGCGCCGCTGCGTCTCGTCGACATTGTAGAGCCGGGTGTGGCGTACTCTGCGGCGCTTTATCAGGCTGACGCTCGCGCGCATGTTGAGCGTTTGCTTGGCGAGGGCCGCCTACCGGTGTTTTGCGGGGGCACAGGCTTGTATCTCAAGGCCGCCCTGGATGAGATGGATTTTCCCTCGGGCGAGCTTGAGGACGATCGTCGCGCGGGGTATCAGGAACTTGCCGAGCGTATTGGCGAGGAAGAACTGCATGCTCTGCTTGCCGAGCGCGATCCAGAATCGGCTGCTGTTATTCATCCCCATAACGTGCGCCGTGTGATTCGTGCGCTCGAGATGCATGATGATGGTATCTCCTATGCAAAGCAAAAAAGTCAGTTTAGTGTTCCGCGCGAGCATTATCATGCTCTATGGTTTGGTCTGACGCGTAATCGCGAGGTTCTCTACGAGCGCATTAACCTGCGTGTCGATCTGATGTTTGAGCAGGGTCTTGTCGATGAGGTCCGCGGTCTTATGGACCAGGGGCTGGGAGATGCCCTGACGTCGATGCAGGCAATTGGTTATAAAGAGATCATTGATGCTTTCAATGGCGTGATTTCTATGGATGAGGCTCGCGAACTCATTAAGATGCGTTCGCGTCGCTATGCCAAACGTCAGCTTTCGTGGTTTAAACGCGATGACCGCGTCGTGTGGTTCGATATGGACGAGTTTACGATCGATGAGGTCGTTGAGGACATCCTGCATCGTATTGAGGCTGCCTAATGGCCCGTTTTCCCCTTGTTCCCACGGCACCCGAGCCCGAGCGTGCCATATTAGTTGGTGTTGAGTGGCGCGACAATGCGTGGCCGCTTGATCGTTCGCTTGACGAGCTTGAGCGCCTAGCCCATACGGCTGGCGCCCAGTGTGTGGCGCGTTTGTCACAGCGTCTGGTTAAGCCGTATCCAAAATCGTTTATCGGTTCCGGTAAGGTTGAAGAGCTGTGCGGCCTGGTGCATCGTATGGATGCCGATGTCGTTATTTTTGACGACGACCTGACGCCCTCGCAGCAATCCTATTTGGAGAAAGCCGTGGGCGAGCCGGTAAAGATTATCGATCGTACGGCACTGATCTTGGATATCTTTGGCCTTCATGCTCAGACGCGTGAGGGACGCCTACAGGTACAGCTGGCACAGCTTCAATATCTGTTGCCTCGTCTGCGTGGCATGTGGAGCCACCTCGCCAAGGAACAGACGCGCGGCGGCATCGGCTCACGCTTTGGTCAGGGCGAAAGTCAGCTCGAGGTCGACCGTCGCCTCATTCGTAATAAGATCGCTGCGCTTCGTCGTGAGCTCAAGCAGGTTGAACAGCGTCGCGATGTTCAATCCAAGAGCCGCATTGAGTCACCGGCGTTTCGCGTCGCGTTAGCCGGTTATACCAATGCCGGTAAATCGACGTTGCTCAATCGCCTGACAGGCTCTACGGTACTTTCGCAGGACAAGCTGTTTGCTACGCTCGACCCGACGACGCGTTCGTATCGCCTGCCCGGCGGTCGCGGAATGACGATTACCGATACCGTCGGCTTTATTCAAAAGCTGCCGCATGGTCTTGTCGATGCCTTTAAATCGACGCTGTCCGAGGTGTTGGGTGCCGATCTAATTCTCAAAGTCGTAGATGCGTCTGACGAGGACTATGAGCGACAGCTGGAGGCTGTCGACCGCGTGCTTGATGAGATCGGCGCCGGAGAGCGCCTAACGCTGACCGTATTCAATAAAATCGATCTTCTCGATAGCGTTGATCGATTAAGTTTCCGTCGTCGTTTTCCGGAAGCCGTTCTGTTCTCGGCCCAAACGGGCGAGGGGCTCGACGATCTCGTCGATCGCATTGCTCGCGAGGCAGCTGCCACCGATGTACTGCTTTCAGCCGACATTCCATATCGTGAAGGTGCGCTCATTACACTCGTGCATGAGCAGGGGACCCTTTTGCATGAGGAATATCTTGAGGATGGCGTTCGTATTGTGGCGAAACTGCCGGTTCGTGTTGCACCGCGGCTCGAGCGTTATCGCACCGAGTAGGCGAGCTCCAAAATGCCCAGTATAATGGGCTGATGCAGCAGATAAAAGGGTAGTGCATAACGTCCAAGGCTGGCGAGCGCCGGCAGGGAGTTGGCGTAGGCCCAGCTAGGGACGGTCTTATCGATTCCCTGCGCTATATGTGCGGCGAAGTATCCTGCAAGATACATAAAGATAAACGGGATGATGGGGTAGTAATCACCTGAGACAAACCCAGGGCTCGGAAATCCCAGCCACGCCAGGTAGGGGACAGGGTAGATTGTTTTGGGGATGCTCCAGGTGAGGGCGAACATCACAAGGCATAGGGACATGCCCCATCTCGCTGATATCTTTTTAAGGACGGGATCGGTCAACGCCACGATGCCGGTACATGCGGCCATGCAGTAGATGATGCCAAAATTAACCGAATCATCGACTGAGACAAGTGTTGTTGCCAGCCAGACGACGAGTGCTGCTAAGGCGTATTTGGCGGCACGTTTGATATTGTTGCGCGAAAGAGTGCACATCCAACCCGCGATAAACAAGAATACCCAGCTGATGCTGGCGCGCCAGATGTCTTGAAAGACAGTCTGGGTAAACCAGGGCATATCCCAACCGTACAGGTAGGCGAGATCGTAGCAAGCGTGAAAACCTGCCATTGAAATCATCGTAAACCCGCGGACGGTATCAAAGATGGTGATGCGTTTTTGCATTACGAGAACCGGCGCATCAAGCCGACGACTTTGCCCAAAATAACGGGATTTGTTGCATAGATAGGCTCCATGGTGTCATTCTCGGGCTGCAGGCGTACGCGTCCCTGCTCCTTGTAGAACGTCTTGACGGTCGCTGAACCATCAATCATGGCCACGACGATTTCGCCGTTCATGGCACTCTTTTGTTCACGGACGATGATGTAATCGCCATTGAAGATGCCGACATTGATCATTGAGCTCCCATGCACCTCAAGGATAAAGGAACCCTGATCAGTGGCGATTTCGGTCGGGATAGTAAAAGTGTCTTCGATATTCTGCTCGGCCAGAATGGGAATCCCAGCCGCGACGCGACCAACGAGCGGTAGCGAGACCGTTCCGCGAGGTGCGGTGGGCTCGTCAGATTTAGAAATTGAGACAGAGGAGCCGTCCTCGTTAAAGAGTTCCAGGGCGCGCGGTTTGGTGGCATCGCGCTTGAGCAGCCCGCGCGCCTCCAAGGCAGATAAGTGGGCGTGCACGGTGCTGGGGGAGGAAAGGCCCACGGCAGATGCCATCTCGCGCACACTGGGCGGATAACCCTTCTCCTGCTGATATTCCTTGATGAAGTCGTAAATTTGCTGCTGACGCTTGGTAATTTTGCGAGCCATCAGGGCATCCTCTCTACCCATGTCAAACAAATGTTCGAATTTTGCTTGACAGGAACAACTGTTCGAAGATAATAATAACCGAACATTCGTTCTCGCGCTAGACATTTTTGTCCGCGCGGCTTGATAAAACTGTTCTCAGCAAAACACGCGAGAGGAGAACATGATGAACGCAACGAATATGGTCCAGGGAAACCTTGCCCTTAAACTCGAGACGCCTGCAGAACCCACTTTTACGGTTGTTCAGGGTGGCCGCTCCGGCTTTCAGCCTTTGACCGTAAAGCCTGCTCGCAATCAGCAGGCTGTAGTTGCGCCGGCCCGCGTTGCCCTGAAGGTTCCGACGATTGTCGCCGTTGCCGTTGCGCTTACGCTCTTCGTTGTCCTCGCTACGTCGGTCTTTAGCGCTCGTCACGCCGCGTATGCCGAGTCCGTTTCCAACGTTACCTACGAGACTATTCGCGTTCAGCCTGGTGATTCTCTTTGGTCGCTTGCCGAGGAATATCCTATCGAAGGCCTTTCCACGCAAGAGACTTCCGACATGATCCGTAACGTCAATCATCTGGAGCATGGTTCGCTCGCCGCCGGTGCGCATCTTAAGGTTCCTGCTCGTTCGTAATCATTATCGCGCTGCGCATGGTACCCTTGTTATCGTTTAAGAGGAGGTACCATGCGCTGTCCCAAATGTGGCAAGGCACATACCCGCGTCGTTGATTCCCGTATGCAGGAGTCAAATAACACCATTAAGCGCCGTCGCGAATGTTGTTCGTGTAACTATCGCTTTACAACGTTTGAGCGATGCGAAGACCCAATCGAGGTCATTAAGTCAGACGGAACCAAGCAGCGGTTCGATCGCAATAAGCTGCTCGTCGGCTTGATGCGCGCCACCATCAAGCGTGATATCGATACTAAGAAGCTCAATGAGATTATCGACGACATCGAGATCGAGCTGCGCTCTCGCACGCTGACGGCCGTCACGTCCCATGAGTTGGGTGACATGGTGCTCAAGCGCTTGGCCAAGATCGACAAGGTGGCCTACATCCGCTTTGCCTCGGTCTACCGCGATTTCAAAGACGTCGATGAGTTTCTGCAAGAGCTCGACAAGCTAAGGTGATTCCATGTCCAACATTACCCTCAACATAAAGCGTCTCGATCCCACCGTCGAGCTTCCCAAATACGCCCATCCCACCGATGCCGGCTTGGATCTGCGCTCCAACGAGGACTGCGTCCTGAAGCCCTTCGAACGCCGTCTGGTCTCTACCGGGCTGGCCATCGCCCTGCCCGATGGCTACGCCGGCTTCGTCCAGCCCCGCAGCGGCTTGGCCATCAAGCAGGGCTTGTCTATAGTCAACACGCCGGGCCTCATCGACGCCCACTACCGAGGAGAACTCAAGGTTATCCTCATCAACCTGGATCCCTCCAACAACATTCAAATCAACAAAGGCGACCGCATAGCCCAACTCGTCATCCAAGAAGTCCCCACGGTCAACCTCATAGAAGTAGAAGAACTAGACGAAACCGACCGAGGCAACGGAGGCTTCGGCTCCTCCGGCGTCGCCTAGGGGCGCTCGTATCCCTCCCGCCCGCCTCTCACACATATCATTCCATGCTCAAACATTCTCGCTTCGCTTCGCTCGCTGCGAAACTGCGCGTGGAACGATATG
>URWC01000013.1 GCA_900551555.1 uncultured Collinsella sp. | reverse complement strand
TGAGAGATTCCATCTATCATATGATTACACGCAGCGGAGGTTCTTTCATGTCCGAGGACGCGCCGGGAGGGAACTTGCTCTCTGCCCGGATAGGTAAGACAGCTTACGCGACGGTGTAAACCCAGTTGTGCTTGTCCTCGACAGCACCGGACTGGATGCCCGTCAGGGTCTCGCGGAGCTTCTTCATCACGGGGCCGATCTCGGTGTAGCCAGCCGGGAAGGTCACGGTCTCGTCGGCGCCATAGACCTTGTTGTCAATCTCGCCCACCGGGGAGATGACGGCAGCGGTGCCGCACAGACCGCACTCGACAAAGGTACCGGCCTTGACCTCGGCCCACTCGACGGGACGTTGGTCAACGGTCATGCCCAGGTCCTGAGCAACCTGAACGAGCGAACGACGGGTGATAGAGGGCAGGATGGAGTCGGTGTGCGACTGCGGAACGACGAGCGTGCCGTCCTCCTTCACGAACAGGACGTTGGCGCCACCGGTCTCCTCGACATAGGTGCGGGACTCGGAGTCGAGATACAGGTTCTCGGCATAGCCCTCGCGATGGGCCTCCATCGTGGGCTTAAGGGACATGGCGTAGTTCAGGCCGGCCTTGATGTTGCCGGTGCCGTGCGGTGCGGCACGGTCATACTCGGAAACGCGCAGCTTGACGGGCTTGAGGCCACCCTTAAAGTACGGACCGACCGGGGTCACGAGGATGCGGAACGTGTACTCAGGAGCGGGAGCCACGCCGATCACGTCACCGGAACCGATCATAAACGGACGCACGTACAGGGTCGCGCCGGAGCCGAAGGGCGGAACCCAGGCGGCGTTGGCAGAAACGACCTGCTTGACGGCCTCAACGAACTTGTCCTTGGGGAACGGGGGCATCTCGAGGCGCTGGGCAGAGTTATACATGCGCTCGGCGTTCATGTCGGGACGGAAGCAGACGATGCTACCGTCCTCGGCGGTGTAGGCCTTCAGGCCCTCAAAGACCTCCTGGCAGTAATGGAAGATGCCGCCGCACTCGGAGACATGCAGGGTGTGGTCGGTGGTCAGGCCGCCCTCGTCCCACTCGCCATCCTTCCAATGGGCCTCGTAGCTGTAATCGGTCTTCATGTAGCCAAAGCCGAGGCTACCCCAATCGATATCCTTCTTCTCGACAGTCATATGCCGCTCCTTACATACACAGTTGCAAACTCGCGAACCCGTACGCAAGGATCGAGGTCGACCGCGTCGCAACGTCGCACGCCCGGAGCGTAGAGCCGGACGGGACACGAGGACAACACCAAAGCCCATGGCACGTCGATTCGCATGCACGAGATTGTACTCCGCACGCGCGTCGGATAAAACGCTTTTCTTTAACTAACTAAAGTATTTTCATTTGACCGAAACTAAAGAGGCCCGCCACCGTAAGCGGTGACGGGCCTCAGCGACATGATTTGTGCGCCGGCTCGAGCTAGGCGTTCTTTTTGCCCAGCTTAGCCTTGACCAGACCGACCACGGTCGGGATGATCGACACGGCAACGATGCCAACAATTAGCAGCTCAAAGTGCTCCTGCACAAAGGGAATGCCGCCAAAGAAGTAGCCCAGCAGTGTAAAGAGCGTTGACCAGGTAATGCCACCCAGCACGTTAAAGATGACAAAGTTGCGCCAGTGCATGCCGCCCATGCCGGCGATAAAGGGCACAAAGGTGCGGATAAACGGGAAGAAGCGGCCGAGGAAGATGGCCAGGTGACCCCACTTGTCCAAGAAATCCTCGGACTTTTTGATGCGCTCGGGCGTCATAGCCTTGACCTTGCCCGAAGCGATGATCTTTTTGCCAAAGAAGTGACCGATCATAAAGTTGCACTGATCGCCCAAAATGGCAGCGGCCCATGCGGTGGCCAGAAGCGCCACAATGTTAAAGCCGCCATTGTGGGCAAAGAAACCCGAGGCGAACAGCAGCGAATCACCGGGAAGGAACGGGAAGAACACCACGCCCGTCTCGATAAAGATGATCAGGAACACGCAGCCGTAGGCCATAAGCGGGCCGGCGGCGATCCAGCTGGCGATCGCGGTGCGCGGGTCCTTAAGCAGCTCGGCAATAAAATTGATGAAACCCATGAAGTAAAACCTCTCAGTTGTGGGCGCGGATACGTCCAAGTTGACCAGTATACGGTTGCGGTGCCCCCTCGTGCGCAACCCCACAAAAGCATGACTCCATTACCAGCAAGTTTGCATAACTGACACCTGTCGCGCAATGCCGCCAAGATTGTCCTTCCTAATCCCTAGCGAATCGCTATACTTTATTGAATCGCATTGCCATGGCGCTAAGGGAGGGCGGCCGGTGAGCTTTATCAATACCATTCGCGAGGACATCAAGACCGTCCAAGCGCAGGACCCCGCCGCGCAAAACGGTCTGGTCATCTTCCTTTCCTATCCTGGCCTGCACGCCAAGTGGAACCACGTGCCCGAGCACTGGCTGTGGGAGCATGGACATCGCTCGCTCGCCCGCGTGCTCTCGCAAATCACCCGCCACATCACCGGCGTCGAGATTCACCCCGCGGCACAGATCGGCAAGCATTTCTTTATCGACCACGCCATGGGCGTCGTCATCGGCGAGACCACCATTGTGGGCGACAACTGTGTGCTCTACCAGGGCGTCACGCTCGGCGGCACCGGCAACGAGACCGGCAAGCGTCACCCCACCCTGGGCAACAATGTCACGGTGGGCACGGGCGCCAAGGTGCTCGGCAACATCCGCATCGGCAACAACGTCAAGATCGGCGGCAACTCGGTCGTCGTTAAGGACGTCCCCGACAACTGCACCGTCGTGGGCGTGCCGGGACGCATCATCAAGCGCAACGGCTGCCGTGTGTTCGAGGAGAGTTTCGACGCCAAGCAGCATCGCGAGTACATGCCCGATAACGCCGCCGAGCAGTCCGCCCTCAACCGCCAGGGCATCACCGAGAATGCCCGCCGCGTCAAGGAACTCGAGCGAGAGGTGGCCGAGCTCAAGGCCCTCGTCGCCAAGCTCGTGGACGAACGCTAGGAACGCAAGCGGCACAAAACGACATCGGCATCAACGCAAAGGCGCGCCAGGGAATTCACCCCCGGCGCGCCTTATTTGTGATGTGGCAAAGAGACTGTCCCTTTGTCACATTATGCGAACTGACTCAAGTAGAGGTCGGCATAAGCGCCCTCGGCAGCCAGCAGTTCCTTATGCGTACCTTGCTCGATAATGTTGCCGTGGTCCATGACCAAGATCAGGTCGGCATCCACAATCGTCGACAGGCGGTGCGCGATCACAAAGCTCGTGCGCCCGCGCATGAGCGCGTCCATGGCACGACCGATGGCAAGCTCGGTACGCGTATCCACGCTTGAGGTCGCCTCATCCAGGATGAGAATCGCCGGGTTGTTGAGCAGCACGCGTGCGATGGTCAGCAGCTGACGCTGACCCTGGCTGATGCTCTCGGCATCGTTGGCCACGCGCGTGTCGTAGCCCTGCGGCATGGTGCGCACAAAGAAGTCGACCTGCGCGGCACGAGCGGCGGCCACAATTTCGTCGCGCGTTGCCTCGGGGCAGCCGTAGGCGATGTTTTCGGCAATCGTGCCATCGAACAGCCAGGCGTCCTGCAGCACCATGCCAAACTGCTGCCGTAGCTCGCCGCGGTCCATGCGGCTCGTATCCACGCCGTCGAGCGTAATACGCCCGCCGTCAATCTCGTAGAAGCGCATGAGCAGGTTGATGAGCGTCGTCTTGCCTGCGCCCGTGGTTCCCACCACGGCAATCTTCTGGCCCGGCTCGGCGGTAAACGACACATCGCGCATAAGCGGCTTGTCGGGCGAATAACCAAAGCGTACATGCTCAAAGGAGACGCGGCCCTCCACGCGACCCGGCAGCTTGGCGGCCTTGTCCGGCAGCGGATCGGCCTCCATCTCGGGCTCATCGAGCAGGTCGAACACGCGCTCTGCACTCGCCAGCGCGCTCTGCAGCGAGTTGAAGGTAAACGACAGCTGCGTCATGGGTTCGGACGCCTCGTAGATAAACTGGAAGAACGCCTGGAACACGCCGACGGTCATGTGACCGGCAACCAGCATGCTGCAGCCCACGAGCGCGATCACGATCTGCGCCAAACGGCCGATAAAGCGCACCGCGGGGCCGACGGCGTTAATCATGAAGTCGGCCTTGGCACTCACGCGTGCCAGCTCGCCCGAGGCCTGGTGCACCTCGGCAGAACTCTGGCGCTCACGGTTGAACGCGCGAATCACCAGACGGCCCGAGTAGCCTTCCTCAACCGCACTCGTAATCTTTGACACCCACTCCTGGCGCTCGCCCGTCACATCGTGTGTGTGGCGCGAGACGACCTTCGTCACCAGCAGCGACAGTGCCGTAAAGAACAGAAAGACGAGCGTAAGCTGCACGCTGAACACGAACATCACGCTCACAGCACCAACAACCGTGCCGATCGACACGAGCAGCTGCAGCAATCCGCGCTGCATGCTCTCGGACATCTTGTCCAGGTCGTTGGTCGCGCGGCTGACGACCTCGCCGGGACGATGCGCGTCAAAATAGGCGAGCGGCAGACGGTTGAGCTTTTGCGCGATGCGGTTGCGCAGGCGCAGGTTGAGGCGTTCGGCCACGCTCGACATCAAAAAGCTCTGGAGCGCGTAGAACGAAGCGGCGGCCGTCCAAATCAAAAAGTAGATGAAGATAGTCCTGCCGCAGTTCTCCCAGGTGATGCTGAAGGTGGCGTTGTTGACAAACGCTACCTGAATGTGGCCCCACAGCTCATCTATCACGCGGGCGCTATATGCCGGCGCAGCGGTGTTAAAGATGGCGTAGAACACAATGCTCGCGAACACGATATAGAAGCGCCAATGGTCGCCGGCAGCCTCGCTCCACAGGCGGCGCACCGTCGCCCAGGTGTCGCGGGGTTTCTCGTCCTCGTCCTCATCGTCCACATCGCGCATGCGCTCTGCCTCGGCGCGGGCGCGCTCGTCCTCGGCACGTTCGTTTTCCTCGTAGAGCGCTTGGCGGCGAGCCTCGCGCTCCGCCGCCTTGGCGGCTTCGTCCAGGTCGGGCGCGACGCCCGTCTCCTCGACTGTCTCTACAACCGCAGCGCCATCGACGATGCCCTGCTTCTTGAGCTCCTCGGTCATGCTACTCACCTCCCTTCATCTGCGATTCCGCGATTGCGCGGTACACCTCGCAGGTTTCCATGAGCTCGTCGTGCGTGCCTAGGCCCACGATCTCGCCGTCTTTGAGCACCACGATCTGATCGGCATGCAAGATCGTCGAGATGCGCTGCGCGATGATGAGCACCGCGGCATCGCACGTCTCGTCCTGCAGCGCATGGCGCAGTGCCGCATCGGTCTTAAAGTCCAGGGCCGAAAAACTGTCGTCGAAGATATATAGATCGGCATGCTTCATGAGTGCGCGGGCAATCGCCAGGCGCTGGCGCTGGCCGCCCGAAAAGTTCGTGCCGCCCTGGGCAACCGGGGTATCGAGCCCCTGCGGTTGGTCGAGTACAAAGGTGCTCTGGGCAACCTCAAGCGCGTGAAGCATGTCGTCCTCGGTCGCGCCTTCGTTACCAAAGCGAAGGTTGCTCGCCACCGTGCCCGAGAACAGCCAC
Organism: uncultured Collinsella sp.; assembly: GCA_900551555.1. Taxonomy (GTDB): domain Bacteria; phylum Actinomycetota; class Coriobacteriia; order Coriobacteriales; family Coriobacteriaceae; genus Collinsella. The sequence continues at coordinate 16,243 of URWC01000013.1, read as the reverse complement.
GCCTTCTGCGGCACATAGGCAATGCGCCCGCGGATTTCGCCTTGCGTAAGCTCGCGCAGGTCCACACCATTCAGGCGAATGGAGCCCTTGGTGGCATCGTGGAAGCGCAGCAGAAGCTTTGCCACCGTCGATTTGCCCGAGCCTGTCGAGCCAACGATTGCAGTCGTCTGACCGCGACGGCAGGCAAAGCTCAGGTCGCACAGGGTATCCTCGTCGGCATCGTCAAAGCGAAACGACATGTGGTCGAACACGGCCACCGCATCGGCTTCGTCTTGGGGCTCGCGCGCCCCGTCATCCAGCGTGCGCTCGCCATCGACGATGCTCGGCTCAATCTCCAACACCTGCTGCGCACGGTTCAGGCACGCGGCAGCACGCGGAAGCGTCAGCACCACCATCTGGGCCATCATCACAAAGAACAGGATCAGAATTGCATACTCCAGCACCGCCGAGATACTCGCAATCTGCATGGCGTGGGCGCCTACGCGGTTGCCGCCCACCCACAGCACCGCCACCTCGGCGATGTTCATCAAAAAGAAGCTTGAGCTGTCGAGGCCCACAAACAGGTGGTTGACTTTGATGGCGTTGGCGGCGTATTCGCTAAACACCTCGTCCAGACGCCGTTCCTCGTGGCGCTCCTTGTTAAACGCACGGATGACGCGCACGCCCACAATATTCTCGCGCAGCACCACGTTCATGCGGTCGATAAAGCCCTGTAGGCGCATAAAAATCGGCGCCGCGTTGGCAACCGTAAAGACCGCCGCCACCAGCACAATCGCAACGACTACGCCCAGAAGCGTGCCCATGGCAGGATCGATAAACCAGGCGAAGATGATGCCCGCCACAGCCAAAAACGGCACGGGCAGCACCAGCTGAATCGTCTGCAGAATCGCCTGCTGAATCACGTTGATGTCGTTGAGCGAGCGCGTGATCATCGATCCGGTGCCAAAGCGCTCAAAATCGCTGGCCGCGAGCTCGAGCGATTTGTCGTACACGGCATTGCGGATATCGCAAGCCACGTTGGCGGCCAGGCGCGCCGAAAGATAGCAGCCCAGCACCGTGCCGCCGCTAGCCATGCTGGTCGCGATAAACATGTATAGGCCGTTGCGTAAAATGTAGTCGACATCGCCCGTGGTAATACCGGTGTTGACCATGTTCGCCAACATCGTGGGAACCAACAGCGTACCAACGTTATCCACCAGCAGCACCAGCAGCGTCACTGCGACAAGCCCTCGATATGGCTTTAGAAACCTCATTAACAGTCGCACGACTCCCCCTCACCTTGATTCTCGGCTTGGCTCTCGGCAGCGATATGCTGCTTAAAGGCATCGCACTCATCGCCGAGCACCTGAGAGAATTTGCCGATCAAGCGCATAATCTCGCGCTGCTCACATGGCTCAAGCGCGCCAAAGGCTCGCTGTTCGGCCTTGAGTGCCGGCAGCGCATAACGCTCGGCAAATCGCCTGCCCTCTCCGGTCAGGCTCACAACCTTGTTCTTACGACTGCCTTCGGCAAACTCCAACGTTGCGAAGCCCCGCGCCGTCAAGGTTTTAATTGCCGAGTTGATGGTCTGCTTGCTGTAGAACCATTCGCTTGTCAGACGGCTTACGGCAATACTGCCGCCCGCCGTGCTGGTGTCGACGAGCATCCAATAGGCGCAGTCCGAAAGGCCGCAGGCGCGCGAGAACTCCGAATAGATATGGTCGAGTCCATTGAGCAACCGATCGAAGTCGACCAGCGTAACCGCACTATTCATCTATCCCACCATTCGATTGTCCGATTTTTGACCAATTATATGTCTCTAGATTAGTCCGAGTTTTGACTATCGTCAACAGGCTCTCCGCAAATGCGCGCACTTTTATGGCCTATCGGCAGAAAAAGACCGCCGGCGCGGGGGCGGCGCCGGCGGTTGCGAGAGAATATCGATTGTTGGCTGTTACGCAGCGACGGCCTCATAGACCGTAGCGCCCGAGAAGCTGTCATGCAGGCTCTTGCCGGCAATCCACGGCAGCTCGACGACCTCGCAGACCGTGTTGACCAGCTCGGAGCAGTCAGTAAAGTGGCCCTTATCGTTGAGGGCCTCGCAATCCTGAACACGCCAATAGCCATCGGTGTGCGTGATGTAGTACTCGTGATCGTTGATCGACACGAAAGCGCGCGTCTTGGAACGCAGCAGCTTCAGAAATCCTTCGAAATCGGTCTCGACGACATCTCCAGCCTGGAACATGATGTTACCTCCTGGCCCGGCGCCACCACGGCGCATTGATAAACGTTGGTGCTCCTTTAGTAAAACCTTTATCAGAGGTTATGCGTTCGTCATTTAGGCAAGTGGTAAAAAACCGCAGGGTAGACGGGATAAAACGTTTAACCATCCCATTTGTTTGTCACATTCTGAAGGTACTTTTATGCAAACCTACTTTCCCAATTGGAATCTATCCTTTTGGCCGGGCAATTGACCGTCTATCGTTTAAGCCCGACGGGTATGAACGGGGCATCTGCAACGCCACCGCGAGGAGACACCATGGAGACAATCGAAGCACTCATTCACCGCCGCAGCTGCCGCAAATACAGCGATCGTCCCGTCGAGGCCGAAAAGCTTGCACGTATTATCGAAGCCGGCCAATATGCACCGAGCGGCATGGGCCGCCAGCCGGTGACGTTTGTCGCCGTCACCGACCCCGCGACCGTCGAGCGTCTCTCACAGCTCAACGCCCAGGTCATGGACAGCAACAGCGACCCCTTCTATGGCGCCAAGACCGTTGTGGTGGTGCTGGTTGACCGCAGCGTGCCCACACATCTGGAAGACGGCTCGCTCGCCATGGGCAACTTGCTCAACGCAGCCTATGCACTGGGTGTCGATTCGTGCTGGATTCACCGCGCGCATGAGGTCTTTGACTCGCCCGAGGGCCTGGAGCTGCTGGCCAGCTGGGGCCTGCCCGCCGACGGCAGCCTGCGCGGTGTCGGTAACTGCATTCTGGGCTATGCCGAGGACACGCTACCCGAGGCAAAGCCGCGCCGCGACAACGTCATCTTCGTAAGGTAACCCAGGAGCGTCAGCGGGGGTGGCTAATTTGGGACGGGGCTACTTTAGCTGCCTCACTCGCAACTTATCCCGCCGATGGAGTTGTTGCCGTTTCATTTGCCTGGGCCGTTTCGGCGTCGTCGCCTTGCTTATCTTCGTCCTTTTGCGCGTCGGCGATGGTGGAGGCCGCCGCGACGATACCGCGCTGGGGTGCGACGCCCGTCTGGGTCTGAGCGCCCTCGACAACTTCTGTGCCTGCATGCGCGAGCTCGGGCGATTTAAACACTGCGTCCAAGTTGGCGCCACCGCCGGCATATCCGAGCGCGGCGAGTGCGATGACGATCACTGCAACGACGACCGCGATCGGAACATAACGGTGCCAACCAGCCGGATTGAGCCCACTGCGGCGAGCCGCCCCGCGGCTGATGTAGCCGAGCGTTCCGTCGTGCTTGAGCTTTGAGCCCACCACGCGTTTGCGGCCCCACAGCGAGGACTCTGCCTGCATTGCCAAGCGGGCGCTTGCCGAAGGATAGCCGTATTTAGTGCGCTTGAACGAGCCATCAAACCCCGAGGCGTGTTTGCCCCACGTCACCGATGTTGTGCGTCGGTTGACCGGCGCGGCACTCCGCCTTCTGCGGCTCGGTTTTGAAGTCTCAGCCATATGCCCTCGCACGCCGTAACCAAATCGAAACAATAACGCTTTGGACTGTAGCACACGCGTCGCGTGCGGTCACGGGCGCCTCGCTCAACGGTCATCGTCCTTCAGCAAGCGCCACAGCGTTGTACGGCTTATGCCCAGCACCTCCGCCGCACGGGTTCGGTTGCCGTGGAGATGGTCTACAACCAGATGCGCGATATCTCGCTCGGTATCGGCCAGCGGTCGCAGGATATACAGGTCACTTTCAAGCGTCGGGGCGCCAAAGGTTGCGGTCTTAATCACGTCCTCTTGGGCGAGCACTTCCTCCGCCACAGCGCGGTCCACCGTGCCCGTCCCCACCAATATATACAGTCGTTCCGAGACCTCGCGGAGCTGCAGATAATTGCGCGGCCAGCGGTAAGCATCGAGCGTCTTCGTCGCCGCGGCAGACAGCGTGGGCGCTGCCGTCCCAAATGCATCAGCGAGATATTCCAAATAGCGCGCGACCTTCGTCGACGCGGCTCCCTGCTCGGCGATTGCCGGCGCCACGCTCACCGCACAGGCGAAGCGCTCGGTCACAAAGGCGGCTTGATCACTTTCGCCGCCGCCCGGCATGTCATTCGCCGTCAGCACCACATGGCAGCGCGTCGCCAACGCGGTGTCGGCCATCGCGGAAACGAGCTCGCGGAGGCGCTGGGGGCCAACCGCATTCCAGCCCTCAATGCAAAGTGTCAGCCCCGTTTGGAACAGCGGCGATTCGGAGCTTTTGAGCACATGGCGCCAACCGCGATCGGTGAGTTCATCGAGCGCGACGGAAACAAAGGGCTGATCGGCAAAAGGGCCATCCAGGTAGAGGCGCATGGCAATCTCGACCTGACCCGCTCCCAGCTCGCCCTCGAACATAAGGGGCACGCCGCGCGCATAGCTCTCGGCAACCGGTGCAGCCACCGAGGCCGCCCCCTCAACGATGCCGTACGCGCTCGATTCGTAGCGGACCCCGACTTCGTCGGCGTTGAGCCACTCGATGCCCGCGTGCGCCGCGGCGCCGCGCACCTCGCGGACCACGACGACCCAAAGGCCCCCGCCCTCTTTGTCGGTGGGGCGAACGGTCAGGCTCAGGCGCGTACCCGCACGCCCCATAACCAGACGCGCGCCGTCTCCTATACGGTCGAGGCGCTCAGCGACAAAAGCCGCCACATCCCGCTCAAGCGCCGCGTCATTCATGGTCGAGATCGCGACGTCCCCACGCACATCGATTGCCAATGCCGAGGCCCCGGCAGCAGCCAGGGCCTCGGTCAAGATGTTCAGCTTGGCATCGCTATCCATGATTTGCCCCTGTCCGCAGCGACGTGCAACCGCCGACGGTCGCACGACCGAGTGTTTCAAAATTGAACGATATTGCTCACCAAACACTATAGGGCAGAAAGCGCCGTCCTGCGAGTATAGGTGTTGCCCCGCATCGCCATCCTGGCGGGGCGATAAGAGCTCTTCGGGACTTATAAACCTGCGGACAAGCCATACCCGCAAGAGCTCCTATCGCTCCACCGTGAGAATGCGCTCACCAGCACGCAGCACGCAAACAAGCTACTTCTCTACCAGATTCCCAGTACGTGTTGCATTCCCAAACTCATGCACGCAATGCCAATCCAGCAGCAAAAGCCCAATGCGATGGGCTTGCCGCCCTTTTTGACCAGCTCGACGATATCGGTATTAAAACCAATAGCCGCCATGGCCATCACAATAAAGAACTTCGACAGCTCCTTGATGGGCGCCGTAAAGGACGCGGGAAGCTGAAGCACCGTGGTGATCACGCTCGCCAGCACAAAGAACAGCACGAACATGGGAAACGCGCGTTTAAGCGAGAACGTGCTCTTAGCGTCGCCACCGGCCTTGCGTGCCAGATGCATCTGCCAGCATGCGAGGACCAACGTGATGGGAATGATGGCCAGCGTCCTGGTGAGCTTGACCACCGTGGCACTCTCGAGCACATTGGCGCCGGGATGCATGCTGTCCCAGGCGCTCGCCGCAGCCGTTACGGACGAGGTGTCGTTGATGGCGGTGCCGGCAAACAGGCCAAAGCCCTCGTTGGTCAGCCCGAGCATGCCGCCGAGCGTCGGAAACACGAGCGCCGCGATAACGTTAAACAGGAAGATGACCGAAATGGCCTGGGCAATCTCGCGATCGTCGGCATCGATGACGGGTGCAGTCGCGGCGATAGCAGAACCGCCGCAAATCGACGAACCCACACCCACAAGCGTCGCGATCTTACCCGGCACATTCATAACGCGGCAGAGCACAAAGGCGATGACAAGCGAGGTCGAGATTGTCGCCACGATAATGGGCAGCGACTGGGCGCCCTTGGACAGGATCTGGGAGAGGTTCATGCCAAAGCCAAGCAGGATAACCGCGTACTGCAAGACTTTTTTGGACGTATAGGTAACGCCGGCGGCGAGCTGTTCGCGACGATTCTTGGGAAAGACGAGCGCCAGGACCATGCCAAAGAGGATGGCAAATACCGGACCGCCGACCACTTCAATCTGTTTGCCGAGCAACGTCGCGGGGATAGCGATGATCAGGCAGAACAAGACGCCTTTCCAGCGCTCGCGTACGATATTTGCCAGTTGCATATGGGATTCCTTCTTTCTATTTCACGTTTGCGACGGCTTATGATACAGCAACATTGAGCGCAGCCTTGCGCAAACACAGACTAAGATGCCGCAATAGTTCTCGGGCGACAGCCGAATTACCCACCGCGGAGAGCTGATTCGCGGCATAATTAACAACTGACATATGAGTTTGATAGAACAGTTGCGAGGCGCTATGGAAGAATCGATGCACGTCGGCGAGCAGGAAACGAGCCTACAGGACCAGTCCTACCACACCATTCGACGCAAAATCGTCTACCTGGACTACAAGCCGGGCGAAAAGCTGGGCGTCAAGCAACTTTGCGACGACCTGGATATGGGTCGCACGCCCGTGCGCGAGGCTTTGGTTCGCTTGGCGCAGGAAGGCCTGGTGCGCACCGTGCCCCAGAGCGGCACCTACGTCTCACCCATCAACCTCACCCTTGCCGAGAGTGCCTGTTACATCCGCGAACATCTGGAAAAGCAGGTGATCGTGGAATGCTGTGCGCGCGCCACGTCGGCCGGCATCGAGCAGCTCGACCGCGCCATCGCGCTGCAGGAAAAGGCCATGGCCGAAGAGGATCGCATCGGCTTCTTTTTGAGCGACAACCTCATGCATCACATGATTTTTAGCATCGCATGTCGCAGCACCGTGTGGTCGTGGCTCGAAGAGACCAATGCCGACCTGGAGCGCTTCCGCTGGCTGCGCGCTGCCACGCAGGTTCTCGACAATCAGGACATCGTGAACGAACACAAGCAGATTCGCCGCGCTATCGCCGGTCGCGACCCTATCGAAGCGAGCTTTTTGGTCAGCAAGCACCTGCATATGATGTTCCGCAACCAGACCGAGGTTCTGGACCAGTTCCCCGAGTACTTCGAGACCAGCAAGCTCCGCTAACCTGCCAAAAAGGGACAGGTTCATTTTGGCAGGTTTTATCCGGTCAAATGCAGAAAAGGCCCGGCTCCGTCTTGATGTGGAGCCGGGCCTTAGTCGCTAGAACGGCGGAACCAACTACTCTACCGTGACGCTCTTGGCGAGGTTTCGGGGCTGGTCGACGTCGCAGCCGCGCAGGATGGCGACCTCGCGGGCGAGCAGCTGCAGCGGAACGCTCGCCGTGATGGGGCTGAACACGTCGCGGACTGCCGGCACGCGGATGATGCAGTCGGCGATCTTGTTGATCTCCTCGTCGCCCTCGGTGGCAACGACGATGACCTTGGCGCCGCGTGCCTTGCACTCCATAAGGTTCGACACGGTCTTGTCGTAGGTGGCACTCTTGGTGGCCACAGCGATGACAGGGAAGCCCGGGTCGATCAGGGCAATGGGGCCGTGCTTCATCTCACCGGCGGCATATGCCTCGGCGTGCAGGTAGCTGACTTCCTTGAGCTTGAGCGCACCCTCGTAGGAAATAGCGGCACCCATGCCACGGCCCACGAACAGCGCCGACTGCGCGTCCTTGCACAGCAGGGCAGCCTCATGAACGGCCTCGGTTTGGGTATCCAAAATCCACTGGATCTGCTCGGCCGTATCGGAAAGCTCGCGGAACAGCATGCGCGCCTGCTTGGTGGTCAAGCGGTACTTGACCTGCGCCAGCAGCAGGGCCAAAAGCGTAAGGCTCACGACCTGGCCGATGAAGCTCTTGGTCGAGGCGACCGCGATCTCCTTGTTGGCCTTGGTGTAGATGACGCCGTCGCTCTCACGCGCCACGGGGCTGCCCACCACGTTGGTGATGCCGAAGACCTTGGCACCCTTGATGCGCGCATCGCGAATGGCGGCAAGGGTATCGGCCGTCTCGCCCGACTGGGACACGGCAACGACAAGCGTCGTCGGCGTAATGATGGGGTTGCGATAACGGAACTCGCTGGCCGCCTCCACCTCGGTGGGGATGCGAGCCCAGCCCTCAATGAGATTCTTGGCAATGAGGCCAGCGTGATAGCTGGTGCCGCAAGCGATCACGTAGACGCGGTCGATGTCGTTGAGCTCCTCGAGCGAAAGGCCCAGCTCATCGATGTCGAGCTCGCCGGCCGGCGTCATACGACCGACCAGCGTGTCGCGCACGACGCGCGGCTGCTCGTGGATTTCCTTGAGCATAAAGTCGGGATAACCGCCCTTTTCTGCCATGTCCAGGTCCCAATCGATGTGGGTGACCTTGGGCTCGATAACGTTGCCGGCCTCGTCGGTGTACTCGACGCCTGCGGGCGTGAGCTTGGCAAACTGACCGTCCTCGAGCACCACGACATCGCGGGTGGCGTCGATGAGCGCGATGACATCGGAAGCAACATAGGAGCCGGTCTCGCCCGCGCCGACCACGATCGGGGAATCCTTGCGGGCCACGGCGATCACGCCGGGCTCGTCAGCGCACACGGCGGCCAGACCATAGGCACCGACCACGTGGGTGCAAGCCTCGCGCACGGAGGCCATCAGATCGTGCGTCTCGGCATAGGCCTCTTCGATCAGATGCGCGAAGACCTCGGTATCGGTCTCGCTCTTAAAGTGGTGGCCGCGACCCTCCAACTCTTCGCGCAGCTCGGCGAAGTTCTCGATGATGCCGTTGTGGACGATGGCGATACGACCGTCGCAGCTGGTGTGGGGGTGAGCGTTAACGACGGAGGGCTTGCCGTGGGTGGCCCAACGGGTGTGGCCGATACCGCAGGTAGCGTCGCTGTCGATATTGGAAAGCTCGCTCTCCAAGCCCGCGACCTTACCCACGCGGCGGATGACATCGAGGTGCGCCGCGGCGCCCTCGCCCACCTCGAGCGCGACACCCGAGGAGTCATAGCCGCGATACTCCATACGCTTGAGGCCCGTGACCAGGATGTTCTTTGCAATATCAGAGCCGGTGTAGCCGACGATTCCGCACATAAGATAAATCCCTTCGTTCGCGTGACTGCAAGACGTCCACGCACAAGGGGCGCTGAGACGTATAACGTTCGAGTATTGTACTCACGCAAGCGCAAGCTGATATACCAGAAGTGGTATCTCAACTTAGATACCACCCGATGCACACACGTCCAGCCGGTCCAAACCACCACAAAAGCACCTGTCCCCTTCGTGGTGGTTTGAGCTGGCAACAGCGTTTCCCCAGATAAAACCTGCCAAAATAAACCTATCCCTTTTTGGTAGGTTTGGGATGCTACAATCTGGCTTGTACTTGAAACGCATCAAAGGGGCCGCTATGGCAAAGGTAAAAATCAGCGACGTCGCGCGCGAGGCCGGGGTTTCGCTGGGCACGGTTTCCAACGCGCTCAACCATCCCGAAAAGCTGCGCCCCGAGACCCTCAAGCTCATCAACGAGACCATCAGTCGCCTTGGCTACCTGCCCAACCAAAGCGCCCGTCAGCTCGCGGGCGGCGCCACCAAGTCCTTTGGCCTGGTGCTCCCCCGTCTCGATCACGGCTTTTCGCTCCAAATCGCCAGCGGCGCCCACAACGAGGCCCGCAAGCACGGCTACGACTTGCTCATCGCCAACGCCGATAACGACGATATTCTCGAGGACCATTACCTGCGCTACTTTATGGGCACCCAGATGTCCGGCGTCATGGTTCAGCCCATGGCGTCCCCCGACTGGCACCCCGCCATGACCAAGATGCCCGTGCCGATCGTCCATCTGGACATCCATTGCTCCGAGCCCGGCTACTACGTAGCGGCCGACAACGAGGCCCAGGGTCGCATCATTGCCGAACTTGCCATCGCCCGCGGCGCGCACCATATTGTCGTCGTCGGCCGAGCAGCATTTATGCAACTCACCCTGCGCGTCCTTGGCATTCATAAAGCGCTCGCTCTACACCCCGATATCAAGATCGAAGTCATCGACGCCGGCGAATGGAATACCGCTGCCGACGGCTACGGCATCGGTGCCCAAATCGCCGAGCGCCCCGCGGACGAACGTCCCGATTTTGTCGTCGGTCTGACCGACGTGCTGGCCTCGGGCGTCATCTCGGCGCTGGTCGACAAAGGCATCGCCGTCCCCGGGCAAGTACGCGTAGCAGGTTGCGATGGCAACCCACTCGCTTGGAGCGGATCGGTCCCGCTCACTACGGTAGCGCCCCCGGGCTACGAGATTGGCCGCAAGGGCGTTCAATTGCTCATGGAGCAAATTGAGAACAAGGCCCCGGCAAAGACCAAGCACGTCCACATCGGCTCTGCCGCGCGCACCGTCACCGCGGTCACGGCCATCGAGGACATCAACCGCCAAGAACTCGTGCGGCCGTTCCTGCTGGAACGCGCCAGCACCCAGGCAAGCAGCCAGACCGACGCCACGGCCATCAACCTCGGTGCGTATCTATAGCACGCCCGCAAGTATGCTAAGTCGCCGCTCAAGCAAAAGGGGCCCGACCATTGCCGGACCCCTTTTGCTTGAGCGCAAACGTGGGCAATTGCTCGTTTCAACACCGCAATTGTCTAGCGCACGGCCTTGACCGCCGCCGCCAGATCGAACAGCGTATCGAGCACGGCCTCGCAGCCATCCACCACGTCCTGCGGCAGCGGCACGATATCGGGGACGGCGAAGACATGGCATCCGGCCGTGATGCCCGAGACGCAGCCGTTGCGCGAATCCTCGACCACGGCACATTCCTCGGGAGCAAAGCCCGCGCGCTCGCAGGCGAGCAGATACATCTCGGGGTCGGGCTTGCCGTGCACGACGTCCTCGCCACACGTTACCGTTTCAAACTTGTCAAAAAGACCGACCATCTTAAGGTTGCGCTCGGCCGTAACGAGGCGCGACGACGTCGCTAGGCCCACGTGATAGCCCGCAGCTAGCAGCTCGTCTAGGCACTCGGCGGCGCCGGCCTTAAGTTCCAGTTCGGTCTTGACCATCTCGTCGCGAATCTCCTTGTGGCGACGATAGATCGCCTCGGTGGTTTCGTGGCTGCCATAATGCTTATCGAGGATGTCCATAACATCGGGCAGCGTGCGGCCGATAAACTGATGGATTAGCGCTTCATCAATCGCGAGCCCCAGCTCAGCGGCGCCTGCCTTCCAGGCCTTAATCCCCAAACGCTCGGTGTCGACCAGCGTTCCGTCCATGTCAAAAATAACAGCCTTGATCATATCGGCCCCCTCACCGGATTGTGTTACTGTCACTCTACCGCACTTTACAAACTTGTATATAACGTATATAGCATATTGCACTTTCGTTACATAGATAGAAGACTTATGGCAAGTAACGCATTAGGATTATAATTTTCGACCGAGTACTCAACGATAAGGATCGTTTCATGATTTTAGACACCACGGCACCCGCAGAGGAGCTTCAAGACAAGCTATCGGCGCTCGAACAGCTGCTTTTGGCATACGGGCGCGTGGCTATCGGGTTTTCCGGTGGCGTCGACAGCAGCTTTTTGGCCGCCGTATGCGCCCGCATCATGCCTACCGATACCCTCCTCGTCCATCTCACTACGCCACTCATCGGCACGCCCGAGCAGGCTTCGTTTGAGCAGTCCGTTGATGGGCAGGCCAATGAGGGGCCGCATTTTAAGCTCCCCGTGCTCAATCTTTCGGTGGATCAGCTGCAACTCCCCCAAGTAGCCTGCAACGATGCTAATCGCTGCTACCACTGCAAGCACGCCGGCTTTACCGCCATCGTCAACCACGCCAAGTCGCTCGGCTTTCCCACCGTCATCGATGGCAGCAATGCAAGCGATCGCGGTGACTACCGCCCCGGCATGCGTGCGGCAGAAGAGCTCGGCGTACGCTCACCCCTTATGGAGGTCGGCTTTACCAAGGACGAAGAGCGCGAGCTGCTGCGCGCATGGGGCTATCCCGTTTGGAACCTGCCGGCGGGAGCATGTCTTGCCACCCGCGTCCCCACGGGCGAGGAGCTTACGCGCGAGAAGGTCGATTTAATCCGCGCCTGCGAGGATTACCTGCACGATCTTGATCTGGCACAGGTACGCGCGCGCTTGGTCGGCGGCTGCATGCATATCGAGGCCGCACCCGCAGATGTCGCCAAGATTGCCACCCTCGGCGGTGCCGCCGTCGACGACAAGGGCAAGACCCCGCTGCCCGCCGTTATCGAGTCCGCGCTGCGCGAGCTGGGCTGCGACCATATCTCCCCCGAGGTCACCCCCTACATTCACGGCAACATGAATCTTTAGGTTACGCCGTTTTACAAACGGCGTAACCGCTCGGCGCTGCGCGGGCTCCGGGCACGGCAATCTGACGTTCAACTTCACGGGCGCGACCAAAAGGTCAGCGCCCGCTTGTTTCACGTCACCTTGCCGCACCCGGAGCCCGCTCGCTCGCATATGCTCAACCTGGACTGCGTTAACTGACATGCCAATAAGGGACAGGTTTATTTTGGCAGGTTTTATCTGGGGAAATATCGCGAGACAATCGCCCCTCCAGCACCCATCTGGCCTCGAGAGACACTAGAGAGGCGACCCGGCTGCATCTACTTCTTCCGATATCGGCGATTGCGGCTCGTCGATGAACCCATTACCTCGATGAGCCCTTTATCCGTCATTTTTGGCAGATGGTAGCTGACGGACGAATTTTGGCATTCCGTCTCTCTAAAACAAGGCGCTTATCTCTCTAACTTTAGAGAGATAAGCGCCTTGTTTTAGAGAGACATTAAGAGAGATGTATCGAATTCGCTGCTAGATTGCCTAATGCTATCTCTCTAACCAACCTTCTCTTTAGAGAGACATTTAGAGAGATGAGCGCGACCTCTCTAATCAAGGGCTCCACTCTTTAAGGTGCACACTTCCTAACCGTGCCCTAAGTTGCGGTGAAATAACTCACGATTAGCCTGCCAAAAAGGGATAGGTTTATTTTGGCAGGTTTTATCTGGGGAAACGCAAACAGGGCCGCGACACCTATATGGCGTCGCGGCCCTTTTCCTTGGAGAAGGATCGATTGATTGAACGGGATGACCGTTCTAGTCTTCGAGTCCGCTATTGATGAGCTCCGCAATCTCAACGGGATCGGTGCTCGCGCGCACCTTGTCGCGGAAGCCGGCGTCCATCAGCATTACGGCAGCCTTGGAGAGCAGGCGCAGATGCGTGGTTCCAGCCTCGCCGGCAGGCACGTACAGCGCGAGCGCAACATCGACGGGCACCCCATCGAAGCTCGGCCATTCAACGGGCTCGGTCAGTTTAAGCACGGCAACGCCCGGCGTGTGGATCGCGTCGCTTTTGGCATGCGGAACGGCAAAACCGGCGACAAGGCCGGTCTCGGCCTCGTTCTCGCGAGCAATGAAGGCGGCCTCTACGGCAGATGCGTCATCGGCAAAGCCGAGCTCGATGGCCTGCTCGGACAAATAATGTAGGGCGTCCTCGCGCGAGGCGGCGGTATACCCGATTGTCACTTGGTTGGCAGATACAAATCCCATGGAAACCTTCCTTACAACACGGACCTGACCGCAGCTTCGATGCCGTCGGCGTCCAAACCGTACTTGTGCAGCAAATCGACCGCAGGGCCGGACTCGCCATACACATCGCGCACGCCGACGCGACGCATCGGCACCGGATGCTGCTCCGCGAGCACCGAGGCCACGGCCTCGCCAAGACCACCGATAATCGAATGCTCCTCGGCAGTGACCACACGACCGGTCTTCTTGGCGCTGGCAACCACCAGGCGCTCATCAAGCGGCTTGATCGTGTGCATATTGATGACCTCGGCATCGATACCATCGGCAGCGAGCGCCTCGGCAGCCTCAAGCGCCTCGGCGACCATAAGGCCACAAGCGATGATGGTCACATCGGACCCCTCGCGCACGACCACGCCGCGACCAATCTTGAACTCATAGTCCTCGTGATCGTTGATGACCGGTGTTGCCAGGCGGCCGAAGCGCATGTAAACCGGGCCCTCAAACTCATAGGCGGCGCGCACGCATGCGCGAGCCTCGATGTCATCGGCGGGAACGATTACCGTCATACCCGGGATCGTGCGCATGAGCGCGATGTCCTCGCAGCACTGATGCGTGGCGCCGTCTTCACCGACCGAGATACCCGCATGCGTGGCACCGATTTTGACGTTGAGGTGCGGATAGCCAATGGAATTACGCACTTGTTCGTACGCGCGACCGGCGGCAAACATCGCAAAGGTGCTCGCAAAGGCGACGTGGCCCGTGGTCGCGATGCCGGCGGCGAGCCCCATCAGGTTGCTCTCGGCAATGCCGGCGTCGTAGAAGCGCTCAGGGTGCGCAGCCTTAAACTTACCGGTCTGCGTGGCGGCGGCCAGGTCGGCATCGAGCACTACAAAGTCATCGCGCTCATTGCCCAGCTCGACAAGTGCCTCGCCATAGCTAACGCGCGTGGCGACTTTCTTGACGTCTGCCATTAGAGCTCCTCCCCTGCCGCTGCGAGCTCGGCCATGGCCTGCTCAAACTGTTCATCGTTGGGTGCCTTGCCGTGCCAGCCCACCTGGTTTTCCATAAAGGAGACGCCCTTGCCCTTCACCGTCTCGGCGATAATGGCCACGGGCGAGTCGCTCACTTTGCGGGCCTCGGCAAAGGCGGCGGCAATCTGCGCCATGTCGTTACCGTCGGCGAGCTCGATCACATGCCACTTAAAGGCGCGGAACTTGTCAGCGAGCGGCATGGCCGAGTTGACTTCATCGATCGTGCCGTCAATCTGCAAGCCGTTGTGGTCGACGACGGCAACAAGATTGTCGAGCGCATGGTTGCCGGCAAACATGGCCGCCTCCCACACCTGGCCCTCCTCGCACTCGCCGTCGCCCAGCAACGTGTAGACGCGGTAGCTGTCACCCCAGCGCTTTGCGGCGAGTGCCATTCCAACCGCGGCGGAGATGCCCTGACCGAGCGATCCGGTGGACATATCGATGCCAGGGGCGTCGTTCATGTTGGGATGGCCCTGCAGTCGGCTGCCAATATGACGGAGCGTCTCGAGCTCTTCGACGGGAAAATAGCCGCGATTTGCCAACACCGAATACAGGCCCGGCGCCGCGTGACCCTTGGAGAGCACAAAGCGATCGCGATCGGCCTTGTGAGGGTCGGCAGGATCGATATTCATTTCCTCAAAGTACAGATACGTCATGATGTCGGCGGCACCGAGCGATCCACCCGGGTGTCCCGACTTGGCCGCGTGAACCGCAGTCACGACACCCTTCCTGACCTCATTGGCGACCTTCGCCAGCTCCTGGTTGGTCATACGAATTCCTCTCTTGAGAACAACCCCGGCACCGGATGACGCGATGCCGGGGCAATCCACTCGTTAAGCCTGAGCGACGACCTTCTGCCAGTCAGCCTCAAAAGAGGCGAGGCCCTGGTCGGTCAGCGGATGATGCAGGCACTTCTTGAGAGCGGCCATGGGCACGGTCGCAATATCGGCACCGAGTAGCGCGGCCTGGGTCACGTGGTTGGGCGTACGAACCGAGGCGGTGATGATCTCGACGGTGTCGTCGACGTTCTTGCCCGTCCAGTCGTAGTTCTTAATGCAGGTCACGACGTTGTCGAGCTGCGAGATACCGTCCTCGGCGATGTCATCGAAACGACCGACAAACGGGCTGATGTAGCGAGCACCGGCATTGGCGGCCATAAGGGCCTGCGTCGGCGAGAAGACGAGCGTCATGTTGACGCGCACGCCAGCATCGGCCAGCGCACGGCAGGCGGCAAGGCCGGCCTCGCACACGGGAAGCTTGACCACGATGTTGGGGGCGAGGGCGGCAAGGCGCTTGCCCTCCTCGATCATACCCTCGGCAGTGGTAGCGGTAGACTCGGCGGAAACGGGCAGGCCCTCGCAGAGCTCGGCAATCTTGAGCATATGCGGCTCAAAGTCGGCAAGCTTGCCGCCGGTCTTGGCGTACAGGGACGGGTTGGTGGTAACACCGGCCAGGCAGCCCCAGCTCTTGGTCTCGGCGATCTCGTCCAGATTGGCGGTATCGATAAAGAACTTCATGGTGCAAACTCCTTCGAAGGAATCCAAAACTCAAAAAATAGGACAAAGGGGATGTCCCTTTGTCCTATGTGCCGGGCCTGCGGCTGGGACATGCCCCAGGCCCGG
>URWC01000012.1 GCA_900551555.1 uncultured Collinsella sp. | reverse complement strand
CCGCCGCAAGGGCGTCTGTCCCTTTGCGGCGGTTTTGACGTTTGCGCAGATAAAACCTACCAAAATAAACCTGTCCCTTTTTGGCAGGTTTTAGCTCAGCAGCATGCGGTCGTTGGCGAGCTCGCCGCCCGAGACCTCCTCGAACTTCTGCAGCAGGTCGGCTACGGTGAGCGACTTCTTCTCATTGCCCGCCACGTCGTAGATCACGTGGCCTTCGTGCATCATGATCAGACGGTTGCCCAGACGGATGGCGTCGTTCATGTTGTGCGTGACCATGAGCGTGGTCAGGTGGTTCTCGTCGACGATCTCCTCGGTCAGGTTAAGCACCTTAGAGGCCGTCTTGGGGTCGAGGGCCGCGGTGTGCTCGTCGAGCAGCAGCAGGCGCGGCCTGGTGAGCGTGGCCATCAGCAGGGTGAGTGCCTGGCGCTGGCCACCCGAGAGCAGGCCGACCTTGGCGTTGAGACGCGTGTCCAGACCAAGGTCCAGGCGCTTGAGCAGCTCGACGTACTCATCTTTCTCGGCCTTGGTGACGCCCCACGAAAGGCCGCGACGCTGGCCGCGACGCTTGGCGAGGGCCAGGTTCTCGGCAATCTGCATGTCGGCTGCGGTGCCGCGCATGGGGTCCTGGAACACACGGCCCAGGTACTTGGCGCGCTGCGACTCGCTCAGACGCGAGATATCGTTGCCGTCGAGCTCAATAACGCCCGAATCGAGCGGATACACGCCGGCAATCATGTTGAGCAGCGTGGACTTGCCGGCGCCGTTGCCGCCAATCACGGTTACAAAGTCGCCGTCGTTAAGGGTGAGATCGACGCCGGTGAGTGCGCGCTTCTCGGTGACGGTGCCCTTGTTAAAGGTCTTTTTGACGTGCGAGAGCTTAAGCATCTGCCTCATCCCCCTTCGTGTAGGAGCTGCGGAGCTTATAGCGCTCCCAAACCACGGGCACGCACAGGGCCACGGCAACGATCACGGCGGAGAGCAGCTTCATGTCGTTGGCATCCATACCCAGCTGCAGCACGATGGCGCGGATGAGGAAGTAGACCACGGAGCCAAAGACGGCAGAGGCAAGACGGACGCTAAACTGCGTCAGACCGCCGGGCAGCAGGCGGCCGAGCACCTCGCCGATAACAATGGCGGCAAGACCGATAACGATGGCACCGGTGCCCATGCCAATGTCAGCGTACTTCTGGCTCTGGCAGATGAGCGCGCCGGCAAGGCCGATGAGGGCGTTGGAGAGCACGAGGGCGATCATCTTGGTGGTGTTGGTGTTAACGCCCAGGGCGCGGATCATGTACTCGTTGTTGCCGGTGGCACGCAGCGCCGAGCCGATCTCGGTGCCAAAGAACCAGTACAGGATGGCGACGATGGCCACGGCCAGCGCAATGCCCAGGATAATGGCAACAGTGGACTGCGGCAGGCCCGTCATGTTGCTGACAGACGAGAAGATGGTGCCCTTGGCAAGGATGGGTGTGTTGGATTTGCCCATGATGCGCAGATTGATGGACCACAGACTGATCTGCGTAAGGATTCCGGCGAGGATTGCGGGAATCTCAAAGACGGTGGTCAAGATGCCCGTGACGGCGCCGGCGATGGCGCCGGCGCACATGCCGGCCAGCACGGCGAGCAGGGGGTCGACGTTATTGTTGACGATGAGCACGGCGCAGACGCAGCCGCCGAGGGCAAAGCTGCCGTCGCAGGTCATATCGGGGATGTCGAGCAGGCGGAACGTGATAAACACGCCAAGCACCATAATGCCCCAGAGGACACCCTGGGAAACGGCGCCCTGTAATGCAATGAGCATGCTTCATACCTCCTAGGATAGGGTGGACACGTGATTTTCCATAATAGCGGTAACACTGCATAAAAGAGCTGCTGCCGGATGTTTTGTCTCATCCGTAACAAGCAGGGCGAACGCCGGTCTTTGGCGTCCGCCCCTGTGGCTCAGATATTGAATAGCGCGGCAACGGCGCGAGTATGGGCCCTAGGCACATCGCCGCGCATGCCGCTACGCGTCCAGAGCGGAAAGGTCGATACCCAGAGCCTCGGCCATCTCGTCGTTCTTGACGACGACCAGGTCCTTGCTCGAGAGGTGCTTGATCGCCATGTCCTCGGGCTTAGCCTCGCCCTTCAGGATCTTGACGGCCATCTCGCCTGCGGCATAGCCCAGATCCTCGTAGTTGATGGAGAGGGTGAACAGGCCGCCGGCCATGCACATGCCCTCCTCGCCAGTCACGAAGGGAAGCTTGTTCTCCTTGCAGATCTGACCGACCTGCGAGGCGCCCGCGGCGATGGTGTTGTCGGTGGGGGAGTACAGCGCGTCGACCTTGCCCACGGCAGACTCGACGACGGACTGGATCTCGTTGGAGCTCGAGACGGTGAAGTCGGTGTACTCCAGGCCCAGCTTGTCGAGCTCCTTCTTGGCGGCCTTGATCTGGACGTCGGAGTTGGACTCGGCGGTGCAGTAGAGCAGGCCGACCTTCTTGACGTCGGGCAGGACCTTCTGCATCATCTCGAGCTGCTCGGCGACCGGGGTGAGGTCGGAGGCGCCGGTGACGTTGGTACCAGGCTTGTCGTTGTCCTGAACCAGGCCGGAGGCGGCGTAGTCGGTGATGGCGCAGCCCACGATGGGGATATCGGCGGTGGCGCCGGCGGCAGCCTGCGCGGCGGGCGTAGCGATGGCATAGATCAGGTTGACGCCGTCGCCTACGAACTTGTCGGCAATGGACTTACACGTGGACTGGTCGTTCTGGGCGTTCTTCTGGTCGATCTTGACCTTGAGACCGCTCTTCTTGATGGCCTTGACGAAGCCGTCGTTGGCGGCATCGAGCGCGGAGTGCTCGGTGAGCTGCAGAACGCCGATGGTGTAGTCGGAACCGGCGGCAGCGGAGCCGGAACCAGAGTTGCCGCCGCATCCGGCGAGCGGAGCGAGCGCGAGCAGGCCAGCGGAGACAAGAAGGCTCCTGCGGCTGATGGTGATGTCCTTCATATCATTACCCCCAGTATAAAAATGGCTGGAAACACTGCACTAGGAAAAAGTGCAAGTGGGACTATAGTAACGCCGATGCCCATTTTTACAACATCCTGGCGCGTTTTTTAATACTGAACCGGATGGGCGGCGCTGGGGAGCGACGGGCGGTAACGGCGCTTACGCTGCGGGCGCAGGGCTGTCTTCTTCGTCCAGCGCGGCAAAGAGCTTTTTGCCGTCGAGCAAACGCGTGCTGACGTTTCTCATGCGGCTGACTTCAACGGTGCGCAAGGTGTCGTCGGCGCCTCGGGCGTCGTAGACCGTTCCCAGTAGATACGAGACGCCGTCGCGCTGCCTGATGGCAAAGGGCCGGACCGTCATCCGCACTACCTCGGTTTCGCCCCGGGTCAGGACGTTTGAGATATCAAAGCTGACAGTTGTTCCATGGTCGATGGCCTGTTCGACGAGCTCGCACGTGTCGATACGCTTGGCGTGCGGACGCGTTGTCTTGACGGGCGCGTCGCTGGCGGCCGGTGCCGGTTCGGGCATATCGAGATAGCCGCGAACATCGGCGCTCGCCATGGCGACTAGGTGCTGCGCCATGCTCTTTCGAATGGCTATGGGCGTCGATCGGTTGCGCATGACCATGCCGTGGAGCCGTATGATCTCCTCGTCAGCAAGTGGGCGGGTGAGGAGCCGATAGCCTACGCCGCGTTTGTAGTCGATTTCGTATCCGGCGTGACGAAGTGCGGATATCGAGGTGTAGATGCTGCGGCGTGCCGCCGAGATAGGCATGCGGGCGGGGTCGTCGGGATGGGCGAGGAGCTCGACCAGCTCGTCGGAAAGCAGCGCCTTATCCTCGCCGGTGTTCTCGCTCAAGAGCTGCAGGATGCGAACGGCGCGATAGGCCGCCATCGAGGCGGCGCCTCTAGTCGTGGTGTCGTAGGTTTCAACAGCGGCTTCGGTCATCGTGCCCACGTCCTTTCCGTTTTGGGTGGCGACGGTATGGAGCCTAGGACGTGGGGCTTTCCCAGGGGCGCAGGGCGCTCTGGGCGGTCGGTAGTCGTCGGCAAACGGCGGGTCGAGTTTTCAACAGCCCTGCTCAACTGACCAAAAACTTGCCAAAAGCTTGACGGATGCTGTTGAAAAAAGCGTCTCTCGACCGATGTCGAGAGACGCTTGTGCGATGAGCGTTGGCGTGTGGCGACGCGAGCTAGCGTCCGACGATTAGAAGTCGGCGTTGCCCACGGTGCGCGGGTGCGGCAGGACGTCGCGGATGTTGCCCACGCCGGTCAGATACATGACCAAGCGCTCGAAGCCCAGACCATAGCCGGCGTGCTTGCAGGAACCGTAGCGGCGCAGGTCAAGGTAGTACTTGTACTGCTCGGGATTCATACCCAGGTCCTTGATGCGGGCCTCGAGCAGATCCAGGCGCTCCTCGCGCTGGGAGCCACCGATGATCTCGCCGATACCGGGAACCAGGCAGTCGGCGGCGGCGACGGTCTTGCCGTCCTCGTTCATGCGCATGTAGAACGCCTTGATCTCGGCCGGGTAGTCGGTTACGAAGGTCGGGCGCTTAAAGTGCTCCTCGGTCAGGAAACGCTCGTGCTCGGTTTGCAGGTCGATGCCCCAGCTCACGGGATAGTCAAACTTGTGACCGGCGGCGACGGCCTGCTCCAGGATTTCAACGGCCTCGGTATAGGTGACGCGGGCAAAGTCGGAGTTGGCGACATGGTCCAGGCGCTCAAGCAGACCCTTGTCCACAAACTTGTTGAGCATATTGAGCTCGTCGGGGCAGGTGGCCATAACGTCCTTAAGAACGTACTTGAGCATGGCCTCGGCGTTGTCCATGTAATCGTTGAGGTCGGCAAAGGCCATCTCGGGCTCGATCATCCAAAACTCGGCGGCGTGGCGCGTGGTGTTGGAGTTTTCGGCGCGGAAGGTGGGGCCAAAGGTGTACACGTCGCCAAAGGCCATGGCAAAGTTCTCGGCATTGAGCTGGCCGGATACAGTAAGGCTTGCATGCTTGCCAAAGAAGTCCTGGCTCCAGTCGACCTCGCCGGACTCGGTGAGGGGCGGGTTTTTGGGGTCGAGCGTGGTCACGCGGAACATCTCGCCGGCGCCCTCGCAGTCACTCGTGGTGATGATGGGGGTGTTGACGTAGACAAAGCCCTGCTCCTGGAAGAAGCGGTGGATGGCGGCAGCCGCGACAGAGCGGATACGGAACACGGCGCGGAACAGGTTGGTGCGCGGACGCAGGTGCTGCTGGGTGCGCAGGAACTCGACGGTTGCGCGCTTCTTCTGCAGCGGGTAATCCGGGGCGCTGACGCCCTCGACCTCGATGGAGGTGGCAGAAAGCTCGAAGGGCTGGGGCGCGTCGGGCGTCAGCTTGACGGTACCAGTGCAGATGAGTGCGGCTGAGACGTTTTGATGGGCGATCTCGTCGTAGTTGTCGAGCGACTCGCGGTTCATGACGACCTGCAGGTCGCGGAAGCAGCTGCCGTCGTTGAGCGTCACGAAGCCAAAGTTCTTCATGTCGCGGACGGACTTGACCCAGCCGGCGACGGTGACGGTCTGGCCACCGAGCGACTCGGCATCGGCATAGAGCTGCGCGATTTTGGTGCGGTTCACGTATCCTCCCATAACGGTTGTACGGATTATTTCCAAACAGTTAACCATTCTAACCCGCGAGCGGGGGCGTAGCAAAACGGCAAGCTCGATGTATGAGCGTGGCGTGGGCACCGCGCAAGCGCCGATTTTGCGTTGCCTAGTGCCCGCAGATGGCTTGGCGTATGAGGGTAGCGTAGGTGTCGATTCCCGCTTGGGTGAGGTGTGTGCCGTCGTCGACGAGGTATTCACTGTGGCCCTCTGAGGCACCGTTCCAGTCGATGACGCCGGCGTTGTCGTTTTGAGCGCAGACGTCGCGGATTGTCTGGTTATTGCGGTCCTGTAGCTCGAGCGGTACGCGCACGGTCACAAAGTAGATGGGCTTGCCGCCCACGGCATTAATCACGTCTTGCACCTGCTGAGGGTCGCGGATGAGGCCGTTGGTGCCAAGCGCGCAGATGACCACGTTTGGATCGTAGTTGGCGATGTCCTGCGCGTAGACATCCTGGAAGGTGTAGAACTGGCGGCTCACCAAGCCGTCGATGTACGCGTTGGGAAGCACCGCCTGAAGGCCAGGTTGGGCACCTGCGGTGACCGAGTCGCCGATCATGAGCACGCGGGCGTCGCAGGTTCCGGTCGCCTCGTCGTAGGTAAAGCTCTTCCAGTCAAGGTTCTTCGGGACCTTTTCGGCGATAGGTCCCTCTTTGGGTTTTTGCTTGGCAGCGTCATCGG
Source organism: uncultured Collinsella sp. (assembly GCA_900551555.1). Classification (GTDB taxonomy): domain Bacteria; phylum Actinomycetota; class Coriobacteriia; order Coriobacteriales; family Coriobacteriaceae; genus Collinsella. The sequence continues at coordinate 15,583 of URWC01000012.1, read as the reverse complement.
ATGCGGTGTCGCTGGGCTGGGATTCTTTACCGGATGCGGGCTCGGCGCCCTTGTCGTTGGCTCCGTTGTCCTGGGACGAGGTCGCGTTCTGGACAAGCTCGGGACGGAGCTGCTCGGCGCGGGCGGTGGCGATGCCTGCCCAGTCAAGCGGCGCGAAGGCAAGTGCGGCGACGCATGCGGCGCCAAGCGCGGGGAGCACCATGGTGGGTGCGAGGACGTGCTTTCTTGCCGTGCTGTCCTGTTGGGCCGGCTTGTGGGACCAAGGACGTTCGACGAGGCGATAGAAAACCTCGGCTACCGCAAGGATCAGTACAAGCTGTAATACCTGCTCCCACCAGGCGATGCGGGTAGTGCGGGTTGCAGGGTTCATAAGAAGCAGTAGGGGATAGTGCACCAGATAGACCGAGAACGAACGCTGTCCCAACCAGACGAGCGGCTTGACCGACAACAGACGACGCACGATACATTCCGTATTCTGCACGCAGATGATGAGGAGTCCGGTGACGAGGGCAAACAGCAAAAAGCCGCCGCGGTAGAGCCAGGCGCTCTCTCCGGTCAGCATGAGTGCGCCGGCTATAACGGCAACGAGCCACGCGATAGAAATCGCGTTGACCTTTGAGATGCCCTTGTTGGCTCCGGGGGTATGGATGTCACCGCTCAGCATCTCGCGCAGGCGCGGCGCTGCGATGGCGGCTAAGGCTCCGCATAGAAGCTCGGCGGCGCGGGCGTCGGTTCCGTAGTAGACGCGCGATGTGTCGGCGGTGGGATTAAACATGAGGACCATGGCTGCCGTCGATGCAAGCGCGAATGCGATCGTGATGCCGATGGCGGTGTTGCGCGACCTGGTTTTGCTGCACAGCGCCATAAGGATGACCGGCCATACCAGATAGAACTGCATGGTGACAGCGCAGAACCACAGGTGCGTGAGCGGCGAGGGGAGTCCCGCGGCGGCGAAATACGAGACGTTGCGGAAGATGTAGAACCAGTTGCTCAAAAAGAGTGCCGATGGCAGGGCGTCCTGCTGCACCTTAGGGAGTAGGCTCGGGGCCGCGATGTAGGTGGCGACGGCGGTAAGCGCGATGGTCACGACGATCGGCGGCATCATGCGCGCAATGCGGCGGCAGATATAGCGCGGGTACGAGAATCCGTCGCGTGCCGTGGCCCGCATAATGCTTTTGGTGGCGAGATAGCCACTCAGCGTAAAGAAGAGTGTAACGCCCAAAAAACCGCCGGTCAGGCGGCTGGGGCGAAGGTGATATAGGACGACGCCGGCGATGGCGAGGGCGCGGAGCCCGTCGAGCGCGACGATGCGTTGGTTGCGTTGAGGCGCGGCATGTGCGGCGCCCGTGGGTGTGTTTTGCATCGATCTTCCTCCAATGTCGACCTAGCAGTCTAGCGCTCTGCGCGGACAAAGGAAGGGGGTTCGTGCGGTTGAACAACATGCTGCGGGGCGATGCTTCGCTACGCAAAAGCCGCACCTGCGTTGATGCTCAGCTGCCTATATAGAAACGTTTCAGAACCTCTACATAGGCAAAAACAACAACGCAGATGCGGCAAAGATGCACGGGTGGTTGACCCGTTATGTGACGGCAGTCTGCTACTTGGTCTTGGCCACCAGCAGCGGGTCGCCGAGCTTGACGAGCGGGTTGCCGCCGATAAGCGTTCCGGACTCGCCGACATGGTCGATGCTCTTGAGGCGGTCGAGCTCAGAGATGATGACGGTCACGATGTCCTCGTGACCAGCGGCCTTGATGGCGTCGCGGTCGAAGCTGATGAGCGGCTGGCCCGCCTTGACCACATCGCCCATCTCGACAAAGCGGGCAAAACCCTTGCCGTTCATTTCCACGGTGCCCAGGCCAACATGGATAAACACGCGTAGGCCGTCCTCGGTAATCATGCCGATGGAGTGGTTGGTGACGGTGGTGGCGCCGATACGGCCGTTGGCGGGGGCGTAAATGGTGCCGGTAATGGGCTCGATGCCGTAGCCCTGGCCGAGCATGCCCGAGGCGATGGTCTCGTCGGGAACCTCACTCAGATTGACAAGCACGCCGTTGACGGGAGCGTAGATGACGCCTTCGCGGGTGGCGAAGCTTGCTGCGGGCGGAACGGACGCCTCGCCCGACGAAGTGAACGTGGACTTGAGCGAATCGAGCAGACCCATAGATGCCTCCAACGTATCAGGCGCGCATGTTGCACGCGTGTGGTTTGCCGGAAACGTTTCGTACGTGTTTCCCAGCACGGTCAGCGCCCCTATTTTACGCTGCCTAACGATACCTCTGAACAGCGATTTTGTGATATATCAGTTGATGGCCAACTTATTGCGGGGGTGTTTCTGCGCCGCGGGCTCAAGTGGGGTACGCTAAGGTGCGAAAAACGAGTGCGCACGAATCGCACGGAGGGAGCACCTATGATTATTGAGAACCATGCGCTGTGGGGCGAGGAGCCGACCGAGGATTATCCGGCGACGTTTACGTATCTGGGTGCCGAGCCGCTGCCCGACAAGCCCAATGGCCGCCGCCCCGCGGTGATCATCTGCGGCGGAGGCGGGTTTACGCATATCGCTCCGCACGAGCAGGACCCGGTGGCGTTTGCATTTTTGGACCGCGGCTACCAGGCCTTTGTGCTCAACTATGTGACGAGCGCCACGGGCGACGTGAGCTTTCCGCACCCGCAGGCGGACCTCGCCAAGATGGTCGCTACCGTGCGCGCCAACGCCGACGAGTGGCATGTCGATCCCAAGCGCGTGTGCATCGTGGGCTTCTCGGCGGGCGGCATGATCTGCGCCTCGTTGGCAACGCAGTGGAAGACCGGACCCTTCGCAGGCCTTGCCGGGGCTCGTCCGGAGGATATTCGTCCCGACGCCGTGGTGCTGGGCTATCCGTTGCTCGACTTTGCCTATGTGCGCGATATGCAGACGCGCGACCCGCGCATCGACCTGCGCGTGCCCAAGACGGGTGGCAAGACGGGGCGCGATTTGCTCAACGACTATCTGTCGATGGTGACGGGCGGCGAGGCGACCGATGAGCACCTGGCCGACATTTGCCCTACCACGCACATTTCGCGCCAGATGCCCCCGACCTTTGTGTGGGGCGTTTCGGACGACAAGACGGCGCCGATCGCGCAGGTCTACCCGTTTGCACAGCGCATGGCCGAGGAGGGTATTGCATGCGAGATGCACGTCTTTGACCAGGGTGGCCACGGCCTTTCGCTCGGCAACGCCAATACCGCGGTCGACAACGAGGACAAGCAGGTGGCAGTCCGTCCCTGGATTCGCCTGGCCTTCCGCTTCCTGGAGCGCCATCTGTAAGAGGACGGACATCCCCTCAATAACTTGCGGTGAAATAGTTCCTATTTAAGGCCTCAACCAGCCTAAGCAGGAACTATTCCACCGCAACTTTGTCTTTGATGCCCCGTCCGGAAACTGCGTCCCGGTTTGGGCGCGGATTCCGGGATGCAGTTTCCCATAGGGCCTCGACTGGGAAAGTGCGTCCCGTTTCGGGCGGGGATTCCGGGTTGCATTTTCCGCAAGAGGCTTGTTTGGGAAACCATATCCCGTTTCGAGCCAGAATTCTGGGACGCAGTTTCCCCGAGAGGCCCCACCGGGAAACGGTATCCCGGAATCCGCCCGGATGGTGGGATGCGCTTTCCAAATGATCCCTCGGGGACGGAGGAAAACGGATCATTTTGGGCGGCGGTGCCAAGAATTGGTCCGCTACCGCCCGCTGCTTTCCTACCAAACGGTGAACTGGGCGTTTTCTGTGTTCCAATGGACATCGCGAACGTAGTCGCGCACGCCCGTCGCATCTCGTGCTTCGAACAACTCAAGAATATGGGTATGTTCGCTGTTGGCTTTATTGAGCAGTTTGCACGCCGTCTCTTGGTCGACGGTCTCGTAATCGCGCTTGATAAAGCAGCGCTCGAGTTGCGAGATCATGTCGCGCAGACGGTCGTTGCCGCAGCGGTTGAAGTACGTAAGGTGAAAGTCTCGCTGAATATCGTCGTACTTTCGGATAAGACCGCCTTGGATCGCAAGGTCCATGGAGCCGACGAGAAATTTAAGCTGCGTAATGTCATCGTCGGTTAGGTTCGGGCAGGCGAGGTATGCCGCCTGCCCGTCCAGCGGCCCCATGATCTCGAAGACTTCAACGGCGTTTTGCTGATCGAACCCGCGGACACGGAATCCGCGGCGGGGGAGGTTGTCCAGATAGCCATCGCTTGCCAGCTGGATGAGCGCTTCGCGAACCGGCGTGCGCGACACGCCCATGGCATCGCAGATCGCTTGCTCGCTCAAACGGTCGCCGGCGGACAACTCGCCGGCGTCAATGCGGCTCGAAATGTAGTCGTATACGTGGTCCTTCAGGGGCCTTCTGAGTGTTTCCATGAACGTATATCCTTTAACTGTATATTTTTAAAACTAAATACATTTCACTTGAATAGCTTAGTTGAATTATAGAACGACCAGTTAAATCATGCTACTTTGCGCCGATACGTAAGGATACGCTCACCGAGGATTACCTACCGTTCAGGATTGTATACAATATACAAAACAGGAAAACCGCCCTATGATTAAGCCATCGAAAGGAGGGCGGACACAAGGAAGTTCGCCCTCGGCTAGGAGATCCAAGGAGGATCATCATGACCAAGTTCAGCCACGTTATCATCCGTCGTCCCGGCAAGTCCCTGAGCAATGGCATCACGAGCGCACCCGAGCTTGGCCAGCCTATCTACGAGCGCGCCATCGAGGAGCACTACGATTATGAGCATGCGCTCGAGCAGTGTGGCGTGGACGTGTCGGTGCTGCCTGCCCTCGAGCAGTATCCCGACAGCTGCTTCGTCGAGGATCCGGCCGTCATCACTCGCTGCGGCGCCATTATTACCAACCCCGGTGCCGACAGCCGCAACGGCGAGAAGGACGAGATCGAGCCGGTCGTCCGTCGCTTCTTTGACGACGAGCATGTCAAGCACATTGTTTCTCCCGGCACGCTCGACGGCGGCGACGTCATGATGGTCGGCGATCATTTCTATGTCGGTCGCTCCGCTCGCACCAATGAAGAGGGCATCCGCCAGTTCTGCGAGATTCTCGAGGGCTGGGGCCTCGAGGGTTCCGAGGTTCCGCTGGAGGAGGTCCTGCACCTCAAGACGGGCGTCAACTACATCGAGGACAACAACATGCTCGTCTCCGGCGAGTTCATCGATAAGCCCGACTTTGCCCAGTACAACAAGATTGTCGTGCCCGAGGACGAGGCCTATGGCGCTAACTGCATCTGGGTCAACGGTACGGTCATCGTTGCCGAGGGCTATCCGACCGTGCTCAAGGCCGTGCAAGATCTGGGCTACAAGACGCTCGTCGTCGATACCTCCGAGTATCGCAAGGTCGACGGTGGCCTTTCTTGCCTGTCACTGCGCTTCTAACGCGATAGCTGTAACAGTCTGATGATCGCTTGACCGATGGCCCGGCACCCGATTCGGGACGTCCGGGCCATCTTTCGTTCGATCACATGATGAAGGGGGTGCACATACAATGGCCTCTAAAGCTCAAAACGATGAGATTATCGACCCTAATGGCCTCGATCTCTTTCGTCTGACCATGATGGTCATTACCGCCAGTATTTGTGGCGGTATCTTTTCTCTCGCCGGCGATATGGCAGCGGGCGGAGCCAATACCGGTGCGGTTATCGTCTCGTGGGGAATTTGTTTTATAGGCGTCTTTGCGTTGATGATGGTGTTCAACGGTCTATCTCAGGCTCGTCCCGACTTAACCGGCGGCATCTATGCATACGCTGCGGCAGGCTTTGGCGATTACATTGGTTTCAACTCCGCCTGGGGCTACTGGATCAGCGCATGCCTTTCCAACGTGAGCTTTGCTCTCTTGCTGTTTAGCGCACTGGGCTATTTCTTTCCCGCGTTTGGTGCGGGCAACAATCTGCTTTCCATCATCTGCGCCAGCGTATTTCTATGGTTCCTTACCGCTCTTGTACTTCGTGGCGTCAAGGAGGCCGCGGGCATTAACACGATCGTCACCTTGGCAAAGCTGGTGCCGCTGGGACTCTTTGTGCTGAGCATTGTGCTCCTGGGTAAGTTCAACGTCGATATCTTTATGGACAACTTCTGGGGAGAGCCGGCGGGTCCTGGCTTTGGCGAGCAGGTTGTCTCGACCATGATTGCCTTTGTTTGGGTCTTCACGGGCATCGAGGGTGCCGTCGTCATCTCGGGCCGTGCAAAGTATGTGCGCGACGTAGGTCGCTCGACGGCGCTTGGATTTGCGGCTGTGTTCACGCTGTATCTGATTATCTCGATGCTGTCGCTTGGCATTATGCCGCGCGAGGAGATGGCGCAGCTCGCAACGCCCTCCATGGCGGGAATTCTCGAGCGCGCAATCGGTCCTGTTGGCGCTGCCATCGTAAACCTTGGCGTTATTCTCTCGCTGGTCGGCGCGATGCTGGGCTATGTCATCATTGCATCCGAGACGCCGTTCGAGGCAGCGCGCCAGGGATCCTTCCCTCTGGCGTTTGCCAAGACGAACAAGCACGACGCCCCGGTGGTAACGGTTCTCGTGAGCTCCGGTATCACGCAGCTCTTCTTGATTGTGTCGTATGTGGCGGCGAGCACCTACCAGTTTTTCTACAGCTGCGCGGTCAATACGATCCTAGTTCCGTACGTGTGCTCGGCAGCCTACTACATGGTGATTGGCTGGAAGAATGAATATCTGGATGGTCCGCATGCGCCAAGCGTCGGCAAAGCCCGCTTCTTCGGTACACTCGGCTTCATCTACACATTGTTCCTGGTGTGGTCGACTGGTCTCCAGGGCGTTATGATCACGACGATTCTTTTTGCTCCGGCCATTCCCGTCTATATGCTGGGTGAGCGAGGCCGCGGTAAGCCGGTGCTTCCGCATCTGCACGACAAGCTGATCGCAGCGGTGGTCATTGTCGTGGCAATCATTTCGCTGTATCTGCACTTTGCCGGCATTGCGCCGATTGTCTAGGACTGCGGCAAGCTTCATCGCTTGGTACGCCGACTGAGGCATCGCGTGCCGGTGCCGTTCGGTAATCCATAACTGACGTGGGCCTCTGTAACGTACCTTTGTGAGCGCCCACCAAACCCGCGCAGGTGACTACGGTTGCCCGCGCGGGTTTTTGCAGTTGCGGCGAAATGCTGCCGGCAGTTGGGGACGTTCCTATTGTGCCGGCACTCTGGGACACTCCTTGGATGTTCCGCATGCGACAGAGGAAAGCGGATGATTTTGACGAGGGGCGGGCGGCTGATTCGGTCCTTGGGGAAACCGCGTCCCGTTTTGGGCGCAGATTCCGGGCCGCAGTTTCCCCGAGGGGCTCGATCGGGAAAATACGTCTCAGTCTGAGTGCCTATTCCGGGACGCAGTTTCCGCTAGAGACCTCAGTCGGAAAGCCCGTCCCGTTTTAGCGTTTCGGAGTGGGATGCAGTTTCCCCAGGAGCCCCCATCGGGAAACTGCATCCCGGAATTCGCCTGAATAGTGGGGTGCGGTTTCCGAAAGGGTGCCGTCTGGGAAACCGTGTCCCGGAATCCCCTCCCGCGCCTGGTTGTTCCGCATCGCATCTATTGGGCAAAGCGATCTGTCCCCATTGCACCGATCTGTCGATTGAACATCGTTGCGTGTTCGCGCTATCATGCATGGTTACAATTGGTTAGCCATGGCAAACGGTTAGCCATAGTAAACAAAATGCAACGCCCTGCGGGCGCCGGGGGAGGAACACGGACGTGAAACTCGATACGCTCGAGATTGGAAAGGACGCCGTTGTCGCATCGGTGACATCGGACGACCAGGCACTCCGACAACATATTTTGGACATGGGCCTAACACCGGGCACCGAAGTCACCATGATGAAGTACGCCCCCATGGGCGACCCGCTCGAGATTCGCCTGCGTGGCTACGAGTTGACGCTGCGCAAGGACGATGCCGCACGCATTGAGCTCGTGGATGTGCACGACACCGATACCGGCCCGCGCGCTAACGCCGCAATCGGCACGACGGAGCATCCGGCACTCGGCGAGGGGACGTATTCGCCCCGTGCTGCCAAGACGGCCGTGCCCGAGGGCGCACCGCTGCATTTTGCCCTTGCCGGTAACCAAAACTGCGGCAAGACCACGCTGTTCAACCAGCTTACGGGCTCCAACCAGCACGTCGGTAACTTTCCCGGCGTGACGGTCGACCGCAAGGACGGCACTATCCGTAACCACCCCGAGGCGAGCGTTACCGACCTGCCCGGCATCTATTCGCTGTCGCCGTACACAGGCGAAGAGGTCGTGAGCCGTCAGTTCATCCTCGACGAGCGCCCCGACGCCATCATCGATATCATCGACGCCACCAACATCGAACGTAACCTGTACCTGACGCTGCAGCTTATGGAGCTCGACCGCCCCATGGTCATCGCGCTCAACATGATGGACGAGGTGACGGCCAACGGCGGCGCCGTGGACGTCAACCTGCTCGAGAGCCTGTTGGGCGTGCCCGTTGTCCCCATTAGCGCTGCCCGCAACGAGGGTATCGGCGAGCTGGTGGATCATGCCTTGCACGTGGCGCGGTTCCGCGAGCGCCCCGGTCGCCTGGACTTCTGTGCGCCCGATGGCTCGGACGGCGGTGCACTGCATCGCTGCATCCACGGCATTGCCAACCTTATCGAGGACCATGCCGTGACGGCGCACATCCCGGTGCGCTTTGCGGCGACCAAGCTGGTTGAGGGCGACGAGCTGGTGACCGAGGCACTTCACCTGGATCGCAACGAGCTCGACGCCATCGAGCACATCATTACCCAGATGGAGGGCGAGGCCGGCACCGACCGCCTGTCCGCGCTGGCCGACATGCGCTTTAGCTTTATCGGCGACGTGTGCGGGCGCTGTGTCGTCAAGCCGCACGAGAGCCGCGAGCACGTGCGCTCCGTCAAGATCGACCGCATCCTGACAGGTCGCTACACGGCCATTCCGGCGTTCCTGGTGATCATGGGCCTCGTTTTTTGGCTGACGTTTGGCGTGATCGGCGCGGCGTTGCAGGGTCTCATGGAGGACGGCATCGCTGCCATCATCGCCTCGGCCGATGCGGGCCTCAAGGCGTTCGGCACCAACGACGTAGTGCGCTCGCTTGCTGTCGACGGCGTGCTTACGGGCGTGGGCAGCGTGCTGACCTTCCTGCCGATTATCGTCGTGCTCTTCTTGTTCCTCTCCATTCTGGAAGACTCCGGATACATGGCGCGCGTGGCCTTTGTCATGGATAAGGTACTACGTCGCTTTGGCCTGTCGGGCCGCAGCTTTGTGCCCATGCTCGTCGGTTTTGGCTGCACCGTGCCGGCTATCATGTCGACCCGTACACTCCCATCCGAGCACGACCGCAAGATGACGGTCATGCTCACGCCGTTCATGAGCTGCTCGGCCAAGTTGCCGGTCTACGGTCTGCTGTGCGGGGCGTTTTTCCCGCAGGCGACAGTTCCCGCCATGGTCTCGCTCTATCTGATCGGTATCGTGGTCGGCTGCATCGCAGCTTTGGTGCTCAACCGCACGGCATTTAAGGGCGACCCGGTGCCGTTTATCATGGAGCTGCCCAATTACCGCCTGCCGAGCGTCAAGACGACGGTGATGCTGGCATGGGATAAGGCCAAAGACTTTATTACCAAGGCCTTTACCATTATCTTTGCCGCTACGGTGGTCATCTGGTTCCTGCAGACGTTCGATATCCGCTTTAACGTGGTCGCCGACCAGTCGCAAAGCCTGCTTGCCGGTCTGGGTAGCATCATCGCGCCGGTGTTGGCCCCGCTCGGCTTTGGCGACTGGCGCGCCTCGACGGCGCTCGTCACCGGACTTATCGCCAAGGAGAGCGTCATCTCGACGCTCACGGTGCTTTTGGGTGCAACCTCGCCCGCGGCATTGTCAACCATGTTTTCGCCGTTTACCGCCTACGTGTTCTTGGTCTTTACGCTGCTGTACCCGCCTTGCGTGGCCGCTATCGGCGCTGTCAAGAGCGAGTTGGGCGCGCGCTATGCCGTGGCCGTATTCGCGTTTCAGGTTGCCGTTGCCTGGATCGTGGCGTTTGTCGTGCATTCGGCGGGCATATTGCTGGGGCTGGCTTAGTTATTTATTGACGGCGCAACCTTTGTGTATCGAATTGTTTTCGGCCCTGCATCTGTTGCTGACGGATGCGGGGCCGTTGCTATATAATCGCCTCCACTCAAAATGATTGGAGACGTTATATATGAGTCAGGCAAGGCAAGACGGCATCACGCTCAAGCAGTGGCTCCCACTCGTCGGGCTCACCTGCTGTGCGTTCGTGTTCAACACGTCGGAGTTTATGCCCATCGGCCTGCTGACCGACGTCGCCGCATCGTTTTCGCTCACCGAGGCCCAAGCTGGCATCATGATCTCGGTCTATGCCTGGGGCGTCATGCTGCTGTCGTTGCCACTCATGGTGTTTGCCTCGCGTTTTGAGTTCAAGCGGATGCTGCTCGGCGTGCTTGCCGTGTTCTCGCTGGGCCAGTTCCTGTCCGCCGTGGCGCCCACCTATCCCATCCTGGTCTGCGCACGCCTGGTGGTTGCCTGCGCGCATGCCGTGTTCTGGTCGGTCGCCTCGATCATGGCGTCGCGTCTGGTTGACACGCGCCATGGGGCGCTCGCCATCAGCATGATCGCTACGGGCTCGTCCATCGCGCAGATCTTTGGCCTGCCTCTCGGTCGCGCCATTGGCTTGGCCGTGGGCTGGCGCATGACGTTTGCCGTGGTCGGGGGCCTCTCAGCCATCGCGGCCGTCTACCAGGCAGCGGTGTTCCCGGCCATGCCGGCGGGTGAGCGCTTTACCGTCAAACAGCTGCCCGAGCTGCTCAAGAACCCGCTCCTCATCGCGCTCTACGCAGTCACGGTCTTCATGGCGACCGGCTATTACGCAAGCTACAGCTATATCGAGCCTTTCCTGGCTCAGGTCGCCCATGTCGACGCAAGCGCTATCACCATGACGCTGACGGCGTTCGGCTGCTCCGGTCTGCTCGGAAGCTGGCTGTTCGGCCGCCTGTTCGATGGGCATCGCTTCCCGTTCTTGGCTATCACGCTCTCCGGCGTGCCGGTGGCCCTGCTGCTCATGGGGCCGGCCGCATCGTCGCTCGTGACAGTGCTTGCCGTCTGCGCACTGTGGGGTTGCTGCGCCACGGCCTTTAACGTGGCGTTTCAGGCCGAGCTCATCAAGCACACGCCGGCAGATTCGTCGGCCGTCGCCATGTCGATCTTCTCGGGCCTGTTCAACCTCGGTATCGGCACGGGTACCGCGATCGGCGGCGCCGTGGTTTCGGGTCCCGGTATCGCCTGGATCGGCTGCGCGGGTGGCGCAATCGCCGCCGTGGGTGTCATCCTCGCCATCACGGTAATGTTCCCGGCCATTCGCCGCGCAAAGCCCGTTGCCTAATCACGTTTCCTCATCAGTTGCGGTGGAATAGTTCCTGTTTAAGGCCTCTGAAGGCCCAAGCAGGAACTATTCCACCGCAACTTATTTTGGGGAAGAGGATACAAGCCGGGCATACAATGGATGTCGTTGTGTTGAGCTTACCGGGAGGTTGCTATGTGGGCATACGAGACGACGTTCTATCAGATCTATCCGCTGGGCTTCTGCGGAGCTCCGCGCGAAAACGCCGCCCCCGTCGCCGAGGATGAACTCGCCCAGGCTGCCAACGCCGCGCCCAACCCCGATGCGCCCATCATGAAGATTGCCCAATGGGCCGACTACCTGCAGGAACTCGGCGTTGGCGCTGTACTCATCAACCCGCCGCTCGAATCCGACAGCCATGGCTACGACACGCGCAGTCTGCGCCATATCGACCGCCGCCTGGGTGGGGACGCCGACTTTGCCGCCGTGTGCGAGACGTTGCACGCCCATGGCATCCGTGTGGTGCTCGATGCTGTCTTTAACCACGTCGGTCGTGGCTTTTGGGCCTTCCGCGATGTGCAGGAGCGCAAGTGGGACTCGCCCTACAAGGACTGGTTCCACATCAGCTTTGACGGTGACTCGTGCTACGGCGACGGCTTTTGGTACGAGGGCTGGGAGGGCCATTTTGAGCTTGTGAAGCTCAACCTGCAAAACCCTGCCGTGGTCGATTACCTGCTTGAGTCCGTGCGTCGCTGGTCCGAAGTCTTTGGCGTCGACGGTCTGCGCCTGGACGTCGCCTATATGCTCGATCGCGATTTTATGCGCCGCCTGCATACTTTTACCCGTGAGCTCAAGCCCGACTTTGTGCTGATTGGTGAGACGCTCCACGGCGACTACAACCAGATCGTCAACGACGAGATGCTCGACTCCTGCACCAACTACGAGTGCTACAAGGGCCTGTACTCCAGCTTTAACTCGGTCAACATGTTCGAGATTGCCCACTCGCTTCATCGCCAGTTTGGCGGTGACCCGTGGTGCATTTATCGCGGCAAGCATCTGCTGTCGTTTGTCGACAACCACGACGTACCGCGCCTGGCGAGCATCCTGACGGACAAGTCCTGCCTGCGCCCCGCCTACGGCATGCTCTTTGGTATGCCGGGCATTCCGTGCGTCTACTACGGTAGCGAGTGGGGGATTACTGGCGAAAAGGGCGGCCCCGATGGCGATTGGGCGCTACGTCCTGCGCTTGACACCCCGGCACCTAACGAGCTGACGGCATTTGTCATGCAGCTCGCGCACCTGCGCTCGGCCGATGACGCAGCGGCCCGTGCTCTCAACTACGGTGCCTATCGCAACGTGGTGATCCAGAATAAGCAGCTGCTGTTTGAGCGCGCCTGCGACGACGCGACGGTGCTCGTGGCGGTCAATGCCGTGAACGAGCCCTATACCTTTGGAGCCGGCGAACTCAACGGCTCCTTCGTCGACCTGCTTGCCGACGATGCGCCCACGGTCGAGCTGACGGGTGCCCTTGAGCTTGCGCCCTACGAGGTGCGTTATCTGCTGAGGGCCTAGGCCATGGCTGCGTCTGACGAGGGCTATCAGCATATTGAGCATGGGTTTGAACCCGTGTTTGACGAGCGCTCGCGCGTTTTGGTGCTGGGGTCGTTTCCCTCGGTGCTCTCGCGTGCCAATGCCTTCTACTACGGCAATCCGCAGAACCGCTTTTGGCGCGTGATGGCCGCGTGCCTCGGTGTGTCTGTGCCGCCCAACGAGGGCGATCCTTTGGCAAGCGGTGAGCCCGCGACGCTCGATGCCTCCATTGCCGCCAAGCGGGCCATGCTGCTTAACGGCGGTGTGGCCCTGTGGGATGTGATCGAGAGCTGCGACATTAAGGGCTCGAGCGACGCCAGCATCAAAAACGTTGTGCCGGCACATATCGAGCGCATTACCGGCGCAGCTCCCATTGAGCAGGTGATATGCAACGGTGGTACAGCTGGCCGGCTCTACAAGCGCTATCTACAAGAACGCACCGGGCTGCCGGCCATCGCTCTGCCGTCGACAAGTCCCGCCAATGCGGCATGGCGCCTGGAACGCCTTATCGAGCGCTGGCGCGAGGCCGTTGATTGGGGCGCTCTGTAATTTAGATATCTGACTGGGCGCGGGCGCCGAGGTGTTTCATGATGGCATGCCAGATCGGTGCGGGCAGTGCGGGCTTGACGCGCACCATGCCGTCGGCATCGACGCTACCGGCATTGCCACCGCCAAGCAGCTGCGCATGCCCAATGGAGCAGCCCATGCGCACGGCGCCCACAAGCTTATCCATCGCTTCCGAAAATGGCCGACGCAAGAGGCCCATGCGCGGGGAGCGGCGAAGCGCCGCTATGCCGCTGCCGGTGCAGATGACAACTCCGCCGCACCACAATTGGTCATGGCGCTCGCATGCCTTGTGCAGACGAACGGTGGTCCCACGCGCCTGCTCAGCGCCCTCTTGCGCGGCTCGAATCGCGGCATAGACACGCGTTCCCGTACCGCCAAAGCGCTCAAGAGCCTGCTCGATAGCTGTCAACGTCTCATCGTCAGCCACATCTTCAATGGCCAGTACGATGCCATCGGCAACGCTGCCGGCGTCATTTGCCTTCAAGTCAACCGGGCGGGGGAGCGCGGTGCCAGAAAGCTGAGCATAGGCGGCGATGGCATCCTGCAGGTCCCAGAGCAAAAACTCAAGATCGGCGCTATTGGGAATGCTGATATACGCAATGGTTTGCAACGTTTTTGGTACATCGCCGCGTGCGGTCGTCTCCATGCCGCCTCCTTTCCGGTTGGTTTCCGTTTAGGTTACACCGTCTGGTGACGCCTCGCCGCGCTATCCTAGTGCAACCCTTACGAAAGGAACGCCATGCGTCTGCCCATGAACATCTCGCTTGCCACGCTCAAGCCCTCCGGCATCCGTCGGATTAACGCGCTCGCCGCGCAGCATCCGGGATGCATTGCGCTCGCGCTCGGCGAGCCCGATTTTCCCACGCCCGATGTGATTAGCGCTGAGGTGACTGCTTCGTTGGACCGCGGTGACACGCATTATCCGCCCAACAACGGTCGCCCCGCCCTGCGCGAGGCGCTGTCTGCCTACATGGGGGACGCGGGCCTGACGTTTTCCGCCGACGAGGTCATCCTGACCGACGGCGCGACCGAGGCCCTGTCGGCTACGCTTATGGCCATGCTCAACCCCGGCGACGAGGTCATTATTCCCACGCCGGCCTTTGGCCTGTACGAGAGCATCGTCGTGGCCAATCACGCCAAAGCGGTCTTTTTGGATACAGAGCCTGCGCAATTCCAGATTGACGAGGGCGCACTTCGTGCTTGCGTAACGCCGGCGACCAAGGCCATCGTCATCTGCACGCCCAACAATCCTACGGGCTGCATTCTCGACGCGGCTTCGCTCGACGCCGTGGCGCGCGTAGCGGAGCAGGCGGGCATCTACGTGGTCTGTGACGACGTGTACAACCGACTCGTCTATGTGGACGGCTACGAGCGCTTCGCCCAGCGACACCCGGAGCTGCGCGAGCAGACGGTCGTCATCGAGAGCTTCTCCAAACCCTGGGCCATGACCGGCTGGCGCTTGGGCTGGCTCGCAGCGGCAGCCCCCGTTATCGCCGAGATTGCCAAGACTCACCAATACTTAGTATCGAGTGCCGTTTCCTTTGAGATGGACGCCGCAGCCCGAGCCCTGACCGTCGACCCCACCCCCATGCTCAAAGTCTACCGAACCCGCCGCAAGCGCGTGCTCGCAGCCTTAAACGCCATGGGCCTCGACGTAGTGGAACCAGCCGGCGCCTTCTACACCTTCCCGAGCATCAAAAAGTTCGACCTAACCAGCGAAGACTTCTGCATCAAAGCCATCAAAGAAGCAAACGTAGCCCTAGTCCCAGGCGACTGCTTCGGCACCGAAGGCCACATCCGCCTAAGCTACTGCGTTTCCGACAAGGATTTGGACGAAGGTCTCCGCCGCCTGTCCAACTTCGTGTCAACCCTATAGCCCACCGGGACCCAAAACCATCAGCCCACCGACCCAAGCATTATGAGTGGGGCGCGCCGGCCAACGGAAAACCGGGCTGCCCCATAGTTGACGCAGGCCGCGCCGCCGAAGGCCAGGCGCAAGGTTTTCGTAGATTCCGCACGAGCCGAAGGCCACTTAATGTGGCCTTCGTGCG
>URWC01000011.1 GCA_900551555.1 uncultured Collinsella sp. | reverse complement strand
CGTCCCACGGCACGCCGGCGACGGGGAACATATGCGTGGTGGTGCAGAGGAGCGCGCGGCCGCCAGCGCGCATAAGCTCAAGGCCGAGCGTCTTTAGCAAGGTCGACTTGCCACCGCTGCCGATAATCGCGGTAATGCCCGGCTTGATCCTGAGCGCCGAGGCAAGATTGCCGCTAACCGTTTCCATCTGTTCACCGCCGTATAATACTGTGATAATAAATAATCATCAGAGTAGCGGTCGAACCGCATTTGCTCTGCTCAAACCGTAGCACAGGGAGGTGTCCCGGGAATGCTCGTTTATGTTCGCGGCGCCGGCGATATCGCCACGGGTGTGGCTGCTCGTCTGGTGCGCGCCGGCGTGTCGGTCGTCATGGCCGATATCGCGGTCCCCACGTGCATCCGTCGCACGATCAGTTTTTGCGAGGCCATTCGCTTGGGCGAGGTCGAGGTCGAGGGCATTCGCGCTCGCTTGGCACAGTCGCCGGCTGAGGCGCTTGCGATTACCGAGGCGGGGGATGTCGCCGTGGTGGTGGACCCCCAGGCCAAGATGCTCGACGAACTGAAACCCGCTGCCGTGGTCGACGCAATTCTGGCTAAGCGCAACCTGGGCACCACGCGCGATATGGCGCCTGTCGTTATCGCCGTGGGGCCGGGCTTTACCGCGCCGGTCGATTGCGACGCCGTGGTCGAGACCATGCGCGGTCATTTCCTCGGCCGCGTCATCACCCAGGGCTCGCCCCAGCCCAATACGGGCGTGCCGGGTGTCATCGCCGGCTATGGCAAGGAGCGCGTTATCCACAGCCCCGCCGCCGGCGTGTTTCGGTCCGACCATGCGATCGGCGATATCGTGAGCGCCGGAGACGTGATTGGCTACGCGGGCGATACGCCCATGGTCACGCAGATTGACGGCTGCCTGCGCGGCCTTTTGGCAGACGGCGTTCGAGTTACCGAGGGCTTTAAGTGCGCCGATGTCGACCCGCGCGGCGACACCAGCTATATCAACTACATTTCGGACAAGGCGAGGTCGGTCGGTGGCGGCGTGCTCGAGGCGCTCGCCATGCTCACCGGTGTATTCCAGGGATAGGAAATTGCAATGGAAAAGCTCGATGTGGTGAATGCCGCGCTTGGCGCTCTGAAGGCTGGTAAGACGTGCGAGCTGGTGGTAGTTGCCGGCACGGCAGGGTCATCGCCGCGCGGCGTGGGCGCCTGGATGGCCGTCTTTGCCGATGGCAGCCAAGCGGGCACCATCGGCGGCGGCAAGATTGAGCTCTTTGCGCTGGATGAGGCGCGCGAGCTCCTGAGCGCGGGACAGTCGCGTCTGGTCCGCTACACCATGGGCGGCGAGAACTCCGATACCGGCATGATCTGCGGCGGAGCCATCTGCCTGTGCTACCTGCATCTGGATGCGACTCAGGCACCGTTGTTCCAGGAAATTGCCGACGTCTTGGCCTATCGGCGCATCGGCGACTTCGTCATCGACTTTGAGCCGTTTATCGCGAGCGCGCTCGAGGGCGATGTGGCCGAGTACCATGGCGAGGAATCGCGCCGCACCATTGCGGGCTGCCCCGGGCTTTCGCTGGTGGAGGAGGGGAGTAGGGTCACCTACACCAACGCGGCCTCCGAGATTCCCGCGGCGCACATCGAGACGCTCTGCCCCGAGGGCCTGACCTATATCTTTGGCTGCGGCCACGTGGGCGCTGCGACGGCGCGGGTGCTCACGGCGGCGGGCTTTGCCGTCGTGGTTTGCGACGACCGCCCCGGCACGCTGACCCCCGAATGGGTGCCCGGTGTCTACGATCGTCGCTTGGTCGATTACAAGAATCTGAGCGAGCTGTGTCCCATCGGTCCGCGCGACTTGGTGGTTGTGGCCACAGCAGGCCACAAGTCCGATATCGACGTGGTGATTCAGGCCATGCGCGCCAAGCCTGCCTACCTGGGCTGTCTGGGCTCGCGTCGCAAGACGGCCTTTGTGCGCGCCCGCCTGGAGCAGGAGGGCTTTACGCAGGACCAGATCGACGAGCTGCACCTGCCGATCGGCGTTGCCATCAAGGCAGAGGATCCCGAGGAGATCGCTATCTCCATCGCCGCCGAGATGATCCACCTGCGCCGCACCAAACTCGTCCCCCGCAAGCGCTAATCGCATCCCCACCAATTAAGTTGCGGTGAAATACGGACTGTTTAAGCCTGTTAGGCCGCCAAACAGTCCCTATTTCACCGCAACTGCTATTTGTGCGGGGGAGTTGTGGAGTTGTGCAGGCAGACGAGGTTTTTCTGGAAATACGCTCCCGATGCGCGTATAGTACCGATTGTTTTGTCGGCTCCTGCTGCGTCGAGTCCAAACCGCAAAATGCCATGAGCGGCGCGGATGCAGCCAGGAGGCACGAGGACAACCCATCGTGGCCACGCCCCGTGCTTAAAACCCCAAGAAGGAGTGAACAATGGCAGAAGAGAAGTATGTGCCGCGTCTGAAGACCAAGTACAACAACGAGGTCAAGCAGCAGCTTCAGGACAAGTTCCAGTACGAGAACGTCATGATGATCCCCAAGTTTGAGAAGATCGTCGTGAACATGGGTGTCGGCGAGGCCGCTACCGATTCCAAGGCCATCGACGGTGCCGTGCGCGACCTGCGCGCCATCACCGGCCAGCAGCCGATGATCACCCGTGCCCGCAAGTCCATCGCTACCTTCCGCCTGCGCGCTGGTATGCCGATCGGCTGCAAGGTTACCCTGCGTGGCGACCGTATGTGGGAGTTCTTCGATCGTCTGACCTCCGTCGCGATCCCCCGTATCCGCGACTTCCGCGGCATCTCCGCCAAGAGCTTCGACGGCCGTGGTAACTTCTCCATGGGCGTCACCGAGCAGCTCATCTTCCCCGAGATCGACTTCGACTCCGTCGATCACCAGCGCGGTATGGACATCACTTTCGTGACTACCGCCAACACCGATGAGGAGGCCAAGGCCCTTCTGGACGCCTTCGGTTTCCCGTTCAAGAAATAGGTTCACCTGCCCTATAAGCGCCGTTCCCACAAGGGGGCGGCGCTTGGGGCGAACAATACTCTATGTGAGGAGGATATAAGTGGCTAAGACATCGATGATCGTCAAGTGCAATCGCAAGCAGAAGTTCTCTACTCGTGAGTACACGCGCTGCCAGCGCTGCGGCCGTCCGCACTCTGTGTACCGCAAGTTCGGCCTGTGCCGTGTCTGCTTCCGCGAGCTTGCACTCAAGGGCGAGCTTCCCGGCGTTAAGAAGGCCAGCTGGTAAGTCACTACCAGCGTTTCAAGCATCAGTTTGGAACAGGGAAAACGCGCTAAAAAGGCTTTGCCGTTAAGGGCGGCGAAGAACCAAGAGCACGTGTTCATCAAGAACGAAGGAGAATCTGTATGAACCTTACAGACCCGATCGCAGATATGCTTACGCGCATCCGTAACGCTAACTCTGTGAACAAGGCCACGGTCTCCACGCCGAGCAGCAAGAAGCTCGTCGAGATCGCTCGTGTTCTGCACGAGGAGGGCTACATCGAGGGCTACGATGTCGAGGACACCGTTCCCCAGAAGACTCTGCACATCACGCTTAAGTATGGTCCCAAGAAGGCTAAGGTCATCAACGGCATCCGCCGCATTTCCAAGCCGGGCCTGCGTAAGTACACCGGCGTTGCCGACATGCCCCGCGTCCGCGGTGGCCTTGGTACCGCCATTATTTCCACCAGCCATGGCGTCATGACCGACCGCGATGCTCGCAAGCACAACGTCGGCGGCGAGATCATCGCTTACGTCTGGTAATTCGCTCGGTAGGTAGAAGGAAAGGAGATCACCGTGTCTCGTATCGGTAATAAGCCTGTCCAGATTCCCGCCGGAGTCGAAGTGGCAGTCAACGGCAACAACGTTGTCGTCAAGGGCCCCAAGGGCCAGCTCGAGCTCGATGTCTTTGAGAAGCTCGCTATCAACGTCGAGGACAACGTCCTCACCGTTTCCCGTCCCGACGACGAGCGTGAGACCCGTGCCCGCCACGGCCTCACCCGTGCCCTCATCCACAACATGGTTGTTGGCGTTTCCGAGGGCTTCGAGAAGAAGCTCGAGCTCGCCGGCGTCGGTTACCGCGTGCAGCAGAAGGGCAAGAACCTCGAGTTCTCCCTGGGCTTCTCGCACCCCGTGATCGTCGAGGCTCCCGAGGGCATCACCTTCGAGGTTCCCGACAACACCCACGTGAACGTCAAGGGTATCAACAAGCAGCAGGTCGGTCAGATCGCCGCTGAGATCCGCGGCCATCGTCCTCCCGAGCCTTACAAGGGCAAGGGTATCCACTACGTTGGCGAGCACATCCGCCGCAAGCTGGGTAAGGCCGCCAAGTAGTCGTAACCGACTCACTCGCATAAGACCAGCACCCCGTCAGGTGCTGGCAAGATCAACCTTTTTAGGAGTTTACGTATGAACAAGCATAAGGCGAAGCTGGAAGGCCTCAAGCGTCGTCAGCGTCGTGTTCGCGGCAAGGTCTCGGGTACCTCCGAGCGTCCGCGTCTTCGCGTGACCCGTACTAACGCCAACATCTATGCCCAGATCATCGACGACAGCAAGGGCTCCAGCCTGACGCTCGTCTCTGCCTCGACCCTCGAGGCCGAGTTCAAGGGCACCCACACCTCGAACAAGGAGGCTGCGGAGAAGGTCGGTCAGCTCGTTGGCAAGCGCGCCATCGAGGCCGGCATTACCAAGGTCGCCTTCGATCGCGGTGGCCGTATCTACCATGGCCGCGTCAAGGCCCTCGCCGACGGTGCTCGTGCCGCCGGTCTCGAGTTCTAGGAGGTATGTAGCACATGGCTCGTAATCAGAAGCAGCAGCGCGAGGCCTCCGAGTTCGAGGAGCGCGTCGTTTACATCAACCGCGTGTCGAAGACCGTCAAGGGTGGTCGTCGCATGAGCCTCGTCGCTCTCGTCGTCGTTGGCGACGGCAAGGGCAACGTCGGCGTTGGCATGGGCAAGTCCGCTGAGGTGCCCATGGCCATCTCCAAGGCGTCTCTCGATGCCAAGAAGAACATGTTCCACGTGCCGGTGACCGATCAGGGCACCATTCCACACGAGGTTCTCGGTCACTTTGGTGCCGGCCGCATCATCATCAAGCCCGCTGTCGAGGGTACCGGCGTTATCGCCGGCGGCGCTGTGCGTCCCCTCTTCGAGCTTGCTGGCATCAAGAACGTCCTGTCCAAGTCCCTCGGTACCGACAACGGCCTCAACATCATCAAGGCTGCCGTCGAGGGCCTCAAGGAGCTCTCCAGCCCTGAGGACGTCGCGGCTCGCCGTGGCCTGACGGTCTCCGAGATGTTCGTTGGTAAGGAGAACTAAGCATGGCTGACACCATCAAGATCAAGCAGGTCCGCAGCACCAACGGTTGCAAGCAGGACCAGGTCCGTACTGTCCGTGCCCTCGGTCTCCACAGGATCCGCGAGGTTCGCGAGATTGCTGACAACGAGTCCGTCCGCGGCATGATCTTCAAGGTCAAGCACCTTGTCGAGATTGTAGAGGAGTAGCAAATGCAGCTTCACGATCTTACTCCCGCGCCCGGTTCCACCAAGAACCGCAAGCGCGTCGGCCGTGGCAATTCTTCGGGTCACGGCACCACTTCTGGCCGCGGCCAGAAGGGCCAGGGTTCCCGCTCTGGCGGCACCAAGGGTGCCGGCTTTGAGGGTGGCCAGACTCCGCTGGCTATGCGCCTGCCCAAGCTTCCGGGCTTCCGCAACCCCCGTCGTATCGAGTACACCGCTGTTAACGTTGAGCGTCTCGAGCGTAAGTTCGAGGACGGCGCTGTGATCGACGGTGCCGCTCTTAAGGCCGCTCGCATCACCAAGAGCGAGTTCGAGCCCGTCAAGGTGCTCGGCAATGGTGAGCTCACCAAGAAGTTCACGGTCAAGGTCGACAAGGTCAGCGCTTCTGCGCAGGCCAAGATCGAGGCCGCCGGCGGAAAGGTCGAGCTGCCGTGCTAAATGGTCTTAAGAATGCTTTCCGCATCAAAGAATTGCGCGAAAAGATTCTTTTTACCATAGCTATGCTCGTCGTGTACCGCATTGGTGCGCACGTTCCTGTGCCCGGCATTCCCTTCCAGGGGATGCTGGGCCTTTTCTCGACCGATAACAATTCGGTCGCCGCAGGTGCTATGGCCCTCCTGAATCTTTTCTCTGGCGGCGCGTTGAGCTATGTGTCGGTGTTTTCGCTGGGCATCATGCCTTACATCACCAGCTCGATCATCCTCCAGATGCTCCAGGCCGTTGTGCCTTCCATGCATGAGCTTGCCCGCGAGGGCGAGGTCGGTCAGACCAAGATTACGCAGTATTCGCGTTACCTCACCCTGGCTCTGGCAATCCTCAACTCCGTGGGTTACCTCTTCCTCTTTAAGAGCTTCGGCATCAGCTTTAATGGTGCCGGCGCTCCCGAGATCATCTTCGACCTCATGATCGTCGGCACGCTCACCGCGGGCGCCATGCTGATCATGTGGATTGGTGAGCTCATCACCCAGCGCGGTATCGGCAATGGCATGTCGCTGATCATCTTTGCGAACATCATGGCCGGTCTGCCGCAGGCTATCTTCTCCAGCACCGAGGGCAATGCCGGTGGCATCATCACCATGGTGATCATCTGCGCCATCATCTTGCTGGTTATCCCGCTGATTGTTTTCCTTGAGCGCGGCCAGCGCCGCATCCCGGTCTCCTACGCCAAACGCGTCGTGGGCCGTCGCATGATGGGCGGCCAGACCACCTACCTGCCCATCA
Organism: uncultured Collinsella sp.; assembly: GCA_900551555.1. Lineage (GTDB taxonomy): Bacteria > Actinomycetota > Coriobacteriia > Coriobacteriales > Coriobacteriaceae > Collinsella. The sequence goes on along the minus strand of URWC01000011.1, from coordinate 15,549 downwards.
AGGTCAACACCGCGGGTGTCGTGCCGATCATCTTCGCTTCGGCGCTGCTGTACTTCCCGGCTCAGATTGCCGTGTTCTTCCCCGGCATCGGCTGGATTCAGGCAGTTGCCTCCGCGCTTTCGACCGGTTGGCTCAACTGGGTGCTTAACGTTGTCCTCATCGTGTTCTTCGCGTACTTCTACACCTCCATGGTGTTCAACCCCGATGACACGGCCGACAACCTTAAGAAGCAGGGCGGCTTTATTCCGGGCGTCCGTCCGGGTAGGGCTACCGCGGCCTACATCAAGAACGCGCTCAACAAGATCACGCTTCCCAGCGCTGTCTTTTTGGCGCTCATCGCCATCGTGCCTTCGATCATCTTCTCCTTTACGGGTAACCAGCTGATCCAGGCATTTGGCGGCACGTCCATCCTCATCATGGTCGGCGTCGTGCTCGACACGGTCGATAAGCTCGAAGGCCAGATCAAGATGTATGATTACGATGGATTCTTTAAATAGGCTAGAGGAGGATTGCTCATGAACCTCGTATTGCTCGGAGCTCCGGGTGCCGGTAAGGGCACCGTCGCACAGGAGCTCGTCGCCGAGTTTGGCGTCGCTCACATTTCCACGGGCGACCTGCTGCGTGCTGCCGTCAAGGGTGGCACCGAGCTTGGTATTCAGGCTAAGAAGTACATGGACGCTGGCGAGCTCGTTCCCGACCAGCTCGTGATCGACCTTGTCAAGGAGCGCCTTGCCGCCGATGACGCCCAGCAGGGCTTCATCCTCGACGGCTTCCCGCGTAACACCGCCCAGGCCGTGACGCTCGATTCCGAGCTCTCCGCCATGGGTCGCGAGATCGACTGTGCCCTTCTGGTCGATGTGGCCCCCGAGGTCATCATCGATCGTCTGTCTTCGCGTCGCACCTGCCGCTCCTGCGGTTACACCGGCACCGCTGCCGATGCCACCTGCCCCAAGTGCGCAGGCGAGATGTATCAGCGCGACGACGACAAGCCCGAGACCATCAAGAACCGTCTCGACGTCTACGAGAAGTCCACGAGCCCGCTCGTTGACTACTATCGTGGTCAGGGTCTGCTCAAGTCGGTCAACGGTGACCAGGCTCGCGAGACCGTGTACGGGGATGTCAAAGAGGCTCTCGGTCTATGATCAAGATTAAGTCTGCAACGCAAATCGAGCAGATGAAGAAGGCAGGAGCGCTATCTAAGATGGCGCTCCGCCACGTTGGAGCCATGGTGCGCCCCGGCGTTTCGACTTTTGAGCTCGATCAGCTCGCGGAGCAGATTATCCGCATGCATGGCGGCACCCCGGCCTTTAAGGGTTACGGCGGGTTCCCGGGGACCATTTGCGCATCGATCAACGATGCCGTGGTCCACGGTATTCCCAACCCCGACATGATCCTGCGCGATGGCGATATCATCTCCATCGATACGGGAGCCGTTGTCGACGGTTGGGTCGGCGATAACGCTTGGACGTTTTTCGTCGGCACCCCCACGCCCGAAGCCAAGGCTTTGTGCGAGGTCACGCGCGATTGCCTTAAGGCTGCCATCGAGCAGGCTGTTCCCGGTAACCATATCGGGGACGTCGGTTATGCCGTTCAGTCCCTCGCCGAGTCTCACGGTTACGGCGTGCTTCGCGATTATGTGGGCCATGGGATTGGCCGCGTGATGCACGAGGACCCCAACGTTCCTAACTATGGAAAGAAGGGGAGGGGCGTTCGCCTCCAGGCCGGCATGGTCATTGCCATCGAGCCGATGGTTACGATGGGTTCCAACCATGTGAGCACGGGCTCCGACGGTTGGATTGTTACGACCAACGACCATTTGCCCGCCGCGCACTACGAGAACACCGTCGCCATCACCAATGACGGTCCGGTGATTCTCACCACGGATGCGCAAGGTGCTTGGTGTTCTTTGCAGGGCGGTGAAATGTAGGGCTTTCGTCAAATGCATGCCTTAACATTTCAAATGTAACAGGTTCCACTTAGTTGTGGAGCCATTACGAAGTTATTACGATGCGTGCATACGTGTTGTAGAATACTCAATCGCTGTCGTTTTCTAGAGAAAGATGATTGCTTGTGAAGAAGGAAGACGCAATTGAGCTCGAGGGTACGGTAAAGGAACCGTTGCCCAACGCCATGTTTAAGGTCGAGCTCGAGAACGGTCATTCGGTTCTGTGCAACATTTCTGGCAAGATCCGAATGAATTACATCCGTATTCTCCCCGGTGACAGGGTTGTCGTGGAGCTTTCCCCGTACGACCTGACCCGCGGCCGCATCACCTATCGCTACAAATAGCGGCACGCATACACGCACTCTATTTCCGACTGCAGGCTTAGCTCAACCTACGGTCGGATTGTGTGTGAAGACCAGCCATAGTTTTAAACGCCTGCGGCTGGGCGAGTAGATAGTAGGGAAGTAGTTTGAGCGCTACCGAAAGGAAGAACGATGAAGGTACGTCCTTCGGTCAAGAAGATGTGCGATAAGTGCAAAATCATTAGGCGCCATGGCAAGGTCCTCGTCATTTGCGAGAACCCCCGTCATAAGCAGCGTCAGGGTTAAGAGAGGAGACTACGTTGGCCCGTATTAATGGTGTCGACCTCCCGCGTGAGAAGCGCGTTGAGATCGGTCTGACCTACATTTACGGCATCGGCCGCACCACTGCGACGAAGATTTGCGTCGAGTGCAACGTTAACGTGGATACGCGCGTTAAGGACCTCACCGAGGATGAGGTTAACGCCATCCGCGATTATATCGACAAGAACCAGATCATGGTTGAGGGCGACCTCCGCCGTGAGCGCAACCAGAACGTCAAGCGCCTTATGGACATCGGCTGCAACCGCGGCCTTCGTCACCGCAAGGGCCTCCCGGTCCGCGGCCAGCGCACCCACACTAACGCTCGTACCCGCAAGGGCCCGAAGCGTCAGATCGGTGCTAAGAAGAAGAAATAAGGAGCGCTAGATAGATGGCTACTGCTAAGAAGAACGTTCGCGCTGCCCGTCTGAAGCGCGCGGACCGTAAGAACATTTCCGTGGGCCAGGCTCACATTCGTTCTACGTTCAACAACACGATCGTTTCGATCACCGATCCCCAGGGCAACGTCATTTCCTGGAAGTCGGCTGGCCAGGTGGGCTTCAAGGGCTCCCGTAAGTCCACGCCGTTCGCTGCCCAGATGGCTGCCGAGGCTGCTGCCAAGCAGGCCATGGAGCACGGTATGAAGAAGGTTTCCGTCTTCGTCAAGGGCCCCGGCTCCGGTCGTGAGACCGCCATCCGCTCCCTCCAGGCTGCTGGCCTCGAGGTCTCGAGCATCCAGGACAAGACCCCCATTCCGCACAACGGCTGCCGCCCCAAGAAGCGTCGCCGCGTGTAACTGAAAGGATCGTATCAATATGGCAATCGACAGGACTCCTGTTCTTAAGCGCTGCCGTCAGCTCGGGATCGATCCCGCTGAGCTCGGTTACAGCAGCAAGAAGGAATCTATCCGTCAGCCCAAGCGCCGTCGCAAGGAATCTGAGTACGGCATGCAGCTGCGCGAGAAGCAGAAGGTCAAGTTCATCTATGGCGTTCTGGAGAAGCAGTTCCACGGCTACTTCAACAAGGCCCGCAAGATGAACGGCGTCACCGGTGAGAACCTCATGATCATCCTTGAGTCTCGCCTCGACAACGTCGTCTTCCGTCTTGGCTTCGCCCGCACCCGCAAAGAGGCTCGTCAGTCCGTCCGTCACGGTCACTTCACCGTGAACGGCAAGCGCGTGGACATCCCGTCCTACCGCGTCAAGGCCGGCGACGTCGTCGCTGTCGGCGAGAAGTTCCGTGACCTCCTCCCCATCAAGGAGGCCCTGATTTCCTCCGAGCGCTTTGAGGTCCCTGGCTGGCTCGAGGTCGATATCGAGAAGCTGTCTGGTAACGTGCTCGCCCTGCCGACGCGTGAGCAGATCAGCGGTGATATCAACGAGCAGCTCATCGTCGAGCTCTACTCTAAGTAGTCCATCCGGGCTGCTGAGGCTGGAGGTAATACATGTCAGAATTCATTAGGCCTCAGGTTCAGGTCGAAGAGATCAACGAGACGTCTGCTCGTGTCTCCGTCGAGCCGCTCGAGCGTGGTTACGGCGATACGCTGGGTAACTCCCTTCGTCGCGTTCTTCTGTCCTCGCTCGAGGGTGCCGCCGTCGAGGCTATTCAGATCGATGGTGCGCAGCACGAGTTCATGACCATCCCTAACATGGTCGAGGATGTCACCGACATCGTCCTGAATGTCAAGGGTCTTGTCTTCAGGGCTCTCGGCACGACCGACGAGGCGACCGCCACCATCTCGGTTGACGGCCCCTGCGAGGTCACCGGTGCGGACTTCTTTATTCCGTCCGAGTTTGAGCTGGTCAACCCCGAGCAGCACATCGCAACGCTCACCGAGGGTGGCCATCTCACCATGAGCATGCGCATCGGCTATGGCCGCGGCTATGTTTCTGGCGAGGCCAACAAGCGCGACAACGATCCCATCGGTGTGATCCACGTCGACTCGCTGTACTCGCCGGTTTCCCGTTGCGCCAAGCTCGTTGAGGCTTGCCGTGTCGGTCAGCACACCGACTACGACCGCCTTGTCCTCGAGATCGAGACCAACGGCTCCATCGCCCCGCGCGACGCCGTGGTCCAGGCTGCCAATATCATCAACCAGCATATGGCCGCCTTTATGAACCTTGCCGAGACCCCCGAGGTCGAGGAGGAGGCTTCGATCTTCGCTCCCGAGGTCACCAACGACAACGCCGAGCTGGACAAGCAGATCGAGGATCTGGACCTTTCCGTCCGTTCCTACAACTGCCTTAAGCGCGCCAGCATTCACTCGGTCCGTCAGCTCGTTGAGTTCTCGGAGAACGATCTGCTCAACATCCGTAACTTCGGTGTTAAGTCGATCGAGGAAGTGAAGGACAAGCTTGAGTCCATGGGCCTGAGCCTGAAGGCTTAATGCTTCGCATATTTGAGGAGAAACTAGACCATGCGTCACAACGTTAAGAAGGGCCTGAAGCTCGGCACCGATGCGAGCCACACCAAGGCCATGAAGAAGAGCCTTGCTAAGGCCCTCTTCGAGAACGACCGCATCAAGACCACCGAGACCCGCGCTAAGGCGCTGCGTTCGGTCGTCGACCCGATCATCACTTGGGCCAAGAAGGGCGACCTGCACTCTCGTCGTCTGGCTATCGCCAAGCTCGGCGATAAGCAGCTCGTTGCCGAGATCTTCGACAAGGCTGCCCAGGGCATGTGGCAGGACCGCAACGGCGGTTATACCCGCATCATGAAGCTCGGCAACCGCAAGGGCGACAACGCTCCTATCGTTATCATGGAGCTCGTCACCGAGCCTTGCACGCCTAAGGCCAAGAAGGCTGCTCCGGCCCCCAAGAAGGCCGCTGCTCCCAAGAAGGTCGAGGCCGTCGAGGAGGCTCCTGCTGAGGAGACCGCTGAGTAGACATTCCGTCTGCATAGGCTATATTCGAGGGGTACGTTCGCGTACCCCTCTTTTTTTGTCGCGATACCGTTGCTTGTTTGTTGGGAGCGCCCATGACTGCGCCGTCTGATTTCAATTCGATTCCAGAGCTCGATGCCACGCTCGTTTTCCGCGTGGCCTATGATGGCTCGTCGTATAGCGGATTTGCCGAGCAGCCGGGACAGACGACGGTTGCGGGTGAGCTACGTCGAGCCATCGAGACGCTGCTTCGCCGCCCGATCGATCTGACGTGCGCGGGGCGTACCGATGCCGGCGTGCATGCCGTGGCTCAGTACATCAGTGTGCCCGTAACGGACGCTGAGTTGGCTTTGACGCGCCGTAGGTGGCTGAGGGCCATGGATGCCCTCCTGCCCAAAGATATCGCCATAAACGAGGTCTACAAGGCCCGTAAAGGCTTTTCTGCACGCTTTGATGCGCGTTCCCGTACGTATACGTACCGTATTGCCGATCGCGACGCGCGCCCTGTGCTTTCGCGCGGTGCGGTGTGGTGGCATCGCTACCCATTGGATGTTGAGGCGATGTCTGCGGCCTGTCCCGCGCTGCTGGGCGAGCAGGACTTCAAGAGCTTTTGCAAGGTGGCGTCTGCCGTGGGCAAGCCCACGCACCGCTGCGTGATGCGTGCCGAGTTTGGCCATGAGGTTGCGTTTGGCGAGGACATCCTGACGTTTACCATCGAGGGCAATGCGTTTCTGCATTCGATGGTCCGCACGATCGTGGGCACGCTTGTCGAGATTGGCATGCATCGCCGTGAACCCGAGTGGATGCGCGAGGTCATCGATGCTTGCGACCGTACCGCTGCGGGCCCCACGGCTCCTGCCTGCGGCCTTACGTTTATGGGCGTGGATTACGATCCCGCCGAGCTTGTCGTGCTCGACTAGGGGAGGGCTCGGCGCGTCGTGCGTCGGCACCTGTCATCTGTGGGCTGCGCGTGTGCAACATCTGTTCTTGGCGTGCAATACAACCGGTGTCTCATTGCTTTTATTGCCGGGGTGTACCATGAACGACAGTTTGATTCACTGCTGTCGAGAGGACGGATAACTTGGTTCGACGTGGCTCGCATCCGCGACTTTCGGTGATCCTTGTGGTAGAAGGTTCGCCCAGCTATGCGATGCGTGCGCTCGAGAGTATCCAGAACCAAGACCTCTACGATTTGCAGATTGTCGTTGTCTGCCGCGATGCTGCGCCCGGTGTGCGCCATTCGCTTCAAGTTGCTGCCGACAGGGACATCCATATTGATTTGATTGACGTCGAGGACGCGAAGCGCGGCGCTTGTCTTCGTGCCGGTTTTGCTGCCTCGCGTGGCTCTCAAATCATCGCTATGAACGCCGATGAGTGGTTTGCTCCGCAGTCCCTTTCCAAGATGGTCAATATCGCGTGCGATACTACGGCAGACATAGTGCTCCCCACGGTGTCGCTCGACCGCTATGATGCACATCGAGAGCGCCATTCGCGCGTCTTGGATGCTGCTCATATTTCCATTGATAGCAAATCTTCGATGGTGGCCGGGCTGCCTCAGTTGATTTTAGGCGGCCTAGTCGTTCAGACCTCTGGTGTGATGTACAGCCGCTCGCTGTTTGAGGCATGCCTTTTGTGCGACAAGGTGTTTCGCACAGTTGGGTTTATGGCATGCGCGCTTTCGCAGACACGATGCGTGTCCGGCTGCGGCGACGCTTGTTTCCACGCGGTGGCACCTAAGCTTACAGATGCCTTTGATCCCACCATGTATGCCAGGATATCCGATGACACTCGAGCGCTCGACGAGCTTGCGGACTCACTCTCGGAAGCAGATAGCGGTGGTCGGCTCAAGCTGGCAAGCCAAAAGTTCTACTTTGCCGGACTGGTCGCCTGCATCGAGAATTTGTGTCTGAGCCCGCATGGGGTGTCGTCAATTGAGCGTTCCGCCCGCATGCGTGATATGCTCGAGGCGCCTCGAACCCGTCAGATGGTCGCCGCGCTCAAGGACAACCATCGGGGACTCGGTCTGTTGTTTGGGCCGATCGCCAGCGCCAAGCCCACGCGCTGCGTGATGTGTACGCATCTGGCAGCTTTTCTTAACCGGACGGGCGCAAAAACCGCCTAAACGGCTCATTTCGAAACAAATTTGCATAGAATTGTTTCGAAATGCGTTCTTATACACAAAAGCCTTCAAATAGCGTTAAACTATTCAATCACTGATTGATTGTCTCCGCCATCTTTTGGAGAGAGGGTTTGTATGGCTAAAAAACGCAATGGGCGCCAGGATGCCATTAGAGATATTGTGCGCAATAAGGACGTCCGCACGCAGCGCGTGCTGGTCGATGAGCTCCGCGCTATGGGCTTTGATTGCACGCAGGCGACTGTCTCTCGCGATATTGCCGATATGGGGCTGCGTAAGCTCCCTGAGGGCATCTATGTTCTGGCAGAGGACCTGCACCTGCAGCGTATGGTTTCTGAGCTCGTAACGGGCGTTCTGCGCACCGATAATCTGGTTATGATCAAGGCTCAGCCTGGTACGGCTTCCGGCATCGCCGCCGCTGTTGATGCGGCAGAGCTGCCCGATGTGCTTGGCTCGCTTGCCGGCAACGATACGATTTTGGTTATTGCCCAGACGGCCGAGGACGGCGAGCGTCTTGAGGCGCTGATCAATAAGCTGAGCAATTCTCGCAAGTAGGCGTGCGGGTCGTGCGCTCTGCACTGTGCGCGCTGACATAGTGGCTTGTAAGGGGTATCGACGTTGGTCGGTACCCCCTTTTTGTCTGCCGGTATAAAGATCGCCCATCAGGTCGCTTTAAACTAAAAAGGCCCCCGAGCAGTTTAATAAGCTGCTCGGGGGCCTTGTTGCTTATGGCTGGATGAATTTCTAGCCGACCGTATCGTCAGGCGTGGGCGAGGGGTCGGGAGTGGGCGTAGGCGTAGGCGTAGGCGTGCCGCCATCGCCGCCGGTCGAACCACCAGTGGAGCCGCCCGTCGAGCCACCGGTCGTACCGGTGCCGCCGGTGGTGTCGCCGCCCGTGGTCTCGGTGGTCGTGGTCGTCGTTGTCGTTGTTGTGGTGGTTTCCTCTTCGTCCTCGTTCTCGTCCTTGTCGTCGTTCTCCGTCTTCTTGGTGTTGTTGGTGCCGTAGAACTTCCAGACGCTGTTGTTCTTGTAGGTGGGCGCCGTTCCGGTCGCAAACTCCTCGCGCTCGGTACCGGTCAGAACGGTGTTCATAAACCGCTTAAAGACAGGCAGGTTGGTGCTGTCGCCCAGCAGGTCTGTGCCGTATTTTTGGATGGGAATCTCGCCCGCGGAATAGCCGGTCCACAGGGCGCACGCCAGCTGCGGGGTATAGCCGCAGAACCACAGGTTGGTGGTGTTGTCGGTGGTGCCCGTCTTGCCGGCATAGGGCTGGTTGACGCTCAGGGCGCCGGCAGCACCCGTACCGCCGCCCTTCATGACGCCGGACAGAACATCGGTGACCGCGGCGGCCTCGCCCTCGGTAAGCACCTGTGAGGGATTGTCGGTGTGCTGGTACAGCACCGAACCGGTGCGAGAGTCAATCTCGGTGATGGCGATCGGCTGGCGATAGTAGCCGCCGTTGGCAAACGTCGCGTAGGCAGCGGCCATCTCGAGCGGCGAGATCGAGCCGGTGCCGAGCGTCATGACGGGAACGTCCTCGATGTTGTCCTTGGCGGGATCGATGCCGAGCTTTTTGACGAGCGAGATGATCTTGCTGTTGCCGACGGCTTCCGCCACCTGGATGTAGCCGGTGTTGGAGGAGTATGCCGTCGCCTGCTTAAGCGTGATGTTGCCATAGCTATGGTTGGCGTAGTTTTGGACCTCGGTCGTGGTGCCCTTGGCCTTGAGCGGCGAGTTGCAGTTGAGGGTGACGTTGGGGTTCATGCCGTTTTGGATGGCAGTTGCCAGCGTAAAGGCCTTGAAGGTGGAGCCGACGGGACGCTTGGCCGTGGCATGGTTTACGTGGTTCTCGTCGGCGTTGTAGTCGTAGCCGCCCACCATGCACTTGATGTAGCCGGTCTTGGGGTCGACGACGACCATGCCCATGTCCAGGCCGTCGAGTGAGAGCGTGTCGAGCTGCTCGCGGACGGCATTCTCTGCCACCTGCTGCATCGTGGGGTCGATGGTGGTCTTGACGGTCAGACCGCCCTTAAAGAGCACGTCGGTCGAGAACTCCTGCTCCAGCAGCTGCTTGACATAGGCGACAAAGTAGGGCTGCGAGTATACGTCGACGCCACTGCCCGAAATCTCGGTCACGTTGAGGGTGATGGGCTCGGCCTGTGCGGCATCGTGCTCATCCTGCGTAATGTGGCCCAGGCGCAGCATGTTGTCGAGGACCTTGTTGCGACGGGACAGCGCTAGGTCGGGGTTGACCGTGGGGTCGTACTGCGAAGGCGAGTTGGGAAGGCCGATGAGCAGCGCGGCCTCGCTCAGGGTGAGGTCGGCGGCGCTCTTGGACAGGTAGGTCTCGGCTGCGGCCTCGATGCCGTAGGCGCCGTGGCCGTAATAGATGGTGTTGAGGTACATCATGAGGATCTCGTCTTTGGAGTACATGTCCTCCATCTTGATGGCGATGTAGGCCTCGCGCACCTTACGCTCGATGGTCGAGTCGAACTGCTCCTCCTGCAGGATGGTGTTGCGCACCAGCTGCTGGGTGATAGTCGAGGCGCCTTCGTGCCCGCCGCCGAGGGTTGCCACCGCAGCACGCGCGATACCCCACAGGTCGATACCGCCGTGCTCGTAGAAGCGCTCGTCCTCGACGTCAACGGTGCCCTGCAGCACGTAGGGGGAGACCTCGTCCTTGGTGATGGACTTGCGGTTTTGCGTGTAGAAGCTCGCGATCTTGTTGCCGTTGCAGTCGACGATCTCGGTGGGCTCGCTCACCAGATACGCGTTGGCGTCGGTGTAGTCGGGCAGATCGGACAGCCAGCGGTTGACGTTGCCGACCATGCCGATGCCAAATGCCACGCCCGCGATAAGCAAAAAGCCCAAAAACGAGAGCAGGATTATGGGCAGGGCATGCGTCTTTGAACGGCTGCGTCCCTGTCGTTGGCGAGGACCCATATATTGACCTCCAGGTATGTCGTGCCGGACGGCGGATGTGCCGTCGGGGCAGGATGGACATAAGTTATTACACGATAAACCAAACGGGGCGCGCGAGGCCTCGTGTATGCTGGAAGACGGCATTTTTCAGAGTGAATGCATACCTTGGTAAGGAGTTTGCCGATGGCGATTCGGACGATGGGGCCGAGCGGACAATACGAGACTGGATTGGATGCTGCCGGTGCGGCGCTGCCCGAGCTGCTGGCGCCGGCGGGCGGGCTCGACCAGATGCTTGCGGCCATCGCCGCGGGTGCCGATGCCATCTATGCGGGGTTGGGCGGCTTTAACGCCCGTGTGAGCGCGCATGGCTTTACGGATGACGAGTTTGCGCGCGGTTGTGCCGTGGCGCATGCTCATGGCGTGCGTGTGTACGTAACGCTCAACGTGTTCGTGTTTGACGATGAGTTGTCCGACGCGGTGGCGTTGGGAGCTCATGCACTGGAGCTGGGCGCCGATGCTCTGATTGTCGCCGATGCCGGGTTGGCCTGCGCGCTGCGCGCGGCGATTCCCGGGGTCGAGATTCACCTGTCTACGCAGGCGGGCGTTCACAGCGAAGGCGCCGTGCGGCTTGCCGCCGATGAGCTGGGAGTCGAGCGCGTGACGACGGCACGCGAGCTGGCGGTCGACGAGATTGCGGCGCTATGTGCCACGGGCGTGCCCATCGAGGTATTCTGCCACGGTGCGATTTGCATCGGCTATTCGGGGGCGTGCGAGTTTTCGGCCCTGCGGCGTGGGCGCTCGGCGATGCGCGGCGACTGCACGCAGCCGTGCCGTCTGGCGTACGACCTGGTGGACGAGGCGGGACAGAGCGTTGTCGCCGTCGAGGGAGATCGCCTGCTGTGCCCGCGTGACTATCTGGGTATTGCGCATCTGCCCGAGCTTGTAGATGCCGGCGTGGCATCGCTCAAGATCGAGGGTCGCATGAAGAATCCCGACTACGTCTTTAACGTGGTGAGGGTGTGGCGTCGGGCGCTTGATATGCTGCGCGACGGCACATGGGATGCCGATGCGGTGCCGACGCTTGAACGTGAGCTGGGGAGGTCGTTTAACCGTGGGTTTACCGATGCGTACCTGCGAGGGCGTTCGGGTGCCGAGCTGATGAGCTTTGAGCGCGCAATTAACCAGGGCGTGCGCGTGGGGCGTTTGGTCGCTGTGGGCCACGAAGAGGTGACCGTTGAGCTCGACGCCGCCGTGGCGGCGGGTGACACGCTCGAGATTCGGTTCTATCCGGGTGTCGACGCGCGTCCCGATGTGCCCAAGCGCTGGCCGCAGGTGCCCTGCCCGGTGGATGCCGCAGCGGGGAAGCGCGTCGTCGTGCATTGCAAGCGTAAGGTGGACGCGGGCTGCGAGGTGTACCTGATTCGCAGCGCCGGCGTGTTGGATCAGACGGCGGCGGTGTTGGGGCGCATGCGGGCCGAGGCGGATGCGATTGCGTCCGTTGAGCGTGCCGTTGAAGTGCTGCCCTTTGAGGGCGTTGCGGTGGATGGCGGTGCATCGACGGAGTTGGTGGAGTGCGCGGTTCCCACTCGCATGGTTTTTGCTTGGCAGCTGATGGATGCCGACCCGCGCGGAGAACTCGATTTGTCCGACGCCGTTGTGGTGCTTGACGAGGTGTGCCGCGCGAGTGACGCTGACTGGACCCGCTCACTGATGCAGCGTGCCGGGCGCATCGTCTGCCGCAACCTGGGGCAGGTGGCGATCGCTCGCGAGCTGGGCGTGACGTTTGACGTGGCGGCGCCGGTGTTCTGCGCGAATCGGGCCACGCTTACCTGGCTGCGCGGATTCGGTGCGGGGCGGGTGTACTTGCCGGCCGAGTTGCTCGGCAATGATGCGGAGCGTATTGCCGAACTGGCTGCTGAACCCGGCGTCTTGGGTCCGGTCGACGCCGACCGTCCCGAGCTTATGGTGTGCGAGCACTGCCTGCTGACCGCCGAGGGCGTCTGCGCCACCGATGCGACGGGACAGGTCCGTTGCCGCGACTGCTTGCGTCGTCGGCAGGTACGCTATCTGGTCGAGCGTGACGGTACACGTCTGCCAGTTGCCATTGACGCATGCGGCAGGACGAGGATTTTCCTGTCGTAGGTGCCGCGTCGCGCCAGTTTGTTATCATAAGAGAGTTTATGGACTTCCAGCACCGCCGTTTTCGACGAGGGTGCTATAGCAAAAGGAGGATACCCAATGCTGTCTGTTGACGAGCAAATGCGTATCATCACCTCGGGCGCCGCGCAGATCGTTCCCGAGGCCGACCTTCGCAAGAAGCTTGAGAAGGGCGAGCCCCTCAACATCAAGCTCGGCGTCGACCCCACCAGCCCCGACCTGCACCTGGGCCACGCCGTGCCGCTGCGCAAGATGCGTCAGTTCCAGGACCTGGGCCACAACGTCACCCTCATCATCGGCAACGGTACCGCGTTGATTGGCGACCCTTCGGGCAAGAATTCCACCCGTCCGCAGCTTTCGCAGGAGCAGATCGAGGCCAATGCCGAGACCTACGTGAGCCAGGCCATGAAGATCCTGGATCCCGAGAAGACCACCATCGTGCACAACGGCGACTGGATCCTTTCGATGGACCTGGCCGGCCTGCTGCAGGTGTGCTCCAAGTTCACCGTCGCCCGCATTCTTGAGCGCGATGACTTTACCAAGCGCTACCAGTCCCAGACGCCGATCGCCCTGCATGAGTTCCTGTATCCCGTGATGCAGGCCTTTGACTCCGTGCAGATCAAGGCCGACGTCGAGATGGGCGGCACCGATCAGCTCTTCAATCTGCTCGCCGGCCGTGAGCTCATGGAGAAGATGGGCATGGAGCCCCAGATCGCGCTCACCATGCCGCTGCTCGAGGGCACCGATGGCGTTCGTAAGATGTCCAAGTCCTATGGCAACTACATCGGCCTGACCGACGCGCCCAAGGATATGTTCGGCAAGACCATGTCCATCCCCGATGAGATGATCGGCAAGTACTATCGTCTGGCCAGCTCGCTCACCCCGGCCGAGGTCGACAAGATCGACGCCGCCCTGGCCGATGGTTCTGCCGATCCCTATGAGCTCAAGCGCGCTCTGGGTCGCGACCTGTGCGACACCTACCACGGCGCCGGTGCCGGCGACGAGGCTCAGGCCGAGTTTGACCGCGTGTTCAAGGAGGGCCAGCTCGCCGACTTCCCCGAGAAGCACGTTGAGCTGACTGTTAACGACGAGGGCCAGATCTACCTCGCCGGCCTGCTCAAGGACCTGGGTCTTTCGGCGAGCGCCGGCCAGGCTCGTCGCGATATCGACGGCGGCGGCGTCAAAATCAACGGCAAGGCCGTGGCTCCCAAGAGCTATAACATCGATCCCAGCGCCCTCAAGCTGGGCGACACCCTCTCCGTGGGCAAGCGCAAGGGCTTCAAGTTGGTCTAGCAAGTAGGTCAACCTAACATGTGCAATAGGGCCGCAGCCGGAATGATTCCGGCTGCGGCCTTTTTGATTACGATGATCCCTTGGGGACGGAGGGATTATTTGGCGGTGCCGTTAAGCGGAGAGGCGTATTGTTGACCCATCGTTTGGGCATACAATGGCTGTTGGCTTGCTGCGGTGAAGGTTTGTCCGCTCCGCAGCTTTTTTCTACGGTTAAAGGAGTATGTATGTCCGTTGAGGTCATGAGGTCTGTGATCGAGGCCGCCGAGGGCCGCGTGCCCGTCGACAGGCTGTTTACCAATGCGCAGATCGTCGACGTGTATGGCCAGCGTGTGGCGCCCGGTAGCGTTGCCGTCAAGGACGGTGTGATCGTCGGCGTGCTCTACGATGGTCGCGACGATGCCGCTGGCACCTACGAGGCAACTGAGGTCATCGACTGCCAGGGTCGCTATCTCGCTCCCGGTTTTATTGACGGGCATCTGCATATCGAGTCTTCGAACATCCGTCCCGCCGAGTATGCTCGCATGGCCGCGACGCGCGGTACCACCACCGCCATTGCCGACAGCCACGAGATTGCCAATGTTGCCGGTCTCGACGGCTTGTGCTTTATGATTGAGGATGGCCGCCGCGCACCCATCTCCATCAAGTACATGATGCCTTCGTGCGTGCCCGCGCTGCCCGATGAGCAGGCCGGTGCCGTTATTTCGGCTGCCGATATGCAGGCGTTTTTTGCCGAGCATCCGGGCGATGTCTTTGGTCTGGGCGAGATGATGAACCTGCCGGGCGTCTTTATGGCCGATCCCGAGACCTGTGCTCGTATCGACGCTGCCAACCAGACGCCGTCCAAACAGGTTGACGGTCACGCCCCACTCGTTGCCGGCAAGGACCTCAACGCCTATGCCGCGGCGGGCATTATCGCCGACCATGAGTCGACGATTCCCGAGGAGGCACTCGACAAGCTATCTCGCGGCATGTATGTGATGCTGCGCGAAGGTACGTGCAGCCATGACCTGGCTAACCTGTCTCCGATGTTGCTGGAGAATCCCGCGCGCGCCCGCCGCTGCTGCTTTGCGACTGACGACTGCGCCCCTTCCGATGCGCTTGCAACCGGCATGATCGACAATGCCTGCCGCGTGGCGATTGAGGCCGGTATCGACCCCGTGGTCGCTATCTCTATGGCGTCCCTCTCCACGGCCGAGGCGTTTGGCCTGGATCACGGCTGCCGCGACCCGCATGAGCTCCGCGGTGCGATTGCCCCGGGTAAGCGTGCCGACCTGCTGGTGCTCAATGACCTGACGTTTGCCACGGCTCCGCATCGCGTATATGCCGCCGGTGCTCTGGTGGCGCAGGACGGTACCTTTGTGGGCGAGATCGCACCCGAGATGGCCGAGGTTGCGGCCCTTGCCGATGAGCTGCGTGCCTCCGTTAAGCTGCCGAAGCTTTCGCTCGACGTATTCGACTATGCCTTTAAGCCGGGCGAGGCCGTGATTGACGTGGTGCCGGGCAAGGCCATCACGGGCATGGTTCGTCCCGAGACTGACGAGGACTTGCGTCGCATTATGCTGATTGAGCGCCATGGCCGCGGCGTGTCGCTGCA
>URWC01000010.1 GCA_900551555.1 uncultured Collinsella sp. | reverse complement strand
TGTGTTTAGAAGATTTTGAAAGGAGGATCTTATGCCTACAATCAACCAGTTGATTCGTAAAGGTCGTAAGGCCAGTCAAAACGTTTCAAAGTCACCAGCTTTGAATCGTGGTTACAACTCATTGCAGTCTAAGCCAACAAACTTGTCAAGCCCTCAGAAACGTGGAGTTTGTACTCGTGTTGGTACAATGACACCAAAGAAACCGAACTCAGCACTTCGTAAATATGCCCGTGTTCGTTTGAGCAATGGAATGGAAGTTACTGCTTATATTCCAGGAATCGGACACAACTTACAGGAGCATAGTGTTGTTTTGATTCGTGGTGGACGTGTTAAAGACTTGCCAGGTGTTCGTTACCATATCGTACGTGGTACACTTGACTGTGCAGGTGTAAACGACCGTAAACAATCTCGTTCTTTATATGGAACTAAAAAACCTAAGAAATAAGTCAATCGTGAAAGGAGGAAATTAAATGCCTAGAAAAGGACACATTGCCAAACGTGACGTATTAGTAGACCCAATGTATAACTCCAAGTTGGTTACTCGTTTGATCAACAAAATCATGATTGATGGTAAAAAAGGGGTTGCACAAACTATTTTGTACAACGCGTTTGAAATTGTAGAAGTAAAAACAGGTAAACAGCCAATGGAAGTTTTCGAACAAGCATTGGAAAATGTTATGCCTCAGCTTGAATTAAAAGTTAGACGTGTAGGTGGTGCTAACTATCAGGTACCAGTTGAAGTAAGCGATGAACGTCGTTTAACTTTAGGTCTTCGTTGGATCGTAAATTATGCACGTTTACGTAATGAAAAGACGATGGAACAGCGTTTAGCTGCTGAAATCATCGATGCATCTAACGGAACAGGTGCTAGTGTTAAAAAACGTGAGGATACACATAAAATGGCAGAAGCAAATAAAGCATTTGCTCACTACCGTTGGTAAGAAAGGAGAGTCAGTTGAATGCCTAGAGAATATAGTTTACAGAATACTCGTAACATCGGTATCATGGCGCACATCGATGCTGGAAAAACTACAACAACTGAACGTATCCTTTATTATTCAGGTGTAAATCACAAAATCGGTGAAACACACGATGGTGCTAGTACAATGGACTGGATGGAGCAGGAACAAGAACGTGGTATTACAATCACTTCAGCTGCTACGACTTGCCATTGGAAAAAACTAGATGGTACAGGTGAAGAATGCCGTATCAATATCATCGATACACCGGGCCACGTAGACTTCACTGTCGAAGTAGAACGTTCTTTGCGTGTATTGGATGGTGCGGTTACAGTACTTGATGCTAAAGCAGGTGTTGAACCTCAGACTGAAACAGTTTGGCGTCAGGCTACGACTTATGGAGTTCCTCGTATTGTATTCGTTAACAAAATGGATGCTACGGGTGCTGACTTCATTATGTCTTGCAACACGATCATTGACCGTTTAGGTGCAAAATCATGCCCAATTCAGTTGCCAATCGGTGCTGAAAGCGATTTTGAAGCAATTATCGATATTATTGAAAGAAAAACATATCATTTCAGTGGAGACTATGGACGTAATATTACGACTAGTGAAGTTCCTGAAGATATGGTTGATCAGGTAGAAGAATATCGTACTAAATTATTAGAATATCTTGCTGATTATGATGAAGATTTCATGATGCAGGTATTGGAAGGCGAAGAACCATCAATTGACGAAATCAAACGTGTTTTACGTATTGCCGTTTGTGCTGGTGATTTCTTCCCAGTACTTTGTGGATCTGCTTACAAGAACAAAGGTGTTCAGTTAGTATTGGATGCTGTTGTTGATTACTTGCCAGCTCCAACAGATGTACCATCAATCAAAGGTACAACATTGGATGGGGAAGATGCTGTTCGTCATTCTAGTGATGAAGAACCTTTCTCAGCTCTTGCGTTCAAGATCATGACAGACCCATTTGTTGGTAAGCTTTCATTCTTCCGTGTGTACTCAGGTACAGCTACAGCAGGAAGCTATGTATTGAACTCTTCAAAAGGTAAAAAAGAACGTTTCGGTCGTATCGTGCAGATGCATGCTAACAGCCGTAAAGAAATTGACCAGGTATGGGCAGGGGATATCGCTGCTGCTGTTGGTTTAAAGGTAACTACTACAGGTGATACTTTATGTGATGAAAAGGATCCAATCATCCTTGAATCTATGGAATTCCCTGAACCAGTTATCGAATTGTCTTTGGAACCAAAAACAAAAGCTGACCAGGATAAGATGGGATTGGCTTTGGCTAAATTGGCAGAAGAAGACCCTACTTTCAAAACATATACAAATGAAGAAACAGGACAGACAATTATCGCTGGTGTAGGTGAACTTCACCTTGATATCATCGTTGATCGTCTTCGTCGTGAGTTTAAAGTAGAAGCAAACATTGGTAAACCACAGGTTGCTTATCGTGAAACAATTCGTCAGGCTGCTGAATGTGAAGGTAAATATATCCGTCAGTCAGGTGGTCGTGGACAGTATGGTCACGTATGGATCAAATTTGAACCTAATGAAGAAGGTAAAGGATTTGAATTTGTTGATGCAATCGTTGGTGGTACAGTGCCAAGAGAATATATCAAACCTACAATGGAAGGTTTGGAAGCTGCACTTGAAAATGGTATCATCGCTGGTTATCCAGTAATCGATATCAAAGCTACATTATTTGATGGTTCTTACCATGATGTCGATTCAAGTGAAATGGCATACAAGATTGCTGCTAGCATGGCTTTACGTGAAGCTGCTAAAAAATGTAAACCAGTTATCTTGGAACCAATCATGTTTGTTGAAGTAACTGCACCTAATGAATACTTAGGTAGCGTTATGGGTGACGTATCAAGTCGTCGTGGACAGATCACTGAACAGGAAGAACGTGGAAATGCCGTTATCGTACGTGCACACATTCCATTGTCAGAAATGTTTGGTTATGTAACTGACTTGCGTAGCTTCACTCAGGGACGTGGAACTTACTCTATGAAGTTTGATCATTATGCAGAAGTGCCAAAGAGCATTGCAGAAAAGATCATTAAAGAGAATTCAAAAGAAAACTAGTTGCTTTTAAAGGATTATTGAATTACAATAATTTTGCATGTATAGCATATTTAGGAGGAAATTTAAATGGCTAAGGAAAAATTTGACAGAAGTAAAACCCATGTTAATATTGGTACTATCGGTCACGTTGACCACGGTAAAACCACTTTGACTGCTGCTATTACAACAGTATTGGCAAAGAAAGGTCTGTCAGAATTGCGTTCTTTCGATTCTATCGATAACGCTCCTGAAGAAAAGGAAAGAGGTATCACTATCAACACTTCTCACGTAGAGTATCAGACTGCTAACCGTCACTATGCTCACGTAGACTGTCCGGGACACGCCGACTACGTAAAGAACATGGTTACTGGTGCTGCTCAGATGGATGGTGCTATCATCGTAGTTGCTGCAACTGATGGTCCTATGCCTCAGACTCGCGAACACATCTTGTTGGCTCGTCAGGTAAACGTTCCTCGTCTGGTTGTATTCTTGAACAAATGCGACATGGTTGATGACGAAGAAATGTTGGAATTGGTTGAAATGGAAATGCGTGAATTGTTGTCATTCTATGACTTCGATGGCGATAATACTCCTATCATCCGTGGTTCTGCTTTGGGTGCATTGAACGGTGTTCCTCAGTGGGAAGAAAAAGTTATGGAATTGATGGATGCAGTTGATAACTGGATTCCTCTGCCTCCGCGTGACCCTTGCCTGGGAGCGCCGCGGCCACGTTACCTGCACCGCCACCGATATCGAGCCGCGCGCCATCGATCTGGCCACCAAAAACCGCGACGCCCTCGGCCTCACGGCAGATGAGGTTGCCTTTAGCCTCACCAACCTGGTGAGTTCCATTCCCCGCGAAGAGTGGGGCACCTTCGACGTGCTCGTCTCCAACCCACCTTACATCCCGACCGGCGTCATGCGTTCGCTGCCGCACGAGGTCAAGGACTTTGAGCCCGACCTGGCGCTCGAGGGCGGCGCCGACGGTCTCGATATCTTCCGCCGCCTGCTCAACGCGGCGCCCTACATGCTGCGTGCCGGCGGCCTGTTTGCCTGCGAGCTCTACGAGGGCGCGCTCGACGCCGCGGCCGAGCTCTGTCGTCAAGCAGGCCTTTCGGACGTGCGTATCGTCCACGACCTCACCGATCGTCCCCGCATCGTTCGAGCCATCGTCACCGAGCCCAAACAGCGTATTTAAGCTGAATAAATAGACATTTGCGCAAGTTTGTCCTTGCAATATACCGTAAAACTTCTACTATAGAAGGAGAAAGGTATGTCAAATCAGCTGCATCGGTACCGTATCGTGCTTGATTACATTGAACCTTGGCTTGATGAGCAGGATGAAGCTACGCTGAAGCAGATTTATGCAGACCTTTTGGTGCTCGAGAAGGAAGGTCCCAGCCTTGGTCGTCCGCTGGTTGACCGCGTAAAGGGCTCGAAGCTTCATCATTTAAAGGAGCTGAGAGTGACGTCGTGTGGTGGGCAGGTGATTCGCATCCTCTTCGCCTTTGACCCCAAGCGCCAGGCGGTATTGCTATTGGC
Organism: uncultured Collinsella sp.; assembly: GCA_900551555.1. Lineage (GTDB taxonomy): Bacteria > Actinomycetota > Coriobacteriia > Coriobacteriales > Coriobacteriaceae > Collinsella. Next base: position 19,307 of record URWC01000010.1, on the reverse strand, counting down.
GGGTGATAAGTCGCGAGCGGGATCGTCAAGGGCAAAATGGAACGGTTGGTATGCGATCAACATTCCAAGGGCCGAGCAAATATACCGTCGCCACGTAAGGAGGCTCGATCGAGATGGAACTGCATGAGTATATGGAATCTCGCGGGATAACACGCGACTCCATTACCGCCGAGCAGGAGAGGACTCGCGATCGTATCGAAGCCTATAAGCTTGCTCAGATTCGCAGGTTAAAAGATCTAACACAGGCGTCGGTCGCCCAGTCGATGGGCGTTTCTCAAAAACGTGTATCCGAGCTCGAGCGTGGGGAGTTGGGTTCGATGAGGCTCGACACGCTGAGCAGGTACGCAGAGAGCCTCGGCGGAAAACTGGTTGCAAGCATCGAGTTTCCCGATCGTACCGTTACGCTTGCGCGCTAAAAATCTTCAATTAACCCCCTCACTTTCACCGACTACTAGAGCCGCTCACCAAACCAACATGCGCTCTGGGCAAATAGGTTGAATGTTTCGTGCGAGAATGCCCCACAGTAAACAAACTTGCACCGGAGCGTAAGGGGCTGGCATACACATGCAGACGGTCTATCGGGTATACGAGGGAACGCGCGAGCCGCATCGGCTTGCCGTCGAGCGCACGGCCGAGGTGCTCGGCCGCGGCGGCCTGGCCTTGATTCCGACCGAGACCGTCTACGGTGTCGCCGTGGCAGTCAACGCCTTCTCGGACGCCGTGCCCCAAGATACAAGCGAATTCCCATCGTGGCCGCGCGATCCGCAGGCTGCCGTCAATGGCGCCGCAGTTCCTGCGCTCGGCACCGGCTATCGCCGTATCTTCACTCTCAAGCAACGTGAGCTCACGCAAACCGTCGCTTGGCTGGTCGATGGCGTCGAAGCACTCGACCGCTATGGCGTGGATATCCCGGAAGATGCCCGCGTACTTGCGCGACGATGCTGGCCGGGAGCCCTGACTATCGTGGTCAAGGCGGCTCCCTGCGTGCCGACCTTTATGCGTGCTGCCGACGACACCGTGGCCCTGCGCGCTTCGGCCTCTCCCGTGGTCCAAGCGCTCATCCGCGCCTGCGGCAGTCCCCTTGCCTGCACGAGCGCCAACACACACGGCGCGCCCTCGCCGGCAAGCTTTGCCGCCGTCGAAGGTCGCATCCTAGAGGGGGTCGATGTTGCCGTCGATGCCGGTGAGACCCCGTGTCGCGACGCCTCGACCATCGTGTCGTTCCAGCGCGGCGGGCTCCAGATCCTGCGCCAAGGCGCACTTCCCGCATCAGAGATCGAACGGGTCCTGTCCGACCCGATGCAATAGAAAGGTGTAAGCGATGTCGTTGAATCTGGGCAGCCTGGGCATGGAAGATGCCTCGTTTAACTTTGGCGGTTCCTACATCATGGCGCTCGACTGCGGCACCACCTCGGTACTTGCGACCATCGTCGACGAGTACGGCTGCATCGTCGCGCAGGCACGTCGTAGCGTCAAAACCAGCTTCCCGCGTCCCGGTTGGATAGAGCAAGACCCCATGGAGGTGCTTGCCAGCCAGATCGGCGTGATGATGGAGGTCCAGTTTAAGAGCGGCATCCATTCTGACCGCATCGCCGCCATCGGTATCTCCAACCAGCGCGAGACCACGGTGGTGTGGGACCGCATAAGCGGCCAACCCATCTATAACGCCATCGTGTGGCAATGCCGTCGCACCGCACCTCTGATCGACGAGCTGGTCGAGCGGGGCGCAGAAGAGCTGGTGCGCTCCCGCACGGGACTCACGCTCGATCCGTATTTCTCGGCTTCCAAGGTACAGTGGATCCTCGACAACGTCGACGGCGCGCGTGAGAGCGCGGCGGCGGGCGACCTCATGTTTGGCACCATCGACACCTGGCTCATCTACAATCTCACCGGCGGCCAGGTCTTTGCCACCGACTACACCAATGCCAGCCGCACGGCACTCTTTAATATCCATACGCTCGATTGGGACGACGACCTGCTGGCACTCTTTGACGTTCCACGTTCCATGATGCCCGAGGTCCGCTGGAGTTCCGGCGAGTACGGCCACGTCGCGAGCGATATCATGACCAACATGCCGCCCATCATGGGCGTGGCGGGTGACCAGCAGGCATCGCTGTTCGGCCACTGTTGTTTCCGTCCCGGCCAGACCAAAAACACCTATGGCACGGGCTGCTTTATGCTCATGAACACCGGCGACGAGATCGTCGAATCCAAGAATGGCCTGGTCTCCACCATCGGTATCGCTGCGGACGGCAAAGTCAGCTATGCGCTCGAGGGCTCTATTTTTGCCGCCGGCTCAACGATGAACTGGCTTCGCAACAACATGGGCATCATCTCGAGTGTGAGCGAGTCCGCGCAACTCGCCGCTTCGATCAACGACAATGAGGGCTGCTACTTCGTCCCCGCCTTCGCTGGCCTGGGCGCTCCCTGGTGGGACCCGCGTGCCCGCGGTATCGTGTGCGGCCTGACCGGTGCCTCGAGTCGCGCGACCATCGTACGTGCCGCCTGCGAATCCATGGCATATCAGAGCTACGACGTGCTGCGCGCCATGGAGCAGGACGTGGGGCTTTCGATCGAGCGCCTGTCTGTCGATGGCGGTGCCTCGCGCAACGAGTTCATCATGCAATTCCAGGCCGACCTGCTGGATATCCCCGTGCTGCAATGCGAGACGGTGGAGACCACGGCAATCGGTGCCGCGTACTTGGCGGGTCTTGCCGTCGGCTATTGGGAAGACCTGGAAGAGCTGGAGCAAAATGCCCAGATCGTTAGGACCTTCCTTCCCCACATGTCCGCCGAGCGCCGCGAGCAAAACCTTGCGGGCTGGCGTGATGCAGTCAGGCGGTCGCTCAGCACCTCACAGTAGGGCTGCGATGGGCTGCTCGATACAACAAACCGCTAAACTAATGCATGGCGTGCGGCGGCAACATTGCTGCACGCCTTGTCAGCAAGGCCGTTTTGCGGCCGCAACGAAAGGGGCAATCAATCCATGACCGTCACCTACGATGCGTCCCGTGTGACGCTTGTCGATCACCCGCTCGTCCAGCACAAGCTGTCGATCCTGCGCGACAAAAACACCGGCACCAACCAGTTCCGTCAGCTCGTGCGCGAACTCGCACTTTTTGACGGCTACGAGGCCATGCGCGACCTGCCTATGGAAGACGTCGAGGTCGAGACCCCCATCACTACCGCCACGTTCAAACAGCTCGCCGGCAAGAAACTCGCCATCGTGCCCATCCTGCGTGCGGGCCTTGGCATGGTCGACGGCATCCTCGACCTGGTGCCCTCCGCTCGCGTGGGCCACATCGGCATGGAGCGCGACGAGGTCACCCACGAGCCGCACGAGTATTACTGCAAGATGCCCAAGGATATCGACCAGCGCATCTGCCTGGTCGTCGACCCCATGCTCGCCACGGGCGGTTCGGCCGAGATGGCCATTAGCTACCTGCGCGAGCGCGGTGTCAAGGACATCCGCATGCTGTGCATCGTCGCGGCCCCCGAGGGCCTCAAGTCGCTGACTGAGAAGGACCCTGATGTGCATATCTATACCTGCGCCATCGACGACCATCTCAACGAGGCTGCCTACATCGTTCCCGGCCTGGGCGACGCCGGCGACCGCATCTACGGCACGCTCTAGTCGCTGGGCTAAGATGGCCGCGGCTGCAAATACGAAGAAACGGTGCGCGCGGACGAACAAAAGGCGACCGCGCGCACTCCTGTTAACGGACGTTTTGCCCTGCAGGGTTCGAGAAAAACGTATTACCGTACCTGCGGCATAAAGAAGGTCTTAAGAAAACGAACAGGTGCGTATTAACCGATGCTTTTTCGGTTGTACTTTAGCGATTGGCTCGTACAATAGTCACCAATGTTTGGCGGGAACTGTTCTGTGAAGCGTTAAAAAGGAAAGTGAGGACGCCAGTGTTTCAGATAGCCGATCTGCTCGCTATCGTTGCAGGCGCCATCGCGGGCGCAATTGCCTTCCTTCCCTTTGTCTTTACGCTCAAGCCGGTTCTTGACGATAAACAGAATGCGGACATGCTCAAGGGTATGGTGAGTCTGGCGGTCTCGGCAATCGCCCTGCTCGTCTTTACCTTGGTTGTGTTTGTGTTGTTCGGAGAGGCATTTCGCATGTTCCTCCTGGGCGAGGCGATCGGCTTCGTGGCCTTTATGGCCGCCTGCACGGTTCGCGTTGCCAAGGCGCTGCGAGATCCTCATGAGGTCGAAAGGTAAGTCGTGGAAATTTTTGAAAAGCTGCCTGATGAGATTAATCATCTGGTCAGCGAGTTCAGCTCCACCCCTGTCGTGGGCGATCTGAGCTGCGGCATCACGCAGTACTCGTTTTGGCTGATCGTCTCCACGATCGTGCTCCTGATCGTCCTGGCCGTGTTCAAGAAGAAGCAGACCCTGGTTCCCAAGGGCTTCTTCGTCAACGGTTTCGAGTACATCATCGAGTACGTCGAGAACGATATCGGCAAGGGCGTCGTGGGTGAGAACTGGAAGAAGCACTTCCCGTTCCTGTGCTCGCTTTTCCTGTTCATCCTGATCAATAACATGATCGGCCTGATCCCGGGAATGAAGCCCGGCACCGGTGCAATCGGCTCCACCGCCGCGCTCGCCATCTTCGCCTTCGTGTACTTCATCTACTACGGATGCAAGGCTCACGGCGTGATCGGCTACATCAAGAGCCTCGCCCCGCAGGGCGTGAGCTTCCCGATGAACGTGCTCGTGTGGGTCGTCGAGCTTTTCTCGACCTTCCTGCGCCTCATCACGCTCGCCGTCCGTCTGTTCTGCAACATGTTCGCAGGACACGTGGTCATGGGCTCGTTCGCCATCATGGCGAGCATGTTCATGCAGCCGCTGCTTCAGCAGGTTTCCGCGGCCCACGCCGTCGGCGCCCTGCCTTCGCTGGCCTGGCTTGCCATCCTCATCCTGATCTATGCGATCGAGCTTGTGGTCGGCGCCATCCAGGCTTACGTCTTCACGGTCCTTACCGCCGTGTATGTCTCCGAGGCAGAGGAGGTCGCGGAGGAGGAGTAGTCTTCCGTTCGCGCCTTAAAGGTAAGGCAATTCGTTAAACCGCCGGTGCCCGTACCCATGGAGCCCGGCAGTTATAAAAAGGTTATCCTGCGTGAAATAAGACACGCACGACAAAGGAGGAATCGTGGGAGTTATCGGTTACGGTCTCGGTGTTATCGGCGCTGGTCTTGCTATCGGCCTGTCTGCTCTGGGCGCTACGGGTGCTATGGCCCGTCAGCCTGAGGTCCAGGGCCGCGTGTTCACCGTCTTCATCATGGGCTCCGCCTTCGGCGAGGCTCTGGCTCTGATCGGCTTCGTTGTCGCGCTGATCGTTAAATAGCACGGAGCGTCAAGTATGAATCTTTCATCCCAGAAGAGCGCGATCGCACTCTCCGCGTCCGCGGCCGCGCTGCTCATGCCGGTTTCCGCGTTCGCCGAGGACGGCGCCGCCGGTGCGGACATCCTCATCCCTAAGATGGCGGAGTTCATCCCGGCGCTTATCGCCTTCCTGATTATCTGGATCGTGCTGGCCAAGGTCGCCCTGCCGGGCATCATGAAAACCATGGAGGAGCGCGGCAAGAAGATCGAGGAGAGCCTCGACGAGGCCGAGAAGACCAAGCAGGAGGCTATCGCCAAGCGCGCTGAGTCCGACTCGATCGTCACCGACGCCCGTCGTCAGGCTGCCGACATTGTTCTCGAGGCCCGTAAGGACGCCGAGTCCGAGCGCGCCCGTATCATCGAGGCTGCCCACAAGGAGGCCGAGGAGATCATCGCCAAGGCCCATACGACCGTCGAGGACGAGCGCAAGTCCATCTACGCCGGTGCCGCGAGCTCCATCGCCGACCTGTCCGTTGCCGTCGCCACCAAGATCGTGGGCGAGGCACTCGAGGACGATGCCGAGCAGAAGAAGCTCATCGAGCGTTACATCCAGGAAGCAGGTAGCCTGAATGCCGACTAGCCGCTATCAGGACAAGGTACTCGAGACCTACGCGCGCTCCCTTTTGGAAGCCGCCAAGGCCGAGAACCATGTGTTCGAGGACCTCGAGATGATCGAGCGTCTGGCTTCTGCCAGCCCCGAGATCATCGCCGTGCTCGACACCATGTCCAAGCGCGACCAGCTCGACCTTCTTCCCAAGGTGGCAGCTGCCTTTAAGTATGTTGCCGAGGAAGACGAGGATGTAGTGGGCGTGACCGTCACCACGGCGATCCCGCTCGACGACGAGCTGCGTCAAACCATCACTAAGAAATGCGAGCAGGACTTCGGCCGCAAGGTATTCCTTATCGAGCAGGTCGACCCGTCTATCGTGGGCGGCCTGGTGCTCGAGGCCCGCGGCGAGCGTCGTGACATTTCCGTCAAGACGCAGCTGCGCATCGCGCAGGAGACCCTCGCAAACTCTGCTAATTCGTACGGAGGTGAAGCCTAATGTCCGAAACCCTCAATGCCCAGGATATCGCCAAGAAACTGCAGGAGCAGCTCACGAGCCTCTCCGCGACGGTCGATACGCATGAGGTTTCAACGGTCGACGAGGTAGGCGACGGCATCGCGCGCGTCTCCGGCCTCAAGAGCGCCATGGCAGGCGAGCTTCTGGAGTTCAAGAGCTCCGATACCGGTGAGACCGTCTTCGGCCTTGCCCAGAACCTTGACCGTGACGAGGTCGGCGCCGTTCTGTTTGGTGCCGTCGACTCCATCAAGGAAGGCGACGAGTGCCGCACCACTGGCCGCATTATGGATATCCCCGTGAGCCGTGCCATGCTCGGCCGCGTCGTCAATCCGCTCGGCCAGCCCATCGACGGCCTGGGCGACATCGTCGCCACGCACCGTCGCCCCATCGAGTTCAAGGCCCCCGGCGTCATCGACCGTACCCCGGTGTGCGAGCCGGTTCAGACCGGTCTGCTCGCTATCGACTCCATGGTGCCTATCGGCCGCGGTCAGCGTGAGCTCATCATCGGCGACCGTAAGACCGGTAAGACCGCCATCGCCATCGACGCTATCCTCAATCAGCGCGGCAAGGGCATGGTCTGCATCTATGTCGCCATCGGCCAGAAGGCCTCCACGGTTGCCAACATCCGCGAGACCCTCGCTCAGCACGGTGCGCTCGACTACACCATCATCGTTTCGGCCACCGCTGCCGATTCCGCCCCTATGCAGTACATCGCGCCTATGGCCGGTGCCGCTATCGGCGAGTTCTTCATGTACAACGGCGAGGACGGCAAGCCCGCCAGCGAGACCAACCCCGGCGGCCACGTGCTCGTCATCTACGACGACCTGTCCAAGCAGGCTGTGGCCTACCGTCAGATGTCGCTGACGCTGCATCGTCCGCCCGGACGCGAGGCCTATCCTGGCGACATCTTCTACCTGCACTCTCGTCTGCTCGAGCGTGCAGTCAAGATGTCCAAGAAGAACGGTTATGGCTCCATGACGGCTCTTCCGATCATCGAGACCCAGGACGGCGACGTCTCGGCCTACATTCCGACCAACGTCATTTCCATTACCGATGGTCAGATCTACCTGCAGTCCGAGCTCTTCTTCCAGGGCCAGCGCCCGGCAGTCGACGTGGGCATTTCCGTGTCCCGCGTTGGTGGCGACGCGCAGACCAAGGCTATGAAGCAGGTCGCCGGCAACCTCCGTCTGGACCTCGCTTCGTACCAGGAGCTCGCCGGCTTTACGCAGTTCGGCTCCGACCTCGACGAGGCTACTCAGAAGCAGCTGACCCATGGTGCCCGCATGACCGAGCTCCTGAAGCAGCCGCGTTACAAGCCGTTTGAGGTTGGCGAGCAGATCGTTACGCTGTTCGCTGGCAACGAGGGCTTCCTGGATGACCTGGAGATCGCCGACGTGCTGCCTTTCCGTGCCGAGCTCATCGAGTACATGGACAATGGCTTTGGCTCGCTGCTCGACAAGGTTCGCGCCAAGAAGATCGATGATGACACCAAGGCTGAGCTCTTGCGCGTCATCGGCGACTTCAAGCAGCAGTTCATGGCCAAGCACCATTCGGATGTTTCTGGATCAGAGGAGAACTAAGCCCCATGGCCAACCTTCGCGACATTAAGAAGCGAATCTCCTCGGTTACCACGACCAAGCAGATCACGCGCACGATGGAGATGGTCTCTACGGCCAAGATCCGTCGTGCCCTCGATCGCTCCAAGCAGGCCGAGCCCTATAAGGAGGCGCTGACCGACGTCATGTTGACGGTCGCCGGCGACGCCTCCTGTTCGGGCACCGATCCCATGCTGCAGAAGCATGAGAGCGTCAAGCATGGCCTGATTGTCGTTATTGCTTCGGACCGCGGCCTTGCCGGCGGTTTCAATACGACGGTGGAGCGCACGGCCGAAAAGCTCGCCGCTTCTTGGGCGAACGACGGCATCGAGTGCGAGATTATCGCGTGCGGGCGCAAACCGGCCACGTATTTCCGTGACCGTGCAAACGTCGTCATGCACTTTGAGGGCAACTCCTCTGAGCCCGATTTCAATCAGGCCCGCATGATCTCCTCTCATATCTGCGATGCGTATCGTGCCGGTGAGCTTGACCGTGTCGAGCTTGTCTACCACCACGCCAAGAACCGCGTGGATCAGGAGCTTCGCGTCGAGCATCTGTTGCCGCTCGACCCCGAGATGATCGCTATGGCCCACGGTCCGCGTAAGAACGAGACCGACGCCCCTAAGCGCATCTCGTCCACGTTCGAGTTCGTGCCCTCTCCCGAGCATGTTCTCGGCAAGCTTGTGCCGTCTTATATCCTGACGGTCATCTACCAGGCCCTGATCGATTCGGCGGCTGCCGAGCAGGGTGCACGCCGCAAGGCCATGCACTCCGCGACGGAAAACGCCACCGCGATCATCTCGACCCTTACCCGCACGTATAGTCGCGTGCGCCAGGCTTCGATCACGACCGAGATTAACGAGATCGTCGGCGGAGCCTCAGCATTGGAGGAACAGTAATGGCTAATAACACCGTAAAGCTTGCGGTCGAGGAAGCCACCAAGAAGACGACTGCCGGTGATGGTCGCATCGTGCGAATCATCGGTCCTGTCGTCGACGTCAAGTTTGACGGTGCGGTGCCCCCGATCTACAACGCGCTCACGGTCGAGGCCGAGACCCCGATCGGTCATCTGAGCACGATCCTCGAGGTCGAGAGCCAGCTTCCGGGCGGCGTTGTCCGCACGGTCGCCATGTCCTCGACCGACGGCCTGCAGCGCGGCCTCATCGCCACCGATACCGGTGAGCCCATGAAGATGCCCGTTGGCCCCAAGACGCTCGGCCGCATTTGGAACGTCATGGGCAAGCCCGTCGACGGCAAGCCCATGCCCGAGGTGGAGGAGTTCTACCCCATCCACCATGCAGCGCCCCGTTTCGACGAGCTCACCACCAAGACCGAGATCTTCGAGACCGGCATCAAGGCCGTCGACCTGCTCGAGCCCTACATCCGTGGCGGCAAGACAGGCTTGTTCGGCGGCGCCGGCGTCGGCAAGACCGTTCTGATTCAGGAGCTCATCAACAACCTCGCCCAGGAGCACGGCGGTACCTCGGTGTTCACCGGCGTCGGCGAGCGTACCCGTGAGGGCACCGACCTGTTCCTCGAGATGAGCGAGTCTGGCGTTATCGACAAGACCTGCTTGGTCTATGGTCAGATGAACGAGCCGCCCGGAGCGCGTCTGCGCATCGGTCTGGCCGGCCTTACCACCGCTGAGTACTTCCGCGATCGCGGCCAGGACGTTCTGCTGTTCATCGACAACATCTTCCGCTTCTCCCAGGCAGGTTCCGAGGTTTCCGCATTGCTGGGCCGTATGCCGTCCGCCGTTGGTTACCAGCCCACGCTGGCAACCGAGATGGGCGACCTCCAGGAGCGCATTACCTCGACCAAGACGGGCTCCATTACCTCCGTCCAGGCTGTCTACGTCCCCGCAGACGACCTGACCGACCCGGCGCCTGCCACGACGTTTACGCACCTCGACGCCACCACGGTTCTTTCGCGTAGCATTTCGTCGCTCGGCCTGTTCCCGGCTATCGACCCGCTCGCATCTTCCTCCGACGCTCTCGATCCCTCGATCGTCGGCGAGGAGCACTACCGTGTCGCCGTCAAGGTCCAGGAGCTCCTGCAGGAGTACTCCGACCTTCAGGACATCATCGCCATTCTGGGTATGGACGAGCTGTCCGAGGAGCAGCGCCTTACGGTCAACCGTGCCCGTAAGATTCAGCAGTTCCTCTCGCAGTCCTTCCACGTCGCCGAGAAGTTCACCGGCAACCCCGGTGTCTACGTCCGCGTCGAGGATACCGTCCGCTCTTTCGCCGAGATTGTCGACGGCAAGGCCGATGACCTGCCCGAGCAGGCTTTCCGCTATGCTTCCACGATTGAGGACGTGCGCGAGCGCGCCCGCAAGATGGGGGAGAAGTAGGTTATGCGTATCCGCATCGTGTGCCCCGTGAGCTGCGCCTATGAGGGCGACGCTGCGTTTGTGTCGATTCCGTCCACGGATGGCGAGTTTGGCGTTCTGCCTGCTCACTCCAGCGAGATCTGCACGATCGACCGCGGTTACGTTCGCGTTTCCGATAAGGCCATGGGCACTGTCGACCACACGTTTGCCGTGGCCGGCGGCTATGCCCAGGTTGCGGACGATGTCGTGACCGTTCTCGCCGAGCGCGCTTGCGATTTGGCGACCGTCGATGCCGACAAGCTTAAAGCTGATATTCAAGGTTTTGAAGAGAAGCTGGGTAATTTGTCGGAGGATGATGCACGCCGCGCCTACCTCTATAATGAAATCGCATGGTGTAAGCTCAAGCTTGCCCAATAGTCAAACGATTTAGCGTTCGACCATTTGCGAACACATCATGCCCGGGATGGCCCAGCCACCCCGGGCATGCTTTTTGAAAGGGTAGACCTTGGATATTATCCGCGTTGAGGGTGGCCACGCCATCGGAGGCTCCGTGCCCGTTTCGGGCGCCAAGAACTCCGCGCTCAAACTCATGGCGGCAACGCTTCTGGCGCCGGGCAAGACGACGCTGCAGAACGTGCCCGATATTTCCGATGTCCACGTGATGGGCAAGGTGCTCAAAGGCATGGGCGCTACGATCGATGTTCTCGACGAGCACACGCTCGAGATTGATACCTCTCAGGTCGATTCATGGGAGGCCCCCTACGAGCTCGTTGCCAAGATGCGCGCTTCCACCGCCGTCATGGGACCCCTGCTGGGCCGCTTCCATCGCGCCAAAATTGCCATGCCGGGCGGCTGCAACCTGGGTGCTCGCAAGATCGATATGCACATTCTTGGTCTTGAGGCCCTGGGCGTTGAGTTCGATACCGCCCACGGTTACATCAACGCTAATGCGCCCCAAGGTCTGCGCGGTACCACCGTCACGCTCGAGTTCGCCAGCGTCGGTGCGACCGAGAACCTCATCATGGCCTCTGTGCGCGCACAGGGCACCACGGTTATCGATAATGCCGCCCGCGAGCCCGAGATCGTCGATCTCGCTAACATGCTCAACGAGATGGGCGCCAAGATTGTCGGCGCCGGTACGCCCGTCGTGACTATCGAAGGCGTGGAAGAGCTCCATCCCGTTACCCATCGCGTGGTGGGCGACCGCATCGAGGCCGGTACCTTTATCGTTGCCGGTGCGTTGATGGCCGACGATCGCGGTGTCGACGTCACGGGTTTTTGCCCCATTCACTTGGGCATGGTGCTCAAGAAGATGGAGCTCATGGGTATCGACTGCGAGCGCGTCGAAGATGGCGTCCATGTGAACCGTGCCGAGCGTATCAAGCCGGTCGACATCCAGACGCTTCCGTTCCCCGGTTTCCCGACCGACATGCAGGCGCAGATTATGGTGCTCTCCGCCCTTGCCGACGGCAGTTCCGTTATTACCGAAAACATCTTCGAGAATCGCTTTATGTTTGCCTCTGAGCTGGTGCGCATGGGTGCCGACATTCGTATCGAGAGCCATCATGCCATGATTCATGGCGTCAAGGGCTTCTCGGGTGCACAGGTTACCTCGCCCGATCTGCGTGGCGGAGCGGCCCTCGTCGTAGCGGGCTTGATCGCCGACGGGACGACCGAGGTTTCGGCCATCCATCACATCAAGCGCGGCTACGAGCAGTTTGTCGAAAAGCTGCAGGCGCTCGGCGCGCATGTCGAGCATGCTACCGTCCCCGATCCCGCCATCTACTAATACAGGTTGCCTATGTTTAATAAAAAGCCCCTCGCGGATACCACCGCCCGAAGACCCTCAACTGGTGCGCAGGCCAAGATCTACAGTCGCGATAACGTGGCTCGCTATTCCGAGCGCGCTCGTCAACGTCGTCGTAGCCACACGATTCGTCACGTCGCGCTCATTGTCGTGCTTGGCGTGCTGCTGAGTGCCACTACCGCTGCCGGCCTGTGGTTTGCCACCATTATGGGCAAGCTCGGCGATTCTAATGTCATTACCGACAATCTGCGTCGGGTTCTGGTTGACACCGATGAGGCAAAGGATCCGTTCTACGTGCTGCTTCTTGGCACCGACGGCCGTCCGGGCGAGGATACGTATCGTGCCGACTCGATTATCCTGGCACGCATCGACCCCACGCAAAAGCAGGCGACGCTCATTTCCGTTCCGCGCGACACCAAGGTCGAGTACAAGGGCGAGACCATGAAGATCAACGCCTGCCATACCGTTGGCGGCGCCGAGGCCATGGTCGAGGCGGTCAACGAGCTGTGCGGTGTTCAGATTTCCCACTATGCCGAGGTCAGCTTCGACGGTATGCAGGCGCTGATTGATTCGGTTGGCGGTATCGACATTAACGCAACCGATGATGTTGACGACCCCGAGCACCTGGATATTAAGATTACCGCTGGTCAGCAGCATATGGACGGCGCCACCGCCCTTACCTATGCCCGCTGCCGCTACACCTATGCCGACGGCGACTACACGCGCATGCGCCACCAGCGTCAGGTGCTTGGCGCCCTTGCCAACCAGATTCTCAATAACTTCGATGCCACGAAGATCTTTGGCCTGGTTAATTCGCTGTCCGATATGCTCGTGACCGATATGAGCGTTCAGGATATCGTGGCTACGGTCAATGCCATGCGCGGTATGGATGTCGACGGCATCTACTCGGCCAACCTGCCCTCGTATGCCGACGACAGCACCATGATCGACGGTGTGAGCTACGTCTTTGTCTACGAGGACGAGCTCAAGGAAATGATGGAGCGCGTCGATGCCGGCAAGGATCCCAAGGGTCCCAACACCATGGGTCTTTCCGACGGTTCCAGCTCTACGATCGGCGACCTGAACAACAACACGTCTGACGACTACGCAAACGGTACCGCAACCTCATCGGTCAGCTCTGACGATTCCGATGACTCAAGCGATTCGAGCGATTCGGACTACTACGAAGAGCCCACCGGCGACGGCAACGGCTACGAAGCTAACTACTAGAGTTACGGCGTTTTACCAAACGCCGTAACGACTCGACGCTGCGCGGGCCGCATTTGGACAATCTGACGTTCAACTTCAAGGGCGCGACCAGAAGGTCAGCGCCCTTTCGCTTCACGTCACCTTGTCTCAAATGCGACCCGCTCGCTGTCGTTGCCAAAACATCGGCGTTGCCGGAACACTTGGCACTTGGGGACGTTCCTTTTGTGCCGGCAGTTTGGGACACTCCTTGCGTTAAGAGGCTGGCGTGCGTCAACCTATTCTCGTTGCAGTAAAAACCGCCCCGTTCTTGGTTGAGGACGGGGCGATTCGTCTTTTGGACTTGTGCAGCCAGGCTTATGCAAAGCGGGCGACGAGCTCCTGGAGCACGTCGGTCATCTTGACGAGCGAACTGACCGGGACGAACTCGTTGACGCCGTGGTAGCAATAGCCGCCGGTGGAAAGGTTGGGGCAGGGCAGACCGCGGAACGACAGCTGAGCGCCGTCGGTGCCGCCACGAATTGGCAGCACTTGGGGCTCAACGCCGCAGGCAAGGTAGGCTTCCTTGGCAACATCAATAAGCTCGGGATAGTCACGAACGATCTCGGCCATATTTCGATACTGCTGCTTAATCTCGACCGTCACGCGCTCCTCACCCAGACGCTGGTTGAGCATCGAGCCGGCGGCATCAATAAGGTCGAGTTTCTGCTGGAACTTGGCGGCGTCATGGTCGCGGACGATATAGCGCGCTGTGGCGTGATCGACGGTCGCAGATACACCCTCAAGGTGATAAAAGCCCTCGTAGCCTTCCGTATACTCCGGGCGCTGCACGTAGGGGAGCAACGCGTTGAAGTCGCAGAACAGATTGCCTGCGTTGACCATACGGCCTTTGGCGTCGCCCGGGTGGATGGACTGGCCCTCAAAGCGGACGGTCGCCTCGGCGGCGTTAAAGCACTCCCACTCCAGCTCGCCGACGGGGCCGCCGTCGACCGTGTAGGCGTACTTGCAGCCAAAGGTATCGATATCCAACAGCTCGGCTCCGTGGCCGATCTCCTCGTCAGGGCAGAAGCAAATGCCGAGTGCGGGATGGGGCAGAGAGGGGTCCTGAGCGATGCGCGCGACAAGCGACATGATCTCGGCGACGCCTGCCTTGTCGTCCGCGCCCAGCAGCGTGGTGCCATCGCTGCAGACCAGGTCCTCACCCGCGAGGTCGTTCAGGGCGGGAAGCTTGGCGGTACTCATGGCAACGGGCTTACCGTCAACCGTGCCGCAGACCAGGTCGCCGCCTTCGTAGTGTACGATGTGCGGCTTCACGCCGGCGCCCGGTGCAACTTCGGTAGTGTCGAGATGGGCGATCAGGCCCAGGGCGGGCTTGTCCTCAGCGCCCGCACTTGCGGGGATATGCGCGCAGACATAGGCGTGCTCGGTCACGTGGGCATCTTCCGCACCAAGCTCGCGCAGCTCTTCAGCCAGCACGTTGGCAAGGTCAAACTGAACGGCGCTCGAGGGTACCTGGTCGCAGTTTGCATCCTCGGACTGCGTGTTGATCTGGACGTAGCGCAAAAAGCGCTCGAGGACATCGGGGCTCGTGGTGGTGTTTTCCATAAAGACCGCTCCAATCTTGGTCGTCGTGTGCAACAAGAACTCTAGCACGGTATGCCACGGCATACCACGACGCTTGGATGGGGTAGAATCAGCCATTGAATGCAGAAGGGACGGAAGATCATGGATACGACAAATAGCTCGCGCGAACTACATCTGACGGTGGCGAACGAAGACTACTTGGAGTGCATGGTTCGCATTGAAAGCGAAGAGGGGGAAACCAACGGCGTGCGATCGGTCGACATCGCGCAGCGCCTTGGCGTCTCCAAGGCATCGGTCAATAAAGCGGTTTCGGCTCTCAAGGCATCCGAGCTTGTCGAGCAATCGCACTACGGCAAGGTGATCCTGACCGATCGCGGCCGCGAGGTTGGCACGGCTATCTGGTACCGTCATCGCCTCATCCGCACGTTTTTGGTTCAGGAGCTCGGTGTCGAATTTGAGCGAGCCGATTCCGAGGCCTGCATGATGGAGCATGCGCTATCCGAGGACACGATGAGCCGCTGGCTCGCCTATCTCGAAAAGCAGGGAATCAGCGTCGAGGAATAGCGGGATATATATGGATACGAGTTATTACAACCGCTTTGGTGCCGAGGAACTTACGCGCCGCTTGTCGAGCGAGACCTTGTTGGCGCAGGGCCCCATGGGCAGTGTTTTGTTGAGTGAGTACGATGCCGCCGACATTCCACCGGCGTTTTGGAATCTGGCAGAGCCGCAGACCGTTTCTCGTATCCATCGCTTGTATGTCGCCGCCGGCGCGCAGGTGCTCATTACCAATACCTTTCAGGCATCGAGCTATGCCCTCAAGCACGACCAGATTGCGCCGTCCGTGGCGGAGGTCAATCGCGGGGCCGTCGACGATGCCCGCCAGGCGCACCCTCAGCTACTGCTGGGCTCGATGGGCCCGATCGGTATTGAGTGGTTTGCCGAGGACTCTGTCGAGTATCGTGAAATCCGCGGCATTGCGCGCGAACAGGCGCACGCCTTGCTCAATGCTGGTGTTGACGGTCTGCTGATCGAGACGGTGACGTCTATCCGTAATCTGCAGCCCATGCTTGCCGGCGCCCGAGATGCCGCCGACGGCATGCCTGTTCTGGTGAGTTTTGTCGTTGACGATAAAGGCGACCTGCTGGGCGATGGCCTCAACATCGAGGCAGCCGTTTTGTACGCCGAAAAACACGGCGCAAACTCGGTTGGTGTTAATTGCTGTTCGCTTGCGGCCGCGAATGCGGCGGTGCCCAGGATGGTTGCATCGGCGACTACTCCCGTTACGGTGCGTCCCAACGTAGGCGATCCGGTCCAGACTCAGGATGGCCCCGTATGGCACGAGAATCCCGAAGCTTTCGCGCGCGCATGCATCGAATGGAGACATGCCGGCGCCGCAATGGTGGGCAGTTGCTGTGGAACCACGGCAATCACTACGGCAGCGATGGCCGAGGCGCTCGATATATAAAGGGCAAAACCGCTCCATACGGGGCGGTTTTTTATTGCTTGCATGTCCTCGGCAGCATTTGCCCAAATGGTGAATGCTGGTGCCGGCAGGTTGCTGAGTGCGTGTTGCGGGTATACCTCACGCGTACCATGATCCAAACACTGTGAGGTGTCTGCGCGTGTGCGCGATAATTCATTTTGGAACTGACGGTTGGCGCGCTCGCGTCGATGAGGACTTCACTGCCGATAACGTTGCCCGTATCGCCGATGCCGTCGGCGAGTTGTGGCAAAAGACCAATCCGGGCAAAACGGTATATATAGGGTTCGACACCCGGCCCCTGGCGAGCGAGTTCGCTGAGCTTGCGGCGGGCGTGCTAGCAGCGCACGGGCTGGACGCCGTGCTCGCTTCGCGACCTGTTCCGACCCCTGCCCTTACGTGGGCGGCGGCTTATGACGGTGAGGCGTGCGGCGCGCTCATGGTGACGGGGTCCCATCATCCGCAGGGTTATCTGTGCCTCAAGATTCGCATGGGTGACGGCTCGACCGCCAACCAGGATGTCATCGAAGAGCTCGAAGAGACCATGGCTCCCGAGCCAATGGGGATCGAGGGGCAATATCGCACCGCGGATATCATTCCTGACTATATGCAGGCGGTGGCATCGTTTGTCGATGCCGAAGCCATCCGCGGCGCGCACCTGCGCGTGGTTGTCGATCCCATGGGCGGCGCAGCCCAGGGTTATCTAGCCGACTTGCTGCGCGAGCTTGGCGTTGAGGTGCACGAGATTCACGCCGGGCAGGCGTCTGACCAAGAAGATATCTGCCCCGACCCCGTTGAGCCTTGGGTGGACGCTTGCGAGCGCACGGTTATCGATGACGGAGCTTGCGCTGGTCTGGTGACCGACGGCGACGCCGACCGTATCGGTGCGGTTGACGAGCGCGGCAGATATATACATCCGCATCAGATCATGGCGCTCGTTTTGGGCGACTTGGTTCAATTTCGTAATTTGGAGGGGCGCGTCGTCGTCAATCTTTCATGCTCGACGCTCGTGCGTCGCATTGCCGAGGCGCTTGGCTGCCGCGTGACCGTCAAACCAGTCGGTTTCAAATATATAGCGGCGGAGATGAAGAAGGGCGGCGTCCTCATAGGCGGTGAAGAAGCCGGTGGTATCGGCATCGCCGCGCATATGCCCGAGCGCGATGGAATCCTCGCCTGTCTGATTCTGTGTGAGCTTATGGCTAAGACGGACGCGCCTTTGGGCGTTCTGGTCGACCAACTCGAGGACAGTTTTGGTAAGACGAGTTACGGTCGACGGGATTTGCGCCTTGAGGCCGAAGATGCCGAAACGTTACGAACCCTGCTGCCGGGCGTAAACCCCAAGTCGATTTGTGGCAAGGTGCCGCAAAACGTTAGTCATATGGATGGCTTGCGTTTGGCATTCGAGGATGACACGTGGCTGCTGGTTCGTCCTAGCGGGACCGAACCAGTGGTGCGCGTCTACGCCGAGGGGTTCTCGGTGGAAGAACGTGATGAGTTGCTCGATGCTGGCTGTGCTTTAGCTAGGGGGACGTATCCGCTTTAACCATGAGACTGCCTTATATAAAGAGATGCTCGGCGAGCGGTAGGTAACGGCTGGCAAACGTTAGTCGGATCCCAAGATGTGTAGGAAATGTGTACGCCCAGATTCCCGCCCGCGGGGCCCCTCCGGTCTGGCAATATATCTCCTTGCCGCGCGGCCCGGTCGGACCGGATGAGCCGCAAAGCGTGCACCTTGAGAACCGGATACTGCGAGGATGGACACTTCAAGTGTCGCATCCGGGCAGACATCGAACCATTTGAAATGGTCTAACTTGGATTTGTTTTTCGCAAGGCCGCCGAGAGGCGGCCCCGAGAAATTCCTTTTCCTATACTAGAACCATATGAATCGAACGGAACCGATCAGCTAATAGTTGTGAGGACCGGACGGGCTCGAAGCCCATTTATTTTGGACGGAGAGTTCGATCCTGGCTCAGGATGAACGCTGGCGGCGCGCCTAACACATGCAAGTCGAACGGCACCCACCTTCGGGTGGAAGCGAGTGGCGAACGGCTGAGTAACACGTGGAGAACCTGCCCCCTCCCCCGGGATAGCCGCCCGAAAGGACGGGTAATACCGGATACCCCGGGGTGCCGCATGGCACCCCGGCTAAAGCCCCGACGGGAGGGGATGGCTCCGCGGCCCATCAGGTAGACGGCGGGGTGACGGCCCACCGTGCCGACAACGGGTAGCCGGGTTGAGAGACCGACCGGCCAGATTGGGACTGAGACACGGCCCAGACTCCTACGGGAGGCAGCAGTGGGGAATCTTGCGCAATGGGGGGAACCCTGACGCAGCGACGCCGCGTGCGGGACGGAGGCCTTCGGGTCGTAAACCGCTTTCAGCAGGGAAGAGTCAAGACTGTACCTGCAGAAGAAGCCCCGGCTAACTACGTGCCAGCAGCCGCGGTAATACGTAGGGGGCGAGCGTTATCCGGATTCATTGGGCGTAAAGCGCGCGTAGGCGGCCCGGCAGGCCGGGGGTCGAAGCGGGGGGCTCAACCCCCCGAAGCCCCCGGAACCTCCGCGGCTTGGGTCCGGTAGGGGAGGGTGGAACACCCGGTGTAGCGGTGGAATGCGCAGATATCGGGTGGAACACCGGTGGCGAAGGCGGCCCTCTGGGCCGAGACCGACGCTGAGGCGCGAAAGCTGGGGGAGCGAACAGGATTAGATACCCTGGTAGTCCCAGCCGTAAACGATGGACGCTAGGTGTGGGGGGACGATCCCCCCGTGCCGCAGCCAACGCATTAAGCGTCCCGCCTGGGGAGTACGGCCGCAAGGCTAAAACTCAAAGGAATTGACGGGGGCCC